>NZ_CP034689.1:6373185-6687823 GCF_003994415.1 Achromobacter spanius | reverse complement strand
GTCGCTCTTATTCAAACCTCGATTCTACCTTGCCTGGGCTGGGGTTATCCACAGGGCAGGACATAAGCGTCTACACTGCCCAGGCTTAACTGTTTGACAAGACAGGGAAAACTTGCTGAAATGGTGGGCTTTTCCGAATTCTGTCTGTCAGAAGGTTTCACAGAGAGCTTAGCCGGAGTTGTAGCAAGTACCCTCCTTTCACAGGTTTGGGCGCTTACTGCACTGTCCGGTTTTTAGCTTTGCTGAATAGGTCGCCTGGGGAGAAATCCCTTGTCCAGAGCCCCGTCTACGAGTTGTTTTTGTACCTGTTGCAAAAAAGCTCACTAGATACCCGCTTCTGATTTTGCGTCCTGGAACCCTCCGGGCAGGTCCCTTCTGACTTTTGTTCTTTTTGTGGATCGTCCATGAAACGTACCTACCAACCTTCCGTTACCCGCCGCAAGCGCACCCATGGCTTTCGCGTGCGCATGAAAACCCGCGCTGGCCGCGCCATCCTGAACGCCCGCCGCGCCAAGGGCCGCAAGCGTCTGGCTGTCTAAGTTCTGGTTTTC
Source organism: Achromobacter spanius (assembly GCF_003994415.1). NCBI lineage: Bacteria > Pseudomonadati > Pseudomonadota > Betaproteobacteria > Burkholderiales > Alcaligenaceae > Achromobacter > Achromobacter spanius. The sequence goes on along the minus strand of NZ_CP034689.1, from coordinate 6,687,272 downwards.
CGGTTTTCCCGGAAACCTGACTATTTGCACGGACCGGCCATATTGCAAGACCTCTCGCAATCTCGTTCTGGTTCCGCGCAAACGCCTGACCCGCAGTCCATGCCGCGCTCCACGCTTCCCCCGGAGGCGCGGTTGCATCGCCCCTCCGAGTTCGCCGCTGCCCTGAAAGGCCGGCGTCTTGCTCGAGGGGCGTTATTCATTGTGACGTCGGCTCCCAATGATCTGCCCCCCGGCCAGGATGCCTGTGCCCGTCTGGGGCTCATCATCGCCAAGCGGTTCGCCGCCCACGCCAGTACGCGCAACGCCATCAAGCGGGTCATCCGCGAAGCGTTCCGCCATCGGCGCCTGGCGCTGCCGGCCAAGGATTACGTCGTGCGCTTGCATAGCAAAGTCGCGCCCACCACGCTCACCTCGCTTAAACGCGTGGTCAGGGCCGAAGTGGACGCTCACTTTGACCGGATTGCGCGATGATTTTCAAAGCACTGCTCATTCTTCCGATCCGCTTCTACAGGTTCTTCCTGAGTCCCTGGATCGGCAGGCAGTGCCGCTTCACCCCCACTTGCTCGGCGTACGCGATTGAAGCAATCGAACGCCACGGCGTCTGGCGCGGCTTCTGGTTGGCAGTCCGGCGTATTGGCCGTTGCCACCCGTGGTCGCCCGGCGGCTGGGATCCGGTTCCGCCGTCCAAGGGAACCAATGGCCCCCCGTGCTGTTCCCACAGCCACCGCATCGAGCACGATTGACGCTAAACTGGCGGGCTTTGCTGGCCCGTATTCACTTCAGTAGGCACCATGGATATCCGACGAACCGTCCTCTGGATGATTTTCTCCTTCTCGCTGTTGCTCCTATGGAACAACTGGCAAATCCATAACGGCAAGCCGTCCCTGTTCGGGGGCCCGACGCCCGCGGCCAGCACGGCTGAACCGCAGGCCGGCGCCAATAACGCCACGCCTTCGGTGCCCAGCGCGCCCACCACCACGGCAACCGCGCCGTCGGCGGTTCCTGGCGCCACCGCGCCCGCCACGGCGCGTTCGGAAGAAGTCGTTGTCACCACCGACGTGCTGCGCCTGACCTTCGACACCATGGGCGCCCAGTTGGTACGCGCCGAGCTGCTGAAGTACCCGGCAACTGGCCATGCCGACCAACCCACCGTGCTGCTGGACCGTTCGGCCGGCCTGACCTACGTGGTGCAGTCCGGCGTGGTCGGCGCGCCCAACGGTCAGAGCTTCCCCACGCACCAGACGCCTTTCCGCGTCACGTCCACCGAACGCCAAATGACCGGCGACAGCCTGGTCGTGTCGTTCGAGGGCGAATCGGGTGGCGTGAAAGTCACCAAGACGTTCACCCTGCACAAGGGCCGCTACGACATTGACGTGCGCCACGACCTGACCAACGTCGGTTCAGCCCCCGTGTCGCCCGCGCTGTACCTGCAGCTGGAGCGCGACGGCAATGACCCCGCCGACACGTCCAGCTTCTATCACACGTTCACCGGTTTCGCCGTCTACTCTGAACAGGAAAAATTCCAGAAGAGCACGTTCAGCGACATCGAAAAGAAGAAGGCCAGCTACGTCAAGCAGGCGGACAATGGCTGGATCGCCGTGGTGCAGCATTATTTCGCCACCGCCTGGGTGCCGCCGCAAGGCAAGCCGCGCACGAACGAACTGCTGGAAGTGCAGAAGAACCTGTACGCCGCCCGCAGCATCGAAGCCGTGGGTGAAATCGCCCCGGGTTCCGCCTCGCGCGTTGACTCGCACCTGTGGGTCGGCCCGCAAGACCAGAAGGCCATGGCGGCGCTCGCTCCCGGCCTCGAACTGGTCGTGGACTATGGCTTTTTGACCATCATTGCCAAGCCGCTGTTCACGCTGATGACCTGGCTGCATTCGTTGCTGGGCAACTGGGGCTGGACGATTGTTGCGCTGACCGTGCTGATCAAGGCCATCTTCTACCCGCTGGCCGCCGCGAGCTACCGCTCGATGGCCCGCATGAAGCAAGTGGCCCCGCGTCTGCAGGCGTTGAAGGAAAAGTACGGCGACGACAAGCAAAAGCTCAACGCCGCCATGATGGAGATGTACCGCACCGAAAAGATCAACCCGCTGGGCGGCTGCTTGCCGATGGTGGTGCAGATTCCGGTGTTCATCTCGCTGTACTGGGTGCTGCTGGCCAGTGTGGAAATGCGCGGCGCGCCGTGGATTCTGTGGGTCCATGACCTGTCGATCCGCGACCCGTACTTCATTCTGCCCGCCATCATGATGGCCACCATGTTCCTGCAGATCAAACTGAACCCGACGCCGCCGGACCCCATCCAGGCCAAGGTCATGATGATCATGCCGCTGGTGTTCGGTGGGATGATGTTCTTCTTCCCGGCCGGCCTGGTGCTGTACTGGTGCGTGAACAACACCCTGTCCATCGCACAGCAGTGGTCCATTACCCGCGCCATGCAGCGCAAGGCGGAAGCCGCGGCAAACCGCTAATTCCGATAGGCCTGCACTGCAAGCCTCCAAGAACCGGCCCCTAGCGGCCGGTTTTTTCATGCGCGCGAGGTTCACACCGTCCACTTCCTACGCGTTAAACATGAAAAATTATCGATAGTTTTTGGCAATCGATTTATATATAGCAATCAACTTCACAAACGCAACCTTGACCCCTATGATGTGTCGGACATATTCCCTGGCGGATACGCACGGGAATATTCACAACACAGCGTGGGGCCCAAGCGGTCGCGCGCCTTCCAGAATTACGTACGGAGTGTGCTATGACCGACAAGAAGCCTCTGACCACCGCCTCGGGCGCGCCGGTGCCGGACAACAACAACACGTTGACGGCCGGCCCTCGCGGCCCGGCGCTGTTGCAAGACTTCTGGCTGATTGAAAAGCTGGCCCACTTCGACCGCGAACGCATTCCCGAACGCGTCGTCCATGCCAAGGGGTCCGGCGCCTACGGCACCTTCACCGTTACCCACGACATCACGCGCTACACCCGCGCCAGCATCTTTTCGCAGGTCGGCAAGCAAACCCCGCTGTTCCTGCGCTTTTCCACCGTAGCCGGCGAACGCGGCGCGGCGGATGCCGAACGTGACGTACGCGGCTTTGCCATCAAGTTCTACACCGATGAAGGCAACTGGGACCTGGTGGGCAACAACACCCCGGTGTTCTTCATTCGCGACCCGCTGAAATTCCCCGACTTCATTCACACGCAAAAGCGCGATCCCAAGACAAACCTGCGCAGCGCCACCGCCGCCTGGGACTTCTGGTCGCTCAGCCCCGAATCGCTGCATCAGGTCACCATCCTGATGAGCGACCGCGGCATTCCCGCCAACCTGCGTCAGCAGCACGGTTTTGGCTCGCACACGTTCAGCTTCGTCAACAAGGACGGCGAACGCTTCTACGTGAAGTTCCACTTCAAGTCGCAACAGGGCGTGGTCTGTATGAGCGACGAGGAAGCCGCCCAGGTGGTTGCGCACGACCGCGAAAGCTCGCAGCGTGATCTGTTCGAGAACATCGAGCAGAAGAACTTCCCGAAGTGGACGCTGAAGGTGCAGATCATGCCCGAAGCCGAAGCCGCTACCTACCACATCAACCCGTTCGACCTGACCAAGGTCTGGCCGCATGGTGACTATCCGCTGATTGAAGTGGGCGTGCTGGAGCTGAACAAGAACCCCGAGAACTACTTCGCCGAAGTCGAGCAGGCCGCTTTCACCCCGGCAAACATCGTCCCGGGCATCGACTTTTCGCCGGACAAGATGCTGCAAGGGCGCTTGTTCTCGTATGGCGACACGCACCGGTACCGCCTGGGGATCAATCATCACCAGATCCCCGTGAATGCGCCGCGCTGCCCGTTCCACAGCTATCACCGCGATGGCGCGAGCCGTGTCGATGGCAACGTGGGCGGTACGCTGAACTACGAGCCCAATAGCGCGGGCGAGTGGAAGGAAACCCCGTCCGCCGGCGAACCGCCGCTGGCGCTGGACGGCCAGGCTGCCGCGCGCTGGAACCACCGCGTGGATGATGACTATTATTCACAGCCCGGCAACTTGTTCCGCTTGATGACGCCGGAAAAACAGGAACTGCTGTTCGGCAATATCGGCCGCCATATGGCGGGCGTGCCGGAAGAGATCCAGCGCCGTCAGTTGGAACACTTCAAGAAGGCCGATCCGGCTTATGCGGCCGGCGTGGCCAAGGCGCTGGGGCTGACGCTCTGAGGGTGCCAGCAGCCTGAATAGAAAAAGGGCGGTTCCGCACAGGAACCGCCCTATTTTCATCATTGCGGGCTAGACGCACCGGTGTTTATGTAGGGGTGCCGTGCATGCTTTCGTAGGTGATTTGCTCTCTAGGAATCGAATTTCGCTTTATCCACAGCTCGTGGCAGTGGCCTGTTTTCAACGTTATCCACAGGGCTGGCCACGAATGCAGGACTTGGCCAGCGCCAGGCAAAGCGTTTAGCGCAGACTCGCCGACGCGGCCACGCACGCAGACAAGGTATCCACACCTTCGGCCAATGCGGGGGTGGGCGAGGCCAGCGCCAACAGAGCCAACACCAGCGCCAAGCCGGTGGCGGTGACAGTTTGGACCAGGCGGTCCTGAAGTTCGGATGACATACGCATGGTGTTCCTTGTGGATAAGTGCTTATCCGCGGGATTTCCGCTTGCTGTGGAACGACCCATTATGGGAACCGCGCCTGCTATCTCAAACGAAGTTATGGGCGTTTGATCAAAGCTTCACGTCATATAGAAAAAGCCGCGGGAGTACACCCCGCGGCTTTATCAACAACGCCAATAAGCAAATAGCCTATCGGTAGTTGTCGGGCATTCAGGCGGCCGGCAAGAAGGCCTCGGTAAGCTTCACCCAGTACGTGGCGCCCACCGGCAACAGCGCATCATTGAAATCGTAGTTCGGGTTATGCAACTGGCACGGACCCATGCCGTGATAGCTTTCCATGCGGTGGTCGCCATCACCGTTGCCCAGGAACAGATATGCACCCGGAATGGCTTCCAGGAAGAAGGAAAAATCTTCAGCGCCCATGAAGGGCGGCATGTCGCGCAGCACGCTTTCAGCGCCGAACGCCTCTTCGGCCACCTTCGCCGCAAAGGCCGTTTCCTTTTCCCAGTTCACCAGCGGCGGATAAGCCCGCACGAAATCGAGTTCGCCCGTGCCGCCATACACCTGCGGCAAGGTGGTGGCGATACGGCGCATGTCGGCTTCGATCTTGTCCAGGGTTTCCACCGAATACGTGCGCACCGTGCCGCGCAGCACGGCCTCGCCGGGAATCACGTTGTAGGCATCACCCGCATGGATCTGCGTGATCGACAGCACGGCCTGGTCCAGCGGATTCTTGCTGCGCGAAATCACGGTCTGCAAAGCGTGCACCATATCGGCGGCCACAATGATGGGGTCGACCGAGGCATGAGGCTGCGCCGCGTGCCCGCCCACGCCCTTGATGACGATGTCCCAGCGGTTGCTGGAAGCCATCGTCGGGCCCGCGCGAAAGCCGAACTGGTTGACCGGCATGCCGGGCATGTTGTGGATGCCGAACACCGCATCGCAGGGGAATTTGTCGAACAGGCCGTCCTGCATCATGGCGCGCGCGCCGGCGTTGCCGCCTTCTTCGGCCGGCTGGAAGATGAACACCACCGTACCGTCGAAATTGCGATGCGTGGATAGGTATTGCGCGGCGCCCAGCAGCATGGCGGTATGGCCGTCATGGCCACAGCCGTGCATGCGGCCGCTGATGGTGGACTTGTGTGCAAAACGGTTGTGCTCGGGCATGGGCAGCGCATCCATGTCAGCGCGCAGGCCGATCATCTTCTTGCCGCTGCCGGCGCGCAATACCCCCACCACGCCGGTTTTCCCGAGGCCCGTATGCACTTCCAGGCCCCACTCGCGCAAGCGTTGCGCCACCAGGTTGGACGTGCGCGTTTCCTGGAAGGCCAGTTCCGGGTGCGCGTGGATATCGCGGCGCAAGGCGGTCAGTTCCGGGTGCGCGCGTTCGATTTCGGCAATGGTTTTCATGGGGTCAGAGTCAAATTAGGTGAATTCACAAGGCGACGTAGGATGGGTGAAGCGCGATCAGCACGTCAGAAAAAAGCGAGTGCCAAACGCGCGTAACCCATCAAGCGACGGTTCAATTTTCACAAGCGCATGCGCAAAACAAGCTTCTTTAGTAGCGGTCAGGTTCTTCTTTATTCCTGCCATGTTTCCGGCTCTGCTTGATGGGTTGCGCGCGCTTGGTGTCAGCTTTCTTGTCCAGGGATTCTCGCGCTTCACCCATCCTACGTCTAGTCAGGGCGTGTCATTCTTTACCCATCCAACGTCCAGTCAAGGGCATGTCGTTCTTTACCCATCCAACGTCCAGTCAGGGTGTGTCGTTCAGGTGGCAGGCGCTGAGCTGGCCTGGCGCGATTTCCCGCAGCAAGGGCCGTTCCTCCTTGCAGCGCGCCATGGCGTGGGGACAACGTGGGTGGAATGCGCAGCCACTGGGCGGGTCCAGCGGAGACGGCAGTTCGCCCTTGATCGGCTGATACGTGCGCCGACCGGGCGTCAAGGTCGGCAGCTCTTTCAACAGTGCTTGTGTGTACGGATGGTTGGCGCGCTGAAAAACCGTGTCGGTCGGCGCAAGCTCCACCACGCGCCCCAGATACATGATCGCCACGCGGTCCGAGATATGGCTGACCACGCTCAGGTTGTGGCTGATGAACAGATACGTCAGGTCCAGGTCATCGCGCAATTGTTCAAACAGGTTCAGCACCTGCGCCTGAATCGACACATCCAAAGCGGCCACGGCTTCATCGCAGACGATCACGGAGGGCTTGAGCGCCAACGCCCGCGCGATGCCGATGCGCTGCCGCTGCCCGCCTGAAAACTGATGCGGGTAGCGCTGCGTGAAAGACGGGTCCAGGCCCACTTGGCGCATCAGCCCGGCCACGTATTCCGCCTTGTCGCGGGCGCGGATCAGGCCGTGCGCCACGGGTGCCTCGCCGATGATTTCGCGCACCCGCATGCGCGGGTTGAGCGAGGCGTAGGGGTCTTGGAAAATCATCTGCACGCCTAGCTCGTAGGCGCGCCGCTCCGGCCCCGCCATCGTCCGCACGGCCTTGCCCTGGTAGTGCACATCGCCCGACGAGGGCGGCAGAATGCCGGATACGACGCGGCCCAGCGTGGATTTTCCACAGCCTGATTCACCCACGATGCCAATGACTTCGCCAGGCTGCACATCCAGGTCCACGCCGGCCACGGCGTGCACCACCTGTGTCTTCAAGCCCGCCCCCAGCAAATTGGCAATGCGCCCGGCCAGGTCCACGGGCTGCACGAAGCGCAGTTCCACGTCGCGCAGGGACAAGATGGGGGCGGCGGCGTCGCGTTCTGCTGCGCTCATTTGGGGTCTGGGTCTCCGGCGTGCCAGCAGCGCACCCATTGCGCCGGGCGAACTTCCACAGGCTGCGGTTCGATCAGACAGGCGTCGGTGGCGCGGGGACAGCGCCCGCGAAACGCACAGCCTTGCGGCAGATTCAACAGCGACGGTGTCATGCCGGGAATCGGCACCAACGGCCTGCCGCGCGATTCCGGTGTGGGGATCGATGCAATCAGCCCATGCGTGTACGGATGCATGGGATGCGTGATGACGTCATACGTGCTGCCCGTTTCAACTACGCGGCCCGCATACATCACCGACACGCGGTCGGCCAGGCCAGCCACCACCGCCAGATCGTGCGTGATCCATATCAAGCCAGTACCGGTTTCGCGGCACAGCTTCTGCACTTCAAAAAGAATCTGCCCTTGAATCGTGACATCCAGCGCGGTGGTGGGCTCGTCGGCGATGATCAGGCGCGGTGAATTCAAGAGTGCGATGGCAATGGCCACGCGCTGGCGCATGCCGCCAGACAGTTGGTGTGGATATGCGCGCAGGCGCTCCTGTGGCGACGGAATGCCCACCATCGTCAGCGTCTGCAAGGCGCGTTGCCGCGCTTGTTCGCGCGACACCTTGTGGTGCGCTTGCACCGCCTCGATCATTTGCGTATCCACGCGCAGCACGGGGTTCAGCGTCATCATCGGGTCCTGGAAGATCATCGCGATCTCCTGGCCCCGCAATTGGCGCCAGCGGTTCGGCGTTGCCCCGCGCAGGTCTTCACCGTTCAGCCGCAGGTGCCCTTCAACGATGCGGCCCGGCTCGTCCAGCAAACCCATCAGCGAAAAACCGGTGATGCTCTTGCCTGATCCTGATTCGCCCACCAGGCCCAGGATTTCGCCTTCGGCCAAGGTCAGGTCCACACCATCCACCGCCTTCACCACGCCATTGCGCGTGAAGAAGTGCGTCTTCAATCCTTGCACTTCAAGAACCGTCGGGGGTGCGGCCAAGGGCGTTTCCACAGCGTTTGTCTGCATCGCGTCCGCCCCTAATTCGCGTGACGCGGGTTGAGCACATCGCGCAGGTGGTCGCCCACCAGGTTGATGGCGATGATGGCCAGCGCCAGCGCAATGCCGGGAAAGAACGATATCCAGTACTGGCCCGACAACAGGTATTCAAAGCCGTTGTAGATCAGCATGCCTAACGACGGCTCGGTCACCGGTACCCCCACGCCCAGGAACGACAGCGTGGCTTCCAAGGCGATGGCGTGCGCCAGGTCAATGGTGGCGATCACGATAAGCGGCGGCATACAGTTGGGCAGCACATGACGAAACAGCACACGCCCCCAGGACAAGGACATACAGCGCGCGGCCTCCACATATTCCTTGCCACGCTCCACCAGCGCGGCGCCGCGCGCGGCCCGCGCGAAATACGCCCACTGCACGACAATCAGCGCGATGATCACCTTATCCACACCCTTGCCCAAAATCGCCAAGAGCATAAGCGCAACGAGGATGGCGGGAAACGACAACTGGATATCCACAATCCGCATCAGCAGCGCGTCGATCCGGCCGCCAAAATAAGCCGCGATCAGGCCAACGGTGGCGCCGATGCCAAAGGCCGCCAGCACCGACACGGTAGCCACCATCAAACTGGTGCGCATGCCATAGAGAATGGCCGACAACAGGTCGCGCGCCTGCCCGTCGGTACCCAGCCAGTGGTGCATGGAGCCATCGCTGCTTTCGCTGCCTGGCTTCAGCTTGGAATCCATGATGTCCAGCACCGCCAGGTCGTAAGGATTTTGCGGCGCGATCCACGGCGCCAACACGGCGGCGCCCACAATCACCACCAGCATCACCAGGCCCAGGGTGGCCAGCTTGCTGGCGAAGAAATCCTTCACGAAGCGGCGCCAAGGCGTTTCTTCCTTGCGCGCGGCGGCCGGCGCGGCGGAGGCGGGGACATTGACGTTGGTGTTCATCGGCGGCTATCCAGACGTACGCGGGGGTCCAGCACCGTGTAGATGATGTCCACCACCAGATTCAACATGACCAGGAAGAACACGATCAAAAGCAGATAGGCCACCACCACCGGACGATCCAGATTGATGATGGAATCGATCAGCAGCTTGCCCATGCCCGGCCACGAAAACACAGTTTCGGTGACGACGGCGAACGCCATCACCTGGCCGAATTCAAGACCCGCCACCGTCACGACCGGAATCAGGATGTTCTTCAACAGATGCACGCCCAGCACCCGCTTTTCCGACAAGCCCTTGGCGCGCGCGAACTTGATGTAGTCCATGGGCAGTGCTTCGCGCGTGGCCGCGCGCGTCACGCGAATGATCATCGCGCACTTGGCGATGGCGATCGTGGCGGCGGGCAAGGCCAGGCTCATCCAGCCGCTAAGCGTCAGCACGCTCAGCTCAAGCGAACCAATGCTGACCGTCTTGCCGCGCCCCCCCGCCGGCACCCAGCCCAGCATCACGGCGAACACCATGATCAGCATCAGGCCGACCCAGAAGTTGGGTAATGAGAAACCCAGCACGGAGCCGGTCATGATGGCGCGTGAACCCGGCGCCTGCGGCTTCAAGCCCGCCAGGATGCCCAGCGGCACGCCGATCAGTACCGACATCAGCATGGCCACACAGGCCAGTTCGACGGTGGCCGGCATGCGCTCCAGGATCAGGTGCATGGCCGGCTCGCCCGTCAGGAAGCTGTTGCCGAAATCGCCTTGCACTGCCTGGCTCATGAAGATCAGGTACTGCCGCCACAGCGGCAGGTCCAAACCCAACGACGCGCTGATGGCGGCACGCTGCGCCTCGGTGGCTTCCGGGCTGGCCAGCATCGAAACCGGATCGCCCACCATGTATATGCCTGCAAAAACCAACGCCGACATGACAAGCATGACGACGATGGTTTGCAGCAGCCTTCTTACGATTGTTGCCAGCACTGGAAACCGCCCGCGTTGCGCGTTACTTCTTCAAGGTTGCAAACTGCGCAAGCGTGACCTGGTCAGGGCGGCCCTGGTAGCGGATGTCGTTCTTCATCGCCCAGACCGACAATTCGAAGTGAATCGGCAGCATGGCGTAGTCGTCCATTGCCATGTTGCTGGCCTTGGACAGCAACTCGGCGCGCTTGGCCTCGTCCATGGTGGACGATGCTTCCTTCACCAGTTCGTCCATCTTCGGGTTGGAATAGCGGCTGCGATTGGTGGTGCCCAGGCCGGCTTCCGGATTGCGCGTCACCAGCAGTGAAGTCAACGCGTTGGACATTTCGCCGCTGGTCACCGACCAGCCCGCCAGATACGCCGAGAACGCATAGCTGTCACGGTTCTTGAAGAACACCGGGGGCGCCATCGCGTCCACACTGGTCTTCACGCCGATGCGCGTCCACATCGATGCGATCGCTTGCGCCACCTTTGAATCATTCACGTAGCGGCCCGACGGCGAACCCAGCGTGATCGAGAAACCGTCGGGATAGCCAGCTTCCTTCAGCAAGGCCTTCGCCTTTTCCACATCGGCCTTGGGCGCTTTGGAATGTTCCTTGCTGGAGCCGAACATGGGGTAGGGCAGCATGTTGCCGGCGGGCAGGGCCACGCCGCCCATCACCCGCTCAACCAGCGCTTGGCGATTGATGGCGAGCGACAAGGCTTCGCGCACGCGCTTGTCCTTCATCGGGTTCTTGTCGGTGCCCTTGATGCCGGGCGACGGCTCGGCGTACTGATCCAGCGCTACATACACAACACGCACGGACGGCGTTTCTTCCACGAAGAGCTTTTTGTCGCTCTTCAGCTTGGGCAGGTCGTCGGTGGGGGGATCTTCGATCATGTCGACATCACCGGCCAGCAATGCGGCCACGCGTGCGGCGGCGTTGCTGATCGGGCGGTACACCACACGGTCCCACTCAGGCTTTTTGCCCCAGTAGTTTTCATTGCGCGCCAACACGAACTCGGCGCCGCGCTTCCACGACACGAACTTGTACGGACCCGTGCCAATCAAGCCATCGCCGCTGTTCAATTCGGTTGTCGTCTTGCCTTCCGGCGCCGGACCGGATGCGGCCTTTTTCGACAAGATGGGCAATTGCGCCAGGTTCACGAGCAGATTCGGGGCGGCCTGCTTGGTGGTGATGCGCACGGTCATCGGGTCGACCGCTTCAGTCTTCTCGACCGAACCCAGGTACAGCGTGAAGGGAGACGGGCTGTTGGGTACCTTGGGCACGCGGTCATACGTGAACACCACGTCTTCGGCGGTGAACGGCGTGCCATCCGAGAACTTCACGTTGGGGCGTAGCTTGAAGGTCCAGACCTTGCCGTCCACCGTCCAGGATTCCGCCAGTGCGGCCTTCGGCTTCAACTGGGCGTCGGTAGCCACCAGCGTATCGAAAATGGTTTGGGAGATCTGCGTGTTCGGCGTCAGCGCGTGATATTGCGGATCCATCGACGAGGGCTCGGTCTTCAGGGCGATCACCAGATCGCGAGCCATTGCGGAACTGAATGTGCCAAAGGCCAGCATCACCGCGGCGGAGCCGCAGGCCAAGACACGCGAAAACCGAGATGCCATCGTGATCTCCCTGAGTTGATTCGGGTTTTGAACCTCGGGGCCACATTAACCAGCAAACAAGGGGCTGCGCAACAGTTATATTCCCCTATTGTTCTCGCTTCCGTCCCCTTCAGATATGTCCGCTTACGCCCCCATTGCCGCCATTGCCACCGCCCCCGGAAGAGGCGGCATCGGCGTCGTGCGCGTTTCTGGTGCGGACCTGTCCGAGTTGGTGCGCCGCCTGTTCCAGCGCGAACTCACGCCGCGCCACGCGCACTATCTGCCATTCAAATCCGTGGACGGCGAACTGCTGGATGAAGGCATCGCAATCTACTTTCGCGCCCCGCATTCCTATACCGGTGAAGACGTGCTGGAACTGCAAGGCCACGGCGGCCCAGCCGTGTTGCGCCGTGTTCTGGAAAGCTGCCTGGCCGCCGGCCGCGACCTTGGTGTGCGCCTGGCCGAACCGGGCGAATTCACCCGCCGCGCCTTTCTCAACGACCGCATGGATCTGGCGCAAGCCGAGGCCGTTGCGGACCTGATCGATGCGTCGTCCGTAGCCGCTGCGCGCGGCGCCATGGCTTCGCTATCGGGCGAATTCTCGGCGCGCGTGAACGAGCTGTCCGACCGCATCATCCACCTGCGCATGCTGGTCGAGGCAACGCTGGATTTTCCGGAAGAGGAAATCGATTTTCTTGAAAAGTACCAGGCTCGCCCGACGCTGGATGCACTGACCGCGGACCTCTCCAGGCTGATCGCGCAAGCCCGCCAGGGGGTCATCTTGCGTGAGGGTTTGCACGTGGTGCTGGCTGGCCAACCGAACGTGGGCAAATCCAGCTTGCTGAACGCGCTGGCGGGCGACGACATCGCCATCGTCACCCCGATTGCGGGCACGACGCGCGACAAAGTGGTGCAGGAAATCCATATAGACGGCGTACCCTTGCACATTGTCGACACGGCGGGCCTGCGTGAAACCGACGACACGGTCGAGAGCATCGGCATCGCCCGCACCTGGCAGGAAATCGAGCGCGCTGATGTTATTTTGCATCTGCAAGACGCCACCCAACCCGGCGACGAGCTGGACGCACAGATCACCGCGCGTCTGCCGCCGCGTACACCGGTGCTGAAAGTTTTCAACAAAGTGGATCTGTTATCCACAGGCTTCGTGGCGGGCGCTGGCGAATTGGGCATTTCCGCCAAGCGCGGCGCGGGCCTGGATGCGCTGCGCGCCGAACTCCTGAACATCGCAGGCTGGAACCCCGGCGCCGAATCCCCCTGGCTGGCGCGTGAACGCCATTTGCACGCCCTGCAGCAAGCGGCCGAGCATCTGGAATTGGCGGGTGAACACGCGGGTCAGGACGACCGGGTGCTGGATCTGTTTGCAGAAGAACTGCGCCTGGCGCATGACAGCCTGTCGAGCATCACCGGCAAGTTCACTAGCGACGATCTTCTGGGCGAGATTTTTTCCAGTTTCTGTATTGGGAAGTAGTTTTCCTTTCTACGGCTAAACGTTATTGGCGAGTACCCCCATGCCCTTCGCGATCCGGCTTGCCACCCCAAACGACATCCCCGTCATTGAACGAATCGTTGCCGACGCCTACACCCCGTACATCGCGCGCATCGGAACCGTCCCGGGTCCGATGCGTGACGACTACGCGAAGCGTGTCGCCGAAGGGGTCGTCCACGTGCTGGAAGAGGCCGACGTCATCCAGGCGGTGCTGGTCTTGATTCCCGAACCCGATTGCCTGCTGTTGGACAACATTGCGGTGTCTCCGGCAGCGCAAGGAAAAGGGGTTGGCCGCGTCCTCATGCACTACGCGGAAACCTGCGCGCGCGAAGCGGGACTAGCAAATATCCGTCTTTATACGCAGGAAAAAATGACGGAGAACATAGCAATTTACCTTCGCTATGGCTATGTTGAAACGCACCGCGCCGAAGAGCTTGGGTTGCGTCGCGTATTCATGCGCAAGAGCTTGCCTTCAATGTAGCGATCAACAAATATGAGCATTTACTCGCCTTTGTCCGGCGATGTTTTCGCCACGATTTTTTGCGCGCGGCGGTTGTTTGCAAGCGACTTCGCATACACCGATTCCGGCCGTATTCGGTGCGCAATCACGTAGCCGGTGATGCAAGCCAGCATCAACGGAAGCATGACTTCATAGCTCAAGGTCATCTCAAAAATCATCAAGATAGACATCAGCGGCGCATGCGTCGTAGCGGCCAGCAATGCGCCCATGCCTACGACGGCATAACTGGAAACCGGCGACAGGCCACCAGCCGAAATCAGGGCTTGCAAGCCGGTTCCGTACAAGGCTCCCAGCGCCGCCCCCACGAACAACGTTGGCGTGAAGACGCCACCAACGGCACCCGACCCCGCGCTGGCGGCGGTAGCGAGGATCTTCATCAGCAAGATGGCCGCCACTGCCTGCCACGCCCATTGCGTGTGCAGCATGCTGTTGACCACGCTGTAGCCGTTACCCCATACCTCGGGGTTGATGACCGATAGCGCCCCCACGATCAATCCGCCCAGCGCCATTCGCATCCATAACGGAAAGGGCAGGCGGGAGAAGGTGGCACGCGCGCTGTCCAGCAGGCGAAGGAATTGGGGCGCCACCAAGCCCGCGACTACGCCCAGTCCCAGGTAATTGATCACCTCCCAGCCGGACACGAATTCAAAGTGCGGCATATGGAACACCGCGTCGTAGTGCAGGATTTGGCGCGTGACGATATTGGCCACCACCGACGACACCACCAGCGGCACCAGTGTGGCGGACGAAATCACGCCGAAGACAATTTCAGAGATGAACAACGCGCCCGCAATCGGTGCGTTGTAGGCGGACGTGATGCCCGCGGTCGCCCCACAAGCGACCAATAGCCGCAAATGGCGGGGCGGCAACAGCAGAAATCGCCCGGTCAGCGACGAAAACATGGCGGCCAACTGCACCATCGGGCCTTCACGGCCGATGGAAGCGCCGGATCCGATGGAAAAAATGGACGACAGGCTGCGGGCCAGAGTCTGGCGCAAACCGATGACACCGCGGCCGATGGAAATGGCTTCCATATAGTCGGCAGCGCCACGTTTGGGGAGCCAGCGGGCAGCCATCTGCAAGATGACCCCGGCAATTGCGCCTCCAATGGCAGGAGTCAAAAACCGTTGCCAAGGGTCCAGGCCCCGGGCCAGCGACACCATGCCATGCGGCGCATCTTCGCCGCCCAGCACCATCTGCGCCCATCCCAATAACTCGCGAAACACCACCGTGGCCAGTGCACCGAACAATCCCATCAACGCCGCCGCGAACAAGGTGGCGGGCAAGTTGTCGGCAATAAAGCGGTCTCGCAGACCGTTCAGCCAACGCCATTTCCTGTTTTTTATCTCGATAGCCATGGCGGGATTCTACGGCTGAAACTGCTCACTTTTTGTTCAGCCAACCGTCAAGAACGGGGCGCTGTACCCCCTCGAATCCTCATTTCCGCAGACGCGCCTGCAGGCGTTTTTGGCCCTCTGCAAGGGCGAAAAACCGGGTAGGCAAAGGGCTCTTATTCGGGGTAAAAGTGCCGCTTTCCACCCCATTTACCATGGCCGACCCTGTGGATAACTCCTAAGTAGCCAGGTTGTGCACATTGTGTGGAGGCAAGTTGAACAAGCTGGGGTTTTGAGGGGTGTCCGAAATGTTGTCCAACTTCAACTTTTTTCCCACACAGAGTTCTTGCACAGGCAAAAACGGCTGCAAACTGATGAAAAGAATGAGGTTTTCAAGGTTAAGGTAGTTATCCACAGGCCTTATTAATCATTAGTCTTTATATAAAGAGAAATAAAGGAAAAGCCAAACATGCTTTCCCATTTCGCCCAGCCACTCCCCCCCGGACTCCGTCCATGCGCATCCTCCTGATAGAAGACGAAGCCGAACTTGCCCGTTGGCTTTCCCGAAGCCTGGCCAGGCATGCTGGCTTTGTCGTTGAGTGGGCTGACGACGGATTGGTCGCCGAAAGAAGGTTGGCAATCTAAGAATTCGACGCGGTCATCCTGGATCTGGGACTTCCCGGCATGGATGGCCATGCTTTGCTGGCAAAAATTCGCGCGCGAGACGACCGTACGCCGGTGTTGGTCTTGACCGCGCGCGATTCATTGGCCGAAAAAATCGGCACACTGCACCTCGGTGCAGACGATTTCCTGCCGAAACCGTTTGTTGTGGAAGAGTTGGAAGCGCGTTTGATCGCACTGATTCGGCGCAGCCGAGGTCGCGAACATCCGCGTTTGGCACTGGGTAACCTGGTTTTCGAGACGTCAGCTCAAAAATTCACGGTCTCTGGACAGACTTTGCAGTTATCCCCACGTGAACACGCGGTACTGCGGGTGTTGATCCAGAAAAGCGGCGAACCGATCAACAAGCAGCAGATTCTTGATCGCATCGTGTCGGACGATGCCGACATCAACCTGGAAGCCATCGAGGTTCTGGTGCACCGTCTGCGCAAAAAATTGGCGGATACCGGTGTGCAGATCGTGACCATGCGCGGTATGGGCTACTGCCTGGAGAACCGTGTTGACAACTAGAAGTCCGAAAAAAAACGGATTTTTCGCGCCAAAAAAACGCAATCGCACGCTCAAGACGCAGCTGCTCTGGTGGCTGATTCCGACCTTGGTCTTGGTGATGATGGGTGCGTTGTGGCTGTCAAACCACCAACTGCGTAACCAGGTCGACATTGCGTACGACCGTTCGCTTTCTGGAGCATTGCGCGCAATCGACCACAACATATCCACAGCCAGCGGTGGATTAGCCATGGAACAGCCCTACCTGATGCTGGAATTTTTTGAGCTGACGGCCAATGGAAACGTGTTCTACCGGGTGGCAACCGAGGATGGGCTGGCCGAAATAGGACATCCGGACCTGCCGATGCCGGATCAACCACTGAAATCGGGCGAACCGCGTTTTTTCTATGCGACTTACCAGGGCACCCCCGTGCGGGTTGCCGCGCTGGCCCGCCCCATGGACCCGCCGCTCTACGCGAATAAAGGGGGACGGGTAATCGTGCAGGTTGCGGAGGGGCTGGAAGGCCGCCAGGCGTTCCTGCACCAGGTACTGCTGCGGTCGGTGGAGCGTGACCTGGCGGTGATCCTCATCAGCGTTCTGGTCATCATCCTGGGGGTATTCATGGCGCTACGTCCGCTTGCCCGGCTCAGGCAAGAGGTGGAAGGGCGTTCTGGAGACGATTTAAGCCCCGTCAGCGATTCCGAGATGCCGGGTGAGGTCCTGCCCTTGGTTGCCGCTGTAAACCTCCACATGGCCCGTTTTGCGGCCCAGGCGAGGGTACAGAGCCAGTTCCTGGACGACGCGTCCCATCAATTACGCACGCCCTTGTCCGTTTTGCGAACCCAAACGGCCTATGCCTTGCGCGAAACAGACCCCCAGGAGGTCCGTACAGCCCTTCTGGCGATGCAGGAGGGCCTGGACAGGGCCGTACGCACCACCAACCAAATGCTCGCCCTGGCGCGCGCTAAGGACGCTTCCCTGGGCGAAAGCGGATTCACCGTGGAATCCGTCGATCTGGTCGAACTTGCCGACTCCGTGATTCGCAACCTGCTGCCAGCGGCGCGGGCCCGGCAATTGGACATAGGCCTGGAGGCCGCGCAACGCCCCTTGCCGGTCAACGGCACAGAATGGTTGCTGCGCGAAGCGGTCACTAACCTGGTCGACAACGCGATCCGTTACGCGTCGCCGACCGGAGAGGTCACCGTGACCGTACAGGCCAAGGGAAGCGAGGCAAGGCTGGTGGTAGAGGATGACGGCCCTGGCATGTCGGCCGAGGACATCGCCCGTGCCTGTGTACGCTTTCGCCGGGGCGCGGCGGGCAAGAACACGTCAGGGGCGGGGCTGGGCCTGGCCATTGTGGGCACCATTGCCGAAATCCTTGGCGCCAAGCTGGTGCTGGAGAACCGCGCGCCTTTACCCGGATTGCGCGCGACCTTGGTGTTTTCCCTGGAACCCACGGTGAATGCTGCGCCGCGTCACGAAATGGGCGCGATTTGAAAGGGTTTGGAAAGCTTCGATTTTGTACGGTAGGGTCCGCTGGGTTCGTGCAGGCGTGACATCGCCGGCTCGGCCAACCAGCCATACCTAGACCTATAAATCTCGGAGACGCAAGAATGCAGACCAGCCTGAAGCTGCGCCTGGCCGCCTTGGCGGCGCTTGGCGCGATGACCTTGTCCCTGGGCGTGGCCCAGGCCGCTGATGAGCCTCGCCGCCCGGAATGCATCGCGCCGGCCCAACCCGGCGGCGGTTTCGACCTGACCTGCCGTTTGGCAACCGAGGGCCTGAAGCAAAGCGGCGCGCTCAAGAGTTCGATGCGCATCGTCTACATGCCGGGCGGCATCGGCGCGGTGGCCTACAACAACATCGTGGCCCAGCACCCCAACGAACCCGGCACCATCGTTGCGTTCTCCGGCGGTTCCCTGCTGAACCTGGCCCAGGGCAAATTCGGCAAATACAACGTCAACGACGTGCGCTGGCTGGCCGGCATCGGCACCGACTACGGCGTCGCCGTCGTCCGCAACGACTCGCCCTATACCGACCTGAAGAGCCTGATGGAGGCCTTCAAGCAGGATCCCACCAAGATCGTGCTGGGCGCCGGTGGCACGGTGGGCAGCCAGGACTGGATGAAGGCCGCCCTGACCGCGAAGGCGGCCGGCGTGGACTTCAAGAAAATGCGTTTCGTCGCCTTCGAAGGCGGGGGCGAAGCGGTTACCGCGTTGCGCGGCGGCCATATCCAGGCCTACATGGGTGATGCGGCCGAAGCGTTCACGATGCTGGAAGGCGGCGCGCCCATTCGGGTGCTGGCGGTGTTCAACGACCAGCGCCTGCCGGGCAAGCTGAATACGGTCCCGACAGCCAAAGAGCAGGGCTATGACATCGTCTGGCCCATCATCCGCGGCTTCTACGTGGGGCCGAAGGTGTCCGACAAGGACTACCAGTTCTGGGTCGATGCGTTCAACAAGACCGTGGCGTCGCCCGAATTCGAAAAGTTGCGTCAGCAACAGGGTCTGTTTCCGTTCAACAAGACGGGCCCTGAGCTGGATGCGTACGTGAAGGAGCGCGTCAAGGTCTACGGCGAACTCGCGGATTCATTCGGCCTCATCAAGAAGTAAGTCCAAGAAGTAAGCCGCGCCGCAAGGCGTTCCCTTTCTATCGCGCCCCGCAAGGGTTCCCCGCGCCGCTGGCCTGGCAGGTGGCGACGGGGGCGGCTGCGCCCGCGCGTTCCCATACAACGGAAAAGTGGATCATGAATGATCGAATCCTGGGCATAGGCGCGCTGGCGCTGGCTGCCTTCATGACAGCGGCGGGATGGGGCATTGAAGCCCCGTTCGCCTACGAACCCGTCGGCCCACGCGCCTTTCCCTTGCTGGTGGCCGCCATCATCGGCCTGTGCGGCTTGTGGCTGGTCTACAAGGGCGGCCACACAGTGGAAGCCAACCCGCCCGGAGCCAATGGACGCATCGCGTTGATGATGGCGTTCACGGTGGGCTATGCCTTCTTGTTCCAATGGTTGGGCTTCATTATCGCCACCAGCCTGATGACGGTTTTTGTGGGCCGCTTGTTTGGTGGCGGCTGGGTCAAGTGCGCCATCGGCGGCATCGTCATGAGCGTGGTGTTTTTCTTGCTGTTCGACAAAGTGCTGGACGTTGTGTTGCCCGGCGGCCTGCTGGAGACCTTGCTATGAGCGGCATTCTTGATCATCTTTCAATCGGTTTCGGGGTTGCGTTCTCGCTCACCAACATTCTGGTGGCCATGATCGGATCCTTCATCGGCACCATGGTGGGCGTGCTGCCCGGCCTGGGTCCTGTCAACGGCGTGGCGATGCTGATACCCATCGCTTTTGCCATGAACCTGCCGCCGGAAACTGCCTTGATCCTGCTGGCGGCCGTGTATGTAGGTGCGGAATACGGCGGCCGCATTACGGCGATTCTCTTGAACGTGCCCGGCGAGGCCAGTGCCATCATGACGACGCTGGACGGGTATCCGTTGGCGCGTCAGGGTATGGCCAATGTGGCGTTGTCGTTGTCGGCATGGTCGGCGTTTTTCGGCGCCATCGTATCGGTAGTGGGCATCATCCTGCTGGCGCCGCTGTTGGCGAAATGGGCGCTGGCTTTCGGTCCGGCCGAGTATTTCGTCCTGATGATTTTCGCGTTCTGCTGCTTGACGAGCCTGCTGGGAAAGCAGCCCGTCAAGGGGGTATTGGCTGCGATGATCGGCTTGTCGATTTCGGTGGTGGGCGTGGACGCGAATTCAGGGGTTTACCGCTACACCTTTGAATCAGTGCATCTGGCTGACGGGATTGATTTCGTGGTGATTGTGATTGCCTTGTTCGCGGTCAGCGAAATGCTGGAGATGTTGGAAAAGGTAGTTCGTGGGCACAGCGTTGAAGTCACCCCCAGTGGTCGCAAGCTGTTCAACCTGAAAGAGTTGGCGTTCACGTGGTGGAGCGTGGTGCGCAGCGCGCTGGTTGGCTTTGGCGTGGGCGTGTTGCCCGGAGCGGGGGCCAGCGTTGCCGCGGCCGTTGCCTATTCGCAAGAAAAACGCATCATCGAAGCCAAAGACCCGAACGCCAAATTTGGCAAGGGTGATATGCGGGGTCTGGTTGCGCCGGAAGCCGCCGCCACAGCGTCCGCCATCGGATCATTCGTGCCGATGTTGACGCTGGGCGTACCGGGATCAGGCACGACGGCGGTCATGATGGGCGCGCTGACGCTCTACAACATCACGCCGGGACCGGTCCTGTTCGACACCAAACCAGAGTTGGTGTGGGGTTTGATCGCATCGCTGTTCGTCGCCAACGTGCTGCTGTTCGTCATGAACGTGCCGCTGGTGCGCTTGTTCTCGAAGGTGCTGTCGGTACCGGGCTGGCTGATGGTTCCCGGCATTCTTTGCATCAGCTATATCGGTGTGTACGCGATCAATTCGGGCACGTTTGACCTATTGCTGGTGGCCGGTATCGGCGCGTTGGGATACTTCCTGCGCAAGTTCGGGGTGCCGATGGCGCCGTTGGTGCTGGGCGTGGTGTTGGGCAACATGATGGAACAAAACCTGCGGCGTGCCCTGTCCATCACGGATGGCGACGTGGTCGTGCTTTTTTCCAGCCCTGTGTCCCTGTCGTTGTGGGCGGCGGCGCTGGCGGTGGTGGTGGTGCCGCAAGTGTTGCGTCGCATTCGGCGGTCCAGGAACGTGGCGGCTGATGCCTCGTAAAGATAGGCCTAGCGGCATGTAAAGCATAGGGGCGCTTCGAAGCGCCCCTATGCTTTTATTCTGAATACGAGTAATCACTCGTATTTTTTGGAACGATCAGACTTGCGCCAATCTTTCCAGCGCCGCGTCAAGCGTGGCATCCTTCTTTGCAAAGCAGAAGCGCACGATATGGTGGTTGGATTCGGCGGCATCGGGTTGGCGATAGAAGGCCGAAACAGGGATCACCGTCACGCCGTGGCGCACGGTCAGGTCGCGGGCAAAGTCGGCTTCATTCTGCTTGGAAATCTGGCTGTAATCAGCCAGCAGGAAGAACGTGCCCGGACTCGGTAGCGGACGGAATCGCGTGTTGGCCAGGCCTTGCGACAGACGGTCTCGCTTGGCCTGGTAGAAGGTTGGCAGGTCCAGGTACGGCTTGGGATCACGCATGAATTCGGCCAAGGCGAACTGCATCGGCGAGGGCACCGTGAACACCATGAACTGGTGTACCTTGCGCAACTCGGCACTGAGCTGCCGCGGCGCGCAGCAGTAGCCGATCTTCCAGCCGGTGGTGTGATAAGTCTTGCCGAACGACGAGATCACGAAAGCGTGTTCGGCCAGTAACGGCCGACGCGCCACGCTGGCATGCGGCTTGCCATCAAACACGATGTGCTCATAGACCTCATCCGACACCAGCAGCACGCCGGTATCGCGCACGATGGCTTCCAACGCGTCCAGGTCGCTGTCGTCAAGCACCGCGCCCGTGGGGTTGTGCGGGAAGTTCAGCATCAGCAGGCGCGTCTTCGACGTGATGGCGTCGCGTACGCGCTGCCAGTCGATGCGGTAGTAAGGGTCAGCCTCGGTGGGCGCGCGCAGCGGCACCGGCACGGCTGTGCCGCCCGCCAGCCGGATGGCCGGCAGGTAGGAGTCGTAGCAGGGTTCAATGACGACGACTTCGTCGCCGCTGTTGACCGCGGCCAGCACCGTTGCCATCAGCGCCTCGGTGGCGCCGCTGGTCACCGTGATCTCGGTCTCCGGGTCGTAGGCGTGGCCATAGAGCTCGCGCGTCTTGGCCGCGATGGCTTCACGCAAGGGCGCGACGCCAGGCATGTACGGATACTGGTTGTGGCCATTGGCCATGGCTTGGGTCACCAACGCACACAGCGCGGGGTCGGGATCGAAGTCAGGAAAGCCCTGGCCCAGGTTGATGGCCTTGTGTTCGATGGCCAAGCGGCTCATGACGGTGAAGATGGTGGTGCCAACGTCGGGAAGTTTGGATCGGATCATGGTGAACGCGAAGGAATGCGCAAGGGGCGAAGAAAGTTCTCGTAAGTATCCCACTAACTCATAATTCGGGTTTCGCATTGGCGCCGCAGGTGGATGGAATCGTGGTTCAGAACATGTGGTTGAGGGTGATGGGCGGCTTGGTGATCGCGCTGGCTGGTGCGCTGTTGGCGGTGTGGGCGCATCTGCCTTTGCCGTGGATGCTGGGCGCGTTGCTCGTCACGGCCGCGACGCGGATCGCCGGCCTGGGCACGGTCTGCCCCAGGCCGGCACGCAACGGCGGGCAGTGGGTGATAGGCACGTCGCTGGGCTTGTACTTCACGCCGCAGGTGATCGGGCACATCGGCAGCAATGCGGGGCCTATCGTCGTCGGCATGTTGTTCGCGTTGGCGCTGGCGTTCATGGGGACCGCTATGCTTCGCCGCTATACGGATGCCGATCTCAAGACCGCCTGGTTTTCGTCCGCCATCGGCGGGGCAAGCGAGATGGCCAATCTGGCGGAACGCCATGGCGCGCGCATCGACCGGGTGGCCACGGCGCACAGTGTGCGGGTGCTGTTGGTGGTGGTGACCGTACCGTTCATTTTCCAGTGGTGGGGCGTGGCGGGGCTAGATCCCACGGTGCCTGGACCCACCGCGGTCCACGGCGCGGGTCTGGCTGCATTGGTGGCGCTGACCTGTGTTGGCGGCATGGCCTTCGTGAAGCTGCGTTTGCCGAACCCCTGGGTATTGGGGCCGATGCTGATAGCCATGTTGCTGACCTCATCGGGCATTGAATGGTCGGCTTTGCCGGACTATGTGCCCAAGGTGGGTCAATTGCTTATCGGCTGGTCCCTGGGCGACCGCTACCGCCCGGACTTCTTTCGGGCGGCGCCGCGTTTTATCGCGGTGGTAGCAGCCTTTACCTTGACCGCTTTGGGGTTGGCGTTTGGCTTGGGTGCGCTGCTGGCCTGCTGGTCGGTGGCGCCGGTACCCACGCTTATCTTGGGCACTACGCCAGGCGGCATTGCCGAGATGGCCATCACCGCCAAAGTGCTTCAACTTGGGGTGCCCGTGGTAACCGCCTTTCATGTCACGCGCATGGTTTTCGTGGTGATTGTGACAGGCCCGATTTACGCCATTCTTGCGCGTCGGCAAGGCTAATTCCGCATGGCGGTACTTGGGTCGAGTCTGAAAAATGCGACATTGGGGTAAACAACAATATGAGGCGTCAATGCCGGATGAGTATGCTGATTCCGCAGTTGATTCAAGCAGCGCGCGGACTCGTTCTGTTGCTTGGCGACGAGCGGGAACACAGCAGCAACGCAGGTATTTCTACCGGTCGTTCAGTTCTCACGGCGTCCTTGATTCATTGCATTTCGAGTTAATTACAGGACGCTAGAAAAAATGGCTCAGAAGGGCAAAGTTAAGTGGTTCAACGCCGACAAGGGTTATGGCTTCATTACCCCCGATGTTGGCGGAACTGATGTTTTCGCACACTTTTCCGCCATCCAGGGCCGCGGCTATCGCAGCCTGAACGAAGGGCAGGAAGTCGAATTCGAAGTTAAGGATGGTCCGAAAGGACCTCAAGCGGCCGAAATTCGCCCGCTTTAAATCGGGGAATCCCCATTTCCCGTCCGCCAGGTCTAAACCTGGCTACAACGCCCCAAGATCTTCGGATCTGGGGCGTTGTTTCATTCCCGGGCTGTTTGGCCCCGCTTTGGGAACGACGGCAAGCCTCTGCCGTGCACAATAGTTAGTGTTCACTAACATATTCTCTACCCTTGGATAACTCTGTGGATAATTATTTTTGAGCATCTCCATTTTGATGCTCATTAATGAAGCACGGGCATTGCTGCGGTGGAGGTTTTGCACAGATTTTCAAGTTTCACGTTTGGTATTGCACGTGGCGCTGTTTGGTGCCTGCCCACGCTGTGCGCGCATGCTGGCTTAGCGCGAAAACCCCCTGTTTCCCCCGTAAAAATGCGGTTTTGGCACTTTATTTTGATGATGCCCAGGGTAGCGATGCCTACGCGAATCGGCCGCTTTGCGGTAGTTCTTCATACCGATTTTTCGGCATCCAGCCATGGTTGTTCACAAAGATATCCCCATGCCGGTTATGCACAGATTTTGACGCAAAGTGGCAAAAAAAGGCTGCAACTGCCTGTGGATAGAAATGGGGATAGGAACGTTTGGGGGCGGCTTTGGTGCGGAATTTCGACGAGCCAGCGGAAATGGTTGAGGATCTTTTCTGCCTTGTCGCATTGAACGGGCTGTTGCGTTCATTGCGTCGGATGGGCCCCCAAATCACGCAAGCTGCTTTTCCACAAGTGCCACATGAAACCGGACTCTCGTCCATATGGAGGATGGCGGGGCGGGTGCTGGCCGGGCAAGATATTTGTGATGTCAAAGATCAGCGGCCTGCCGCAGTGTGGACACTACGCGCGATAAAGAGAGTCGCGCCCGGATTGGCGGCTGAAATAGGAATCAGGATGGGCGCTGCGGGATAAGTCTGTGAATAAGCCGCGAGCCGCATTTTTGTCGCAATTTGACTGACCAATAACTATAGAGTTCCCGGCTTTTCGTGCTCTCGTGCATGTCCAGCTTTCCTCATCGGGCGGGCGGTGGAAAAGCGCTGGGAATGAATGCCCAGCTTATCCACAAAGTTTTCCACGTGAAAAATCGTGGTGCACATTGGATTTAACGCTGCGGTGGCTGAAGTGGAATCAGCCGCGTGTTGGCGCACGACAATGCGATTTCTCCTATGACATCCGGTGCAATCACGTTCGGCTTGTTGATCGTCGAGTTTTACCGTTGGATGTGGCTAGCGCGGGCCAGCGCTTGTTTTCCAAATCGCCCTTCTTAAGTTATCCCCAAAGTTATTCAGACAAACATATTCATGTGAAGGTCGGGTCTGGCATAAACGCGCTTGCTATCGTAGCTGTTGATATCTTGCTTTGCCTACGCCGCTGCATCGGGACGGGGGGACAAAATTTGGCCCACCAGGATATCCACCGCGCCTTGTGAATAAAGAGCGTGGCTGCGGACTTACTTTTCCACGGCAGCAAGATAAGTGCAATTTGCACGCGTCTACCGGGACAGCGGCAAATGCGGCGTTGATATTTTTCGACTCTTGGAGAATCGCGCGGCGGGCGGTGGGTTGCTTGTCAGGTGTCCGAAGTCTTCTCCTCGTTTTCTTTTCTCTACTTTTTTCACGTGAAGCTAAAAAAAAGTAGTTTTTTTGGGTAAGGGGTAGGGTAGGGTCAAAATAATTGTTTTTTTCTTTTTGAGTTGACCTTGCTGGCCGCCAATCTTTTTTTCGCCATGTCGATTGGCTCGGACGCATAAGCGGTTAGGCTACGCATGCTTTTTCTTTATCACGCCAATAAATTGCGGCGAAATCGTTGCGATGTTTCACGTGGAACAAAAATGGGAGCGCCAGACAGACGCCAAACCCGTGGTGGTCTGCGCGGGATCTACTTGCTCCACAAGGATGTTCCACGTGAAACATAGCAGCGAACGCGTTCGAGAGATCCAGGTTTGCCACACTTGATAGTGTTTCACGTGGAACATCCTGTGCCGGAAATCAGCAGATGCCGACATATTTTCCCCGTCTAGAAGGGATGTCGTTGTGATTTCCCGACGCTGATCCGGCGTGGACTCCCGCACTTCTCTATCGGCAAACGTTTCACGTGAAACATGCAATCCCTGCCTCTATAATGAGCACCGAACGCCTTCTTATCTTTCCCCTCATCATGGACTATCCCCGCGAATTCGATGTCATCGTCGTCGGTGGCGGCCACGCCGGCACTGAAGCGGCACTGGCTGCCGCGCGCGCTGGCGCCCAGACGCTGCTGTTGACGCACAACATCGAAACCCTAGGCCAAATGTCTTGCAATCCCTCTATTGGTGGGATCGGCAAGGGCCATCTGGTCAAAGAAGTCGACGCCCTGGGTGGCGCGATGGCTTTGGCTACGGACGAAGCGGGTATTCAGTTCCGCATTCTTAACGGCTCCAAGGGGCCGGCTGTGCGTGCAACCCGTGCCCAGGCAGACCGGGTTCTGTACCGGCAAGCCATCCGTGGGCGCTTGGAGAATCAGCCCAACCTGTGGCTGTTCCAGCAGGCGGTGGAAGATCTGATGGTGGAAGGGGACCGGGTAGTCGGTGCCGTCACGCAGGTTGGCTTGAAGTTCCGAGCCAAGACGGTTGTCCTGACCGCGGGGACCTTCTTGAATGGCCTGATTCACGTGGGTCTGCAGAACTATTCGGGTGGCCGCGCGGGTGATCCTCCTGCGATTTCGCTGGGCCAGCGTCTGAAGGAACTCAAGCTTCCCCAGGGGCGTCTGAAAACCGGCACGCCTCCGCGCATTGATGGCCGCTCCATCAACTACAGCATTCTGGAAGAGCAGCCGGGTGACCTGGACCCGGTTCCCGTGTTTTCGTACATGGGCAATGTGGCCATGCACCCCCGGCAGCTCCCTTGCTGGATCACCCATACCAACGCCCGCACCCATGACATCATTCGGGGCGGGCTGGACCGCTCGCCAATGTACAGCGGTGTTATCGAAGGCGTGGGCCCGCGTTATTGCCCGTCGATCGAAGACAAGATCCACCGCTTTGCAGACAAGGAATCGCATCAGGTCTTTCTGGAGCCGGAAGGTCTGGACACGCATGAGGTGTATCCGAACGGCGTGTCGACCAGCCTGCCGTTCGATGTTCAGCTTGATCTGATTCATTCGCTGCGTGGCCTGGAAAATGCGCACATCATGCGCCCCGGCTACGCCATCGAGTACGACTACTTTGATCCACGTGGATTGAAGAGCACGCTTGAGACCAAGGCAATCGGCGGACTTTTCTTCGCTGGTCAGATCAATGGCACGACGGGTTACGAAGAAGCTGCCGCCCAAGGTTTGTTGGCTGGCGTGAATGCGGCCCTGCTATCGCTGGGCCGCGACCAATGGACACCGCGCCGCGACGAAGCTTATTTGGGCGTGCTGGTAGACGACCTGGTTACGCGCGGCGTGACCGAACCCTATCGCATGTTCACGTCGCGCGCCGAGTACCGGCTAAGCCTGCGTGAAGATAATGCCGATTTGCGCCTGACCGAGATCGGCCGCCAATTGGGTATCGTGGACGACGCGCGTTGGAATGCCTTTAACCGTAAGCGCGACGCCGTTGCGGCCGAAGTCGAGCGATTGAAGACGTCATGGGTGAATCCACGCGTGATGCCGTTGGAAATTGCCGAACCCCTGCTGGGCAAGGCGATTGAACGTGAGTACTCACTAGCTGATCTGCTGAAACGTCCGAATGTTTCCTATGAAGCGTTGATGGCCGCACGCAACGTGGACGGATCCCTGTTGGCAGGGCCCGGCGTCGTCGAGGACGACATCCTGGCCGAACAGGTTGAGATCCAGGTGAAGTACGCCGGGTACATCGCCCGCCAGCAAGACGAAGTTCAGAAGCAGATCTCGCATGAACAGCAGCCCATCCCGGCCGATGTCGACTACGACGCCGTGACGAGCCTGTCGTTTGAAGTGCGTCAGAAGCTGAAGACGCATCGTCCGGAAACCGTCGGCCAAGCCGCGCGCATTTCGGGCGTGACGCCCGCCGCAATTTCGTTGCTGCTTATCCACCTGAAGCGCCTGCACTACGGCTCGCGCAAGCAAGCCGCATGACCGCCGATACCCATCTGGCCGGCGCGGACATGGCCGGCCGCCTCTCGCGCGCATGCGAGCAATTGGGGCTGCACGCCGACGCTTCCGCCCAAGCCAAGCTGCTGAACTACCTGGCGCAGATGCAGCGCTGGAATCGCACGTATAACCTCACCGCGATTCGCGACCCGCAACAGATGTTGATCCAACACCTGTTCGACAGCCTGTCCGCGGTTGCTCCATTCAACGAAGCGCTGGGTGCCGCGAGCACATCGGCCAAGATCTTCGACGTGGGGTCTGGCGGCGGTCTGCCTGGTGTGGTGCTTGCGATCATGCAGCCCGCGTGGGCGGTGACCTGCATCGATGCCGTTGAAAAGAAAACCGCATTCGTGCGTCAGATGAGCGGCGCGCTGAGCTTGCCAAACCTGCACGCGCGCCATGCCCGCATCGAAACGCTGGACCCAGCCGAGTGCAACATCGTTACCTCGCGGGCCTTCGCTTCCCTGGACGATTTTGCGCAGCTCGCGGGTCGTCACGTGCGCAACGATGGTACCCTCGTCGCGATGAAGGGCAAGGTCCCCGAAGAGGAAATTCAGGCGTTGCATGCGCGCGGGGAATGGCAGGTCGACCATATTCAGCCGCTTTGCGTGCCGGAGTTGCAAGCAGAACGTTGTCTGATCTGGATGCGCCGCAATGAAGGCCGCGGCGAAGAACGCCGCGAAGGACGCAGTCAAGGAACCCTATGAAGAATTTACCCCCCAGCACAAATGCCCGCGTCTTCTGCATTGCCAACCAAAAGGGCGGTGTGGGCAAGACGACCACCGCCATCAATTTGGCGGCGGGCCTTGCCACGCACAATCAGCGCGTGTTGCTGGTGGACCTGGATCCCCAGGGCAATGCCACGATGGGCAGTGGTATCGACAAGAACGCACTGGAATCGAATCTGTACCAAGTGCTGATTGGCGAGGCCACGATCGAGCAGGCCCGTGTGAAGTCGGAGTCCGGTGGCTACGACGTTCTGCCTGCCAACCGCGAGCTTTCCGGCGCCGAGATTGACCTGGTGCAAATGGAAGAACGCGAGCGGCAGTTGAAGAGGGCGATCGACACCGTCTCCGGCCAATACGATTTCGTGTTGATCGATTGCCCACCGACACTGTCCCTGCTGACGCTCAACGGCTTGGCTGCCGCCCATGGCGTGATCATTCCGATGCAGTGTGAGTACTTCGCGCTGGAAGGCCTGTCCGATCTGGTCAACACCATCAAGCGCGTGCATCGCAACATCAACGACGACCTGCGCGTCATCGGCTTGTTGCGCGTGATGTTCGATCCGCGCATGACCTTGCAACAGCAAGTGTCCGCGCAACTGGAAGCGCACTTCGGCGACAAGGTCTTCAAGACCGTCGTGCCGCGCAACGTGCGCTTGGCTGAAGCACCCAGTTACGGCATGCCGGGCGTGGTGTATGACCGTGCGTCACGGGGCGCGCAAGCCTATATCTCGTTTGGCGCTGAAATGATCGAGCGCGTCAGGAAAGATTTCCAGTAAGCCGTGCTCATGTCCGCAGCCACGCTTCTTGCTCCAACCGCGCCACAGGCATTTTGCACGCCGTCCATCGACGAGCGGGACCGCCTGCGCGTGCGCTTGGAAGAGGTGGCGCTGAACGCGACGGCCGTCAATGCACAGGTGCTCTATGATGGCTGGCTCGTGCGCTTTGCGCATTCGTCGGCCAAACGCGCGCGCAGCGTGAATGTGCTGGGGTTATCCACACGTCCGCTGGACGAGCGGCTGGCGTATTGTTCTTCGTTGTACGCGCGCCATGGCTTGCCCATGGTGCTGCGCATTACCTCCATCGGCCCCGATTTTTCCCTGGATGCCGAGCTGGAGGCCCGTGGTTATACCTTCACCGGTGAGACCCGAGTCATGAGCATGTCGCTCGCCCCCACGCCCAGCGTCCGGGGCGGCTTGTCTTTCAGGAACGTTGATACCGATCGCTTCGCGCAGGCGGTCGGCCTCATGCGCGGTTCGTCATCCGAACACATTGGTGAGCATCAAGCGCGTCTGCAAGGCCTGGCTGTGGATAAGCAGCCGGTGCTGGTTTTTGACGCAGCGGGGCAGTGTGTCGCCGCGGGTCTGGCTGTCCGCGACGATGAACTGCTGGGCCTGTTCGACATCGTCACTGATCCTGGACAACGGCGTAAAGGTTATGCCGACGCCCTGGTGCAGCAGCTCTTGAGCGAGGGCGCCGCCGGTGGCGCCACGACGGCATATTTGCAGGTCGAGCCGGAAAATACGGCCGCGCGGGCCTTGTATGGCCGCTACGGTTTCAAAGACTGTTACGCGTATTGGTACCGACTGCCCGCCGAGCAGCCGGACGCCTGAGCCTGGTCTCGGGATACAAAAACAGAAGGAAAGAGGATTTAACTATGGCCACCAAGAAACCCAAGGGATTGGGTCGCGGACTGGACGCCTTGCTGGGCGCGGACGCGCCTGCGATCGACAACATCGGCCGGGCCGTCGCGGCCAAGCCCGAGGGTCCGCCTTCCACCTTGCCTCTCTCGAAGATGCGCGCCGGCAAGTATCAGCCGCGCACGCGCATGGACGAGGGCGCCTTGGGCGAGCTGGCCGAATCGATCCGCACGCAAGGCATCATGCAACCCATTCTTGTGCGCGCACTGGGCGAAACCGCGCCGGGCCATTACGAGATCATCGCGGGCGAACGCCGTTTCCGCGCGGCCCAACTGGCCGGCCTCAAAGAAGTACCGGTGCTGGTGCGCGAAGTGGCTGACGAAAATGCGGCCGTCATGGCGCTGATCGAAAACATTCAGCGCGAAGACCTGAACCCGCTGGAAGAAGCGCACGGCGTGCGCCGCCTGCTGGACGAATTCGGCCTGACGCACGAGCAGGCTGCGCAAGCAATCGGCCGGTCGCGCTCGGCTACCAGCAACCTGCTGCGCCTGCTGAACCTGGCCGCGCCCGTGCAGACGATGCTGCTGGCCGGCGATGTGGACATGGGCCATGCGCGTGCATTACTGGCCGTGGATGCGGCCACGCAAATCCAGTTGGCCAACCAGATCATCGCGCGCCGCCTGTCGGTGCGCGAAGCGGAAAAACTGGTGGCCAAGACCGCCAAGGAAGCGGAGTCCGCCAGTTCGCCGCGCAAGAAGGCTAACGGGGTTTCGCGCGATCTGACGCGCTTGGAAGAGGCGCTGTCCGATCATTTGGGCACGCGAGTCGCGCTGAAGGTGGGCGCCAAGGAAAAGGGCCAGATCGTCATCGACTTTCACGGTTGGGAACACCTGAATTCACTGCTTGAACGCCAAGGCCTGTCCGGAGTGGTCGATGCCTGAGCGCGCATTGCCGGTGATTGCGGTTCTGGCCACGGGCGGCACGATTGCGGGCGCTCAGGCAGACGCCACGTCGGCGGGATACAAGGCGGGGGCGTTCTCTGTCAATGATCTGTTGGCCGCCGTGCCTCAGTTGGCTCGTATCGCCGACATTCGCGCTGAACAAGTGGCCAACGTGGGCAGCCAGAACATGACGCATGAGGTCTGGCGCACGCTGGCGGCGCGTGTCGACACGCTTTGCCAGGACGCTTCGGTAGCCGGCATCGTGATTACGCACGGCACCGATACGCTTGAAGAAACCGCCTATTTTCTCAGCCTGGTGGTGCAGCACGACAAGCCCGTGGTGCTGGTCGGGCCATGCGGCCGGCAACCGCACTGGGCGCCGAAGGCCCCGCAAATCTTTACAACGCGGTAGCGTTGGCCCGCCATCCGGACGCACGTGGCCGAGGCCCGCTTGTCGTGATGAACGAAGACGTGCACTACGCGCGCGAGATTCAAAAGATCGCCAGTGCCGGCTTGTGCGCATTCGCGTCGCCCAATCGCGGCAGAGCGGGGGTGATGCATGGCGGCGCGCCATGCTTCTATTCCCGCAACACCACGGTTCACACTACACAAAGCGAGCTTTCACTCGCATCATTGGAAGCGGCTGGGTGGCCACGCGTGGACATTGTCTACGCTCACGCAAACCTGCAGGCCGACGTGATCGACTTCCTGACCGACTCGGCCGATGGCATCGTATTGGCCGGCGTGGGCGACGGAAATGCAACGGACCTGGCCATCGACGCCTTGAGCCGCGCCGCCGCTAAAGGCGTGGCGGTGGTGCGTTCCAGCCGCACTGGCAGCGGCTTTGTCGCGCGCGACGTCGAACTGGATGATGGCCGTCTGGACTTTATCGCGGCGCGCGACCTGAACCCGCAGAAGGCTCGCATCCTGTTGATGCTGGCCCTTTCCGTAACTCGCGACACGGCCGCTGTTCAGGCCATTTTCGACCGCTACTGAGCGCCAGGCGGCTCGGCCGCCGCATCGCCCTGCTGTGCCAACCCCAGGTTGCTGCGCAGCATGTCGTAGACCTGGCGCGTCAGCGGATTGATCAGATCACGCCTTATCCACAGGAAGTAGGTAACGTCCGGCAAGGGCGGCAAGCCTTCCTTGTCGCCCAGCACGCGCATCTCGGGCCCCAGCAGTTCCACACTACGCGCCGTCACCCCCAGGCCGGCGCGCAGCGCAGCCTTGATACCCACCAGATTCGGCGCCACGTAATTCGTGTGCCAGCGCACGCGCGCCTGTTCCAGCGCGTTCAACGCCAGGCGGCGAAAGATGCTGGGCTCGTCCGCCAGCACCAGCGGCACGGGCGCGTGCGGGTCATGCATGTAGTCGGCGGACGCTAACCAGACGGTGGGCGAGGTGCGCAGCGCAACCCCTTCGAAATCCTGATCGAAACGCGTGGATATCGTCAGGTCAAGCTCGCCAGCGCGCAGGGCGTCCATCAGGAAAGGGCTGCGGTCCACGCGAATCTCAAGCTTCACGCGGGGAGCTGAACGCGCAATGTGCGTCAGCAGCGTCGGCAAGATGGTGTCGGCCACGTCCAACGGCGCACCCAAGCGCAAATCACCTTCCAGCGGGCCGTCCTGCAGGGCGCGCAGCGCCTCGTCGTTGATGGCCAGCATGTGACGTGCGTATTCCACCAACCGACGCCCATGCGACGACAGCACTTTGTTGCGTCCCTGCTTTTCGAACAGCGGCAAACCAATACTGGCTTCCAGCCGCTGCATCTGTTGCGTAATGGCCGATTGCGTCTTGTGCAGCCGGTTGGCGGCTTCAGAGAACGTGTCGTGCCGTGCAATAGCCGTAAGTGTGCGAAGCAGGTCCAGGTCCAGATTGCGCATGATGTGCCCAAAGTATTAGCGATGCTAATGGAATGTTAAGGCAATTTAAATTGTTGGCACGGCATCGCGGCGATACATTAAACCCAATAACTCGTGAAACAAGAGGGAAAATCATCGTGAGCACCGCACATCCTCATCAGGCTGGTATCGACGCCGCTATCGGAAATATTAAAAAAACTGTAGGAAATAAGGGGCTGAACCGAGACAGCCTCGACGATGTGCTGCAAGAACTAGTGGGGCTGGCCGCGCATACAGATTGGTGGATGGGCGACCGCTACGCACCGCCTGAAGAGGGCGAGCGCCAAGCCCGCTACCTGATTGCTGAAGACGACGACAAAAGCTACGCGCTCTACTTGAACGTCATGCGCCCCGGCAACAAGATCGTGCCGCACAACCACACCACCTGGGCCTGTATCGCCGCCGTGGAGGGTGTGGAATACAACTATGTCTACGACCGCCTGGACGATGGTTCCGTGCCAGGCGTGGGCCGGTTGCAAAAGACGGGCACCGTGGTGGTGGGACCGGGCGCCGGCATCGCGTTGATGCCCGACGATATCCATGCCGTTGAAATCCAGGGCGACAGCGTCATCCGCCATCTGCACATGTATGGCCGCGCGCTGGAAACGCTGGACGAACGCCTGGGATTCGACCTGGAAGCGGGCACCTGCAAGATCATGCCGATCGGCGTGAAGACTCGCCGCTGATCATGAACAAGCCCTACCAGCCCGCAACGCGATTGCTGCGTGCGGGGCGTCCCCATCGAGGGTGGGTGAATACCCCGGTTACGCGCGCCAGCACCTATGTTTTCGATAGCGTCGCTGCCTGGCGTGACACGCGCGAGCGCCGCGAACAAGAGCGCCTGCCGTCTTATGGCGCGCGCGGCACCGACAGCACGCACGCGCTGGAAGACGCCCTGGTGGAGCTGGAGCAGGGCTTTCGCGCAGCGCTGTTCCCCACCGGCCAGGCGGCGATCGCCACGGTATTGCTGGCGTATCTGCGCGCGGGCGATCACGTCCTGATTACCGACGCGGTGTATGAGCCGGTGCGCCGATTCTGCGCGGAGCATCTGACGCGCCTGGGTATCGAACATACGTTCTACCGGCCGAACGGTGCGGGCATAGAAGCCTTGATCCAACCCAACACCCGAATGATCTACGCCGAAGCGCCGGGCTCACTGACCTATGAGCTGCCGGACCTTTGCGAGTTATCCACAGCCGCGAAAAAACACGGTTGCTGGCTGGCTGTGGATAACACGTGGGCGTCGGGTTTGATATACAAACCGCTCACGCTGGGCGCTGATATTTCCATACTGGCCGCCACCAAATATCTCGGTGGACATGCCGACGTGATGATGGGCGCCGTCGTCGTCAATGCGCGCGCCTGGCGCCCGCTTGAGCGCGCCACCATCGACTTTGGCCAGACCGTGGGCGCTGATGACGCTTTCCTGGTGTTGCGCGGGATGCGTTCGCTGCCCCTGCGCATGGCTCAGCACGAAAAGAACGCAATGCGGGTCGCGCAATTTCTGCAGGAACGCCGCGAAGTTGCCCGTGTGCTGTGCCCCGCCTTGCCTGGTGACCCGTCGCACGCGGTGTGGTTGCGCGACTGCACCGGCGCCAATGGGCTGCTGACGGTGGAACTGGATGGCGCCTATAACGCCCAGGACGCCGAGCGGTTGATCGACAACCTGCGCCTGTTTGGCATCGGCGCGTCGTGGGGCGGCTTTGAAAGCCTGGTGATTCCGGTGCAGCTTGCGTCGCGCGCGCTGCCGGACCCGACGCCACGCGG
Organism: Achromobacter spanius; assembly: GCF_003994415.1. Classification (NCBI taxonomy): domain Bacteria; kingdom Pseudomonadati; phylum Pseudomonadota; class Betaproteobacteria; order Burkholderiales; family Alcaligenaceae; genus Achromobacter; species Achromobacter spanius. Next base: position 6,652,259 of record NZ_CP034689.1, on the reverse strand, counting down.
CGCCATGCTGCGACTGCATATTGGCCTTGAAGACCCCGAAGACCTGATCAGCGACTTGGAACAAGCCCTGTCAGCGTTGACCTTATCCCCCCGGATCTCCTTGAATTCCATGACGACGCATCCCACCTCAGCCCCTTCCATCGCAACCGTTGATTCCCACACGCTCAAACAGTGGCTGCACGATGGCAGCGAGATCGCCTTGCTGGATGTGCGCGAACACGGGCAGTACGGTGAATCCCATCTGTTCTACGCGGTGCCCGTTCCGTACAGCCGGCTGGAGGTGGACATCCTGCGCCTGGCCCCCCGCCACGACGTGCGCGTGGTTGTGTACGACAACGGCGGCGACGACAGCACGGCAGAACGCGCCGCCCGCGCATTGGCGCGACTGGGTTACGGCAACGTGCATCGCCTGGCCGGCGGCATTGCCCAATGGCAGCGCGACGGCTACGCCGCTTTCGCTGGCGTGAATGTCCCCAGCAAAACCTTTGGCGAATTGGCCGAAGAAGTTTTCCACACCCCCCGCATCGGCGCCCGTGAACTGGCCGAGCGCCAGAGGCGTGGCGACGATTTGATTGTGCTGGACGGCAGGCCTTACGCCGAATACCAAAAAATGAGCATCCCCGGTGGCATATGCTGCCCGAATGGCGAGTTGGCGCTGCGCGCCCACACGCTGGTAAAGGATCCGAACACAACGATCGTCATCAACTGCGCCGGCCGCACACGCAGCATCATTGGCGCCCAGACGCTGATCAACCTGGGGGTGCCCAACCCTGTCTACGCGCTTGAGAACGGCACGCAGGGCTGGTATCTGGAAGACCTGCAACTTGAACACGGTGCGCGCCGCCGCTATGACGATGGCGTGTCGCCGGAAGCGCTGCCCGCGCTGGCTGCGCGATCGGCGCAACTGGCCCAGCGTCATGGCGTGCCGGTGGTGGATGCCCGCACGGTGCAGGCGTGGCTGCTCGACCCCAAGCGCACGACGTTCCTGTGCGACGTGCGCAGCGCTGAAGAGTTTTCGCAAGGGTCCTTGCCGGGAGCGCAGCACACGCCGGGCGGCCAACTGGTGCAGGCCACGGACCAGTACCTGGCTGTGCGCGGCGCGCGGATCGTGGTGTTCGACGCCGAGGGCGTGCGCGCGCCGGTCGTGGCGAGCTGGTTGCGGCAGATGGGCTGGGACGCTTGCGTGCTGGAAGAGGGCGTGCACGCCGCCTTGGTGCATGAGGCACCGATGCCGCGGACCCCGCACCTTTCCGTTTTGACCGACGCGGCGCTGGCGGCAGTCTTGCCGCAGGGCGTGCAGGCTGTCGATATCCGCCCAGGCATGCGATATCGCGCCGGACATATCTCCGGCGCACAGTGGTCCATCCGCCCGCGTCTGGACCGCTTGAACCTGGACCCGGCGCGTCCCGTCGTCCTGCTGGCCGACGACGCCGACCTGGCCGCGTGGGCAGCCGAGGACTTGCGTGCCTTGGGTATGCGCGACATCAAGGTGAACACCGGCACGCCAGCCAGTTGGTCGGCGGCGGGCATCGCGCTTGAAGTCACGCCCGCCGTGCCCTCGGACGAAACGTGCATCGACTATCTGTTTTTCGTCCATGACCGTCACGATGGCAACAAGGCCGCGGCGCGTCAGTATCTGGCGTGGGAGACCAACCTGGTCAAGCAGATTGATGAGCGCGAATTGGCCACGTACCGCTTTCCAGCAAGTTAGCGCGGACCCGCTACCGCGCGCTGGATAGCGCGCACGCCGCAATGGCCCGCAGAGGCCCAGGCGGCACACCACATGCATCAACCCGATTAATACGCCCCGGCGGCAGGTGCCGACGGGGTGCGGACGGTTCATGGCGAACCGGAATGCAAAGCATGGCCGCGTATCCGGCCTTTACGACAAGGGGAAAATCCACATGAAGCACCACGCATTGCACACCTGCGGCGCCGTCGCATTCACCGTCGCGGCATTGGTCGGGGGCGCAAGCGCCCAGGCACAAGCTCAAGCGCAAACCCTGCAGGCGCCGGCCGACTATCCGAAGCAGGCCATTACTGTCGTTTCGCCGTTTCCGCCTGGGGGCGGCAACGACAATGTGTCGCGTCTGATCGCGCAAGAGTTGGGTGCCATCACAGGCCAAAGCGTCGTCGTGGAAAACCGTTCTGGCGCGGGCGGCAATGTGGGCACGGCGCAGGTCTCGCGCGCCAAGCCTGACGGCTACACACTGGTGATGTCGCAAACCAGCGTCATGGCAGTCAATCCGCGTCTTTACAAGAACGTGGGCTTTGATCCCGTCAAAGACTTCATGCCGATCTCGCAGATCACGTCCGCGCCGCTGGTGCTGGTGGCGCGCACCGAGAGCCCGTACAAGACCATGGCCGACTACCTGGAGGCCGCGCGCAAACAACCGGGCATCATCACCTACGCCACGCCGGGCAACGGCACCATGAGCCACCTGATGGGCGCGCTGGTGTCCAAGAAGGCGGGCGTGACCCTGGTGCACGTGCCGTATCGCGGCGCGGCGCCGGCCATCACCGACCTGATGGGCGGCACGGTCGACATGCTGATCACGTCGCCAGCGTCGGCTGAACCCATGGTGGCCGCCGGCAAACTGCGCATCCTGGCGTTGAGCCATGAGAACAGCGTCGGTATCTTCAAGGGCGCGCCCACGCTGAAGCAAAGCGGCCTGGACGGCATCACGGCTGATGACTGGTACGGCCTGTTCGCCCCGGCGGGTACTCCGCCCGAGCGCGTTGCCTATCTGGCGCAAGCAGTCAGCCAGGCAATGAAGTCGCCCAAGGTGATTGCAAAGATCAACAGTGGCGGCAGTTGGCCGGTGGGCAGCCAGCCTGATGCGTTCAAGACACGCCTGCAGGAAGACACGGTCTACTGGGCCGACATGGTGAAGACGGCGGGCGTATCGCTGGATTAAGGCCTGCGTGAGACGTCAGCAACAGGCGGCCATGTGCCGCCTGTTTCGCTTGCGTGTTCGCCATGCGCCCTGGAATTGCTTGCCAGCTACCTAGGGAAACTACTGCATGCTCAAGGCTGCAAATTCGCGGCAAGGTGTCTAGACTCGGAGAAACCCTGAGAGCACGCCACGCGATATTCCCTTGTCCGGCAAGGGCGCCGTGGCGCTTGCCCGCAGTCCAACGCAAGGCTTCAGCCACAAGGTGAACGAGCATGCATTCACTAGGGGTAGCAACGGTGGAAGACGCGGAACGTCTGGTGCAATCCAGTTCGCTTTCGCATATCAAGGTGGGCTTGTCTGACGTCGACGGCGTCATGCTGGGCAAGTACCTGCGGCGCGACAAATTCCTGGGGGCGCTGCGCTCGGGCTTGGCGTTTTGCGACGTGGTGTTCGGTTGGGACCTGGACGACCAACTCTACGACAACACCAAGTACACCGGCTGGCACACGGCCTATCCCGATGCCAAGCTGCGCATCCTGCCCCACACCGGTCGTCGCCTGCCACTGGAGCAGGGGCCTGGGGGCGAAGACATGCTGCTGTTCCTGGCCGAGTTCGAAGGCGATGCGGCCGCCATCTGCCCGCGCCGCTTGCTGCAACGTACGCTGGATCGCGCGGAGGGCATGGGCTACGACGTCTACGCCGCGCTGGAATATGAATTCTTCATGTTCCGTGAAACGCCCCACTCCGTGCGCGCAAAGCACTATCGCAATATGGAGAACTGGACGCCGGGCAACTTCGGCTATTCCATGTTGCGCAGCACGGTCGAAGGCGACTTCTACCGTAAGCTGCTGGACATGTGCGAACGCATGGACATGCCCATCGAAGGCCTGCACACGGAAACCGGGCCGGGGGTGCTGGAAGCGGCCATCGCCGTGGACAAGGCCGCGGCCGCTGGCGACAAAGCGTTCCTGTTCAAGACATTCACCAAGGCGTTGGCGCAGCAGAACGGCTTGATGGCGACGTTCATGGCCAAGTGGTCGCACGACCATCCCGGTCAAAGCGGCCACATTCATCTGTCCTTGCGTGACGCGAAAAGTGGCCGCTCGGCCTTCTATGATGAATCGCAGCCGCACGGCATGAGCGCGGTGCAGGTCTCGTTCATGGCGGGCGTGCAACGCTATCTGCCGGAGTTCATGGCGCTGTACGCCCAGACCATCAACAGCTATTCGCGGCTGGTGCCGGGGTATTGGGCGCCGCTGGACGCCACCTGGGGCATGGAGAACCGCACCACCGCGTTACGCCTCATCCCCGGCAGCGACAAGTCGCAGCGTGTTGAGGTGCGCATCGGATCGGCGGATGCCAATCCGTATCTGGCGCTCTCCGCCGCCTTGGCGTCCGGCCTGTACGGCATTCAGCTGGGTCTGGTGCCAGAACCGATGGTGCAGGGCAACGCCTACACCCAGCAGTTCCCCGCCCACATGCATTTGCCCACCACGCTGTGGGAGGCGGCACAACGCTTGCGCGAGTCCGAGGCCGCGCGTCACCTGTTCGGCGACGCCTTCGTAGAACACTACGCCGCAACCCGGGAATGGGAAGAGCGGCAGTTCCGGCGCCATGTCACCGACTGGGAGCTTGCTCGCTATTTCGAGATCATCTGATTCGAGTCCAACTGTTTGCATAGGGCCACCATGACCGAGGAACTCATCACCATCAGTCCCATCGACGGACGCGAGGTCGTCCGGCGTGCCTACGCCAGCGAAGCGCAGATCTCGCGCACGCTGGCTCAGGCACATTCCGCGCAACCGGCCTGGCAGGCGTTGGGTATTGCACAGCGGGGGCGCATCGTATCGGCGGCCGTCGACAAGGTGGTCGCGGCCCGCAACGAAATCGCTCGTGCGATCACGATTCAGATGGGCCGGCCGTTGCGCTACACGCCGGGTGAAGTGGACGGCTTCGAGGCTCGCGCACGCCACATGATCTCGATTGCCGATGAAGCGCTGGCGCCCATACAGGTGCCCGAGCAGACTGGCTTCACGCGCTTCATTCGTCGCGAGCCAATTGGCGTTGCGTTGACCATCGCGCCCTGGAATTACCCGCTGCTGACCGCTGTGAACAGCATCGTGCCGGCCTTGATGGCCGGCAACACCGTGATTCTGAAGCACTCTGATCAAACCCCCTTGTGTGCGGAACTGCTTGAACGGGCATTTCGCGACGCCGGCGTTCCTCAGGGCGTGTTCCAGCACCTGCATGCAAACCATGACACGGTGCAAAGGCTGATCCGCGCGCCGGAGATTGGCTACGTATCGTTCACGGGTTCGGTACGCGGGGGCCGCATCGTGGAGGAAAGCGCGGCGGGCCGGTTCATCGGCGTGGGTTTGGAACTGGGAGGTAACGATCCCGCCTATGTGCGCGACGACGCCAACATGGACCACGCAGTTGAATCCCTGGTCGACGGCGCGTTCTTCAATTCTGGTCAGTCCTGCTGTGGTATTCAACGCATCTACGTGGCGCAGTCGCGATACGATGACTTCCTTGAACGAACGGTCGCGCTGACCAAGGCTTATGTACTGGGTAACCCCTTGCATGAGACCACGACGTTGGGGCCGGTGGTTCGTGCCCGCGCCGCGGCGGAAATTCGTGATGTTGTTGGCGACGCCATTTCGGCTGGCGCCAAAAATATGATGGATCAATCGCATTTCAATAATGCGAGTGAAGGCTCGTGTTATGTCGCCCCAGCGATCCTTACGCGAGTAAACCATCGCATGCGTATCATGAACGACGAATGCTTCGGACCTGTTGTCGGCATCATGCCGGTCGCGGGCGATGACGAAGCCGTCGCATTGATGAATGACAGCCCCTACGGCCTGACGGCGGCGGTATACACGCAAGATGAAGCGGCCGCGCTGACACTTGGTGCGCAAGTGCGCACCGGCACGTTCTTCATGAATCGCTGCGACTACCTGGATCCGGCCCTGGCCTGGACGGGCGTCAAGAACACGGGCCGCGGCGTGTCCCTGTCCGTCATTGGCTACGAACAGCTTACCCAGGCCAAATCCTTCCATCTGCGCAGCGTCTGATCCAAGGCGTCTTCAGGAACCGAATCATGACCGTGCCCAGCGTTAACTGGAACTACCCGACTGCCATCAAGGCCGGCCCGGGCCGCGTGAAAGAACTGCCCGAATGGTGCCGCGAACTTGGCATGACGCGCCCGCTGCTCGTCACCGATCCGGGCCTGGCCCCCTTGCCGATGGTGGCAAACGCCGCGCTGGCGTGCAATCAATTGGGCTTGGCGTGTGCGGTTTTTCATGAGATCAAGGGAAATCCCACCGGCCGGAATGTGGAAGATGGTGTGGCGGCCTACCAGCAGGGCGGGCACGACGGCGTCATTGCCTTCGGCGGCGGCTCCGCGTTGGACGCTGCCAAGGCGATTGCGTTGATGGTGGGGCAAGATCGTCCCTTATGGGACTTCGAGGATATCGGCGACAACTACCTGCGTGTGAACGTCGCCGGCATGGCACCGGTGGTGGCCGTGCCGACCACGGCAGGCACCGGGTCGGAAGTGGGGCGGGCTTCGGTCATCACGGATGAAGCCGCAGAGGTCAAACGCATCATCTTCCACGCGCGGATGCTGCCGGCCATCGTCATTCTGGATGCCGAGCTGACACTGGGCCTGCCGCCCAGGATCACCGCCGCGACCGGCATGGACGCGCTATCGCACAACCTTGAGGCGTATTGCTCTCCGTTTTTTCATCCGATGGCCGCGGGCATCGCCATCGAAGGCATGCGGATGATCAAGGAATACCTGCCGCAAGTGGTGGCGGACGGCTCGAATGTGCAGGCGCGTCAGCAAATGCTTGTGGCGTCCACCATGGGCGCCACTGCCTTCCAGCGCGGCCTGGGCGCCATGCATGCCTTGGCGCATCCCTTGGGCGCGCTGTACGACGCGCATCACGGCATGCTCAATGCCATCTTGATGCCTTATGTGCTCAAGGCGAACCAGCACGCGGTCGCGCCCAGGTTGGAAGCGCTGGCGCGTTACCTCGACCTTCCGGCCACTGGGCCCGGCGCGGTGCTGGATTGGGTGCTGCGCTTGCGCGAGGCGGTGGGCATTCCCCATACGCTGGCCGAGATCGGCATCGACGAGGCGCAAGCCGAGCGGGTAGGGCGCATGGCCAGTGAGGATCCGTCTGGTGGAACAAACCCCATTGTTTTCACCGCCGATGAGTATTCACAACTTTTGCAAGCAGCAATTCGCGGAAACCTGTAAACTTCGCCCCCTCTGCGCGGAAACGCGAGTGGTTGAACAAAAGTTTTTGAATATTTTCATCTGGAAGGTTTGACACCGGATTCGAAAGTGTTCATAATCTCAAGTTCTCCGCTGGAGGGGTGCCCGAGTGGTTAAAGGGGGCAGACTGTAAATCTGTTGGCCTTGCGCCTACATTGGTTCGAATCCAATCTCCTCCACCAGAGACCCAACTCTAAATCCAGGCGATGTCTGCCTGGATTTTAAAATTAGGCCTAGGGAACTGGGCGGCCTTCGCAAAGAAGGTTGTAAAGTTCCCCAGGCCTTGATTTTGAGGGTTTGGGAAATGAGATGGTGAATGGGTATGCCGCGGGTGTAGCTCAATGGTAGAGCAGAAGCCTTCCAAGCTTACGACGAGGGTTCGATTCCCTTCACCCGCTCCAAGATTTTTAAATGCCCATGTGGCTCAGTGGTAGAGCACTCCCTTGGTAAGGGAGAGGTCGCGCGTTCGATCCGCGCCATGGGCACCACAAATTTCCAAGTTCTTTTCTTCAGTCTGAAGCGCAATCCAGGTCAGGAGTCAGCCATGGCAAAAGGCAAGTTTGAACGTACCAAGCCGCACGTGAACGTGGGTACGATTGGTCACGTTGACCACGGCAAAACGACGTTGACGGCAGCTATCACGACCGTTCTGTCGAACAAGTTCGGTGGCGAAGCCAAGGGCTACGACCAGATCGATGCGACTCCTGAAGAAAAGGCTCGCGGCATCACGATCAACACCGCTCACGTCGAGTACGAAACGGAAGCGCGTCACTACGCTCACGTTGACTGCCCGGGCCACGCTGACTATGTGAAGAACATGATCACGGGCGCGGCGCAAATGGACGGCGCGATCCTGGTTGTGTCGGCCGCTGACGGCCCGATGCCGCAAACGCGTGAACACATCCTGCTGAGCCGCCAAGTTGGCGTGCCGTACATCATCGTCTTCCTGAACAAGGCTGACATGGTTGACGACGCCGAGCTGCTCGAGCTGGTGGAAATGGAAGTTCGCGAACTGCTGTCGAAGTACGACTTCCCGGGTGATGACACCCCGATCGTCAAGGGTTCGGCCAAGCTGGCGCTGGAAGGCGACAAGGGCGAACTGGGCGAGCAAGCCATCATGGCTTTGGCCGCTGCACTGGATTCGTACATCCCGACGCCCGAGCGCGCCGTGGACGGCACGTTCCTGATGCCGGTTGAAGACGTGTTCTCGATCTCGGGTCGTGGCACGGTGGTTACCGGCCGTATCGAACGCGGCATCGTGAAGGTCGGCGAAGAAATCGAAATCGTGGGCCTGGTGCCGACGGTCAAGACGACTTGCACGGGTGTTGAAATGTTCCGCAAGCTGCTCGACCAAGGTCAAGCTGGCGACAACGTGGGCATTCTGCTGCGCGGCACCAAGCGTGAAGACGTCCAGCGTGGTCAAGTGTTGGCCAAGCCGGGTTCGATCACGCCGCACACGGACTTCACGTCCGAGGTGTACATCCTGTCCAAGGAAGAAGGCGGCCGTCACACTCCGTTCTTCCAAGGCTATCGTCCCCAGTTCTACTTCCGCACGACGGACGTGACGGGCACGATCGAGCTGCCGGCCGACAAGGAAATGGTTCTGCCGGGCGACAACGTGGCCATGACGGTCAAGCTGTTGGCTCCGATCGCCATGGAAGAAGGCCTGCGTTTCGCCATCCGTGAAGGCGGTCGTACCGTCGGCGCCGGCGTCGTCGCCAAGATCCTGAAGTAAGCAATACCCGGATGGGTAGAGTGGACTCTCAAGTCCCTCTATCCATCTTTGCTGTAAAAGTAGTATGATGTTCGGTTCCGTGACCATGCGCGTAGGCGTTGGGCGGAAAGCCAGTGAATGTAGTGCAAGCCAGTAGTGTTTTAGGGGCATAGCTCAATTGGCAGAGCGTCGGTCTCCAAAACCGAAGGTTGTAGGTTCGATTCCTACTGCCCCTGCCACCGCCAGGATAAACCCGCGGGAGATCATCGCGAGTTACGCATTCACGGCGGCTCGCGTCGCAATATGTCTAATACCAGCGTAGAAACCGTAACCAGCACCGCCGACCGGGTCAAGCTCGGCCTGGCGGTTCTCGTCGTTATTGCTGGCATCGTCGGGTTTTCCGTGCTTAGCGCACAGCCGATGCCCGCACGTGTCGGCGTGTTTGTCGGCGGCCTTGTGATTGCAGCCGTAATTGCCTGGTTCAGCGAACCCGGCCGCCGCACCCTGAGCTTTGCCAGCGAGTCCTACAACGAAGTCAAGCGTGTCGCATGGCCCACCCGTAAGGAAACGACCCAGATGACGGGTATCGTTTTCGCGTTCGTGGCTGTCATGGGCATTTTCATGTGGGTGCTCGACAAGGGCATCGAATGGATTCTTTACGGCCTGTTGTTGGGCTGGAAATAAGGACGGCGAATGAGTAAGCGTTGGTATGTCGTCCATGTGTACTCCGGCATGGAAAAGAGCGTCCACAAGGCCCTGGTAGAGCGCATCGAGCGCGCGGCCTTGCAGACGTCTTTTGGCCGCATTCTTGTGCCCTCCGAGGAAGTCGTCGAGGTCAAGGGTGGTCAGAAGTCGATCACCGAACGTCGCATTTTCCCCGGTTATGTCCTGGTTGAGATGGACCTGACCGACGAAACGTGGCATTTGGTCAAGAACACGAACCGCGTCACCGGCTTTTTGGGTGGCTCGGGCAACCGTCCGACCCCGATTTCCGAAAAGGAAGTCGAGAAGATCCTCTCTCAAATGGAAGAGGGTGTCGAGAAACCCCGCCCCAAGATTCTTTTCGAAGTGGGCGAGATGGTTCGGGTCAAGGAAGGTCCGTTTGCAGACTTCAACGGCAACGTCGAAGAAGTCAATTACGAAAAGAGCAAGGTGCGCGTGTCGGTCACCATTTTTGGTCGTGCCACACCCGTCGAACTCGATTTCAGCCAGGTCGAAAAGACCTGATTTCAACCCCCGGGGAGCCCTGGCAAATAAGGCCACGGCGATATAACCCGCAAGGAGCAAAGCATGGCGAAAAAGATCGTCGGCTTTATCAAGCTGCAAGTACCGGCTGGTAAAGCTAACCCGTCCCCCCCGATTGGCCCGGCACTGGGTCAACGCGGCCTGAACATCATGGAATTCTGCAAGGCGTTCAACGCCAAGACCCAAGGCATGGAGCCTGGTCTGCCGATTCCGGTGGTGATCACCGCCTTCGCGGACAAGAGCTTCACCTTCATCATGAAGACCCCGCCCGCGACGGTCCTCATCAAGAAGGCCGCTGGCGTGCAAAAGGGTTCGCCCAAGCCGCATACCGACAAGGTCGGCACGCTGACCCGCGCTCAAGCTGAAGAAATCGCCAAGGCCAAGGGCCCCGATCTGACCGCCGCTGATCTGGACGCCGCTGTGCGCACGATCGCTGGCAGCGCCCGCAGCATGGGCATCACGGTTGAGGGGATCTAATCATGGCAAAACTGTCCAAGCGCGCCGCCGCTATTGCACAAAAGATCGACCGCACCAAGCTGTACCCGGTCGCTGAAGCCCTGACCCTGGTCAAGGAAACTGCCGTCGCCAAGTTCAATGAATCCATTGACGTGGCCGTGCAGCTCGGCATCGACCCGAAGAAGTCGGACCAACTGGTTCGCGGTTCGGTCGTTCTGCCCGCCGGTACCGGCAAGTCGGTTCGCGTTGCCGTGTTCGCCCAAGGCGACAAGGCTGAAGCCGCCAAGGCCGCCGGCGCCGACATCGTTGGCCTGGACGACCTGGCTGACCAGATCAAAGCCGGTCAAATGGACTTTGACGTGGTCATCGCTTCGCCCGACACGATGCGTGTCGTGGGTGCCCTGGGCCAGATCCTGGGTCCCCGTGGCCTGATGCCGAACCCGAAGGTCGGCACCGTGACGCCTGACGTCGCCACCGCTGTCAAGAACGCCAAGGCCGGTCAGGTTCAGTACCGTACCGACAAGGCTGGCATCATCCACGCAACGATCGGCCGCGCGTCGTTCGGCGTGGAACAGCTGCAAACCAACCTGGCTGCTCTGGTCGACGCCCTGCAAAAGGCCCGTCCCGCAGCTGCCAAGGGCATTTACCTGCGCAAGCTGGCCGTTTCGTCCACGATGGGCGGCGGTGCTCGCGTTGAAATTGCCTCGCTGTCGGCTTCCAACTAAGCCAACAGCTGTAAACGTACTTTGGGCTGCATCCGGATTCCTCCGGATGTTGCTGTCAAAGACCGCTGGAGCAGGGTAGTGGAAGGGTTCTCCCTTCTGTACAGAAAGCAGCATCCTCGCTGCCCCGCTTAATCCCGAAGCTCATCTAGTTCGGATCCAGCGTAGACGGCGTCCCCAGGAAGATTTCTTTACCCGAAGAACTCGACCAGGCGCCGCATTCGGTTGACGCGCAAGGCTCAGGCCCCAGGCGTCTTTTGATGGAGTGTTCAAACCGTGAGTCTCAATCGTCAAGAGAAAGCGGTGGTAATCGAGGAAGTCTCGGCAGAAGTCGCCAAGGCACAATCGATTGTTATCGCTGAGTACCGTGGTCTGGACGTCGCCTCTGTCACCGTACTGCGCAAAACTGCGCGTGAATCGGGCGTGTATCTGCGAGTTCTGAAGAACTCGCTGGCCCGTCGTGCTGTTGCCGGCACGGCTTTCGAGCCGTTGGCTGAGCAACTGACCGGTCCGCTGATCTATGGCATCAGCACTGATCCGGTTTCGGCGGCCAAGGTTATCGCTGGTTTCGCGAAAAGCAACGACAAGCTGGTCATCAAGGCGGGCGCATTGCCCAACAGCCTGCTGACTCAAGATGGTGTGAAGGCCTTGGCCACCATGCCGTCCCGCGAAGAGTTGCTGTCGAAACTGCTTGGCACCATGCAAGCCCCGATCGCGCAATTCGTGCGTACGCTCAACGAAGTTCCGACCAAGTTCGCCCGTGGCCTCGCGGCTGTGCGCGACCAAAAGGCAGCGGCCTAATCGCCCTGCTGTCCGGAATTCGCTGAACGACGAAGCGACACCCAAACCCTGGCATTACCAAAATATTTGGAGTTCTTAAAAATGGCACTTAACAAAGCTGAAATCCTTGACGCCATCGCTGGCATGACCGTGCTCGAGTTGTCCGAGCTGATCAAGGAAATGGAAGAGAAGTTTGGCGTGTCGGCTGCTGCCGCCGCTGTCGCTGTTGCTGCTCCCGCCGCTGGTGGCGCTGCTGCCGCTGCTGAAGAGCAAACCGAGTTCAACGTCGTCCTGCTGGAAGCCGGCGCGAACAAGGTCAGCGTCATCAAGGCCGTGCGCGAGCTGACCGGTCTGGGTCTGAAGGAAGCCAAGGACCTGGTTGACGGCGCTCCGAAGCCCGTCAAGGAAGCTGTGGCCAAGGCTGACGCCGAAGCCGCCAAGAAGAAGCTGGAAGAAGCTGGCGCCAAGGTCGAAGTCAAGTAAGACCTGCGTCAACTGCCCGGGGACAGCACAGTTTGCAGTCCCCGGGCTTTTGCGTTTCCAGGAAACCCCTACTGGGGGTATGCCCTTTCAGGGGGGTTTCCTGGAGTCGTATCACCTAGGGCCGTGGTTGACGGCCCATGCAACCTCGAGTCGGAGTGCTCATGCCTTACTCGTACACCGAAAAAAAGCGCATCCGCAAAAGCTTCGCCAAGCGTGAAGACGTTCAAAACGTTCCTTTCCTTTTGGCGACACAGCTTCAATCCTACCTAACTTTCCTGCAGGCGGATACCGCCCCGTCCGATCGCGTAGCCGACGGTTTGCAGGCGGCGTTCTCGTCGATTTTCCCGATCGTTAGTCACAACGGTATGGCGCGCTTGGAGTTCGTGAGCTACGTGCTCGGCGAACCGGTGTTCGATGTCAAGGAATGTCAGCAACGTGGTCTGACCTATGCCTCGCCCCTGCGAGCCAAGGTCCGCCTGGTGCTGCTTGACCGCGAAGTCAGCAAGCCGACCGTGAAGGAAGTGAAGGAACAGGAAGTCTACATGGGCGAAATTCCGCTCATGACGGGCACGGGTTCCTTTGTCATCAATGGCACCGAGCGTGTCATCGTGTCGCAGCTGCACCGTTCGCCTGGCGTGTTCTTCGAACACGACCGCGGCAAAACGCACAGCTCCGGCAAGCTCCTGTTCTCGGCCCGCGTGATTCCTTACCGCGGCTCGTGGCTGGACTTCGAATTCGACCCGAAGGACGTCCTGTTCTTCCGCGTCGACCGTCGTCGCAAGATGCCTGTCACGATCCTGTGCAAGGCCATCGGCATGACGCCGGAATCCATCCTGGCCAACTTCTTCGACTTCGATAACTTCGAATTGAAGAGCGAAGGCGCGATGATGGAATTCGTGCCCGAGCGTTGGAAGGGCGAAATGGCCCGCTTCGACATCTCGGATCGCGATGGCAAGGTCATCGTCGAAAAAGACAAGCGCATCAATGCCAAGCATTTGCGCGACCTGGCTGCCGGTGGCATCCAGCGCATCTCCGTGCCGGAAGATTTCCTGTACGGCCGCGTGCTGGCCAAGAACATCGTTGACGAAGATACCGGCGAAGTCATCGCCAACGCCAACGACGAAATCACGGAAAGCGTGCTGGGTGCCCTGCGCGCCTCGAACGTCTACGACATCCAGACGCTCTACACGAACGATCTGGACCGTGGTCCGTACATTTCGCAAACCCTGCGCACCGATGAAACCGCCGACCAGATGGCCGCGCGCGTTGCCATCTACCGCATGATGCGTCCTGGCGAGCCGCCCACCGAAGAAGCGGTGGAAGCGCTGTTCCAACGTCTGTTCTACAGCGAAGAGACGTACGATCTGTCGCGCGTGGGCCGCATGAAGGTCAACAGCCGTCTGGGCCGTGGTGAAGACATCACCGGTCCGATGACGCTGACCAACGAAGACATCCTTGAAACCATCAAGGTGCTGGTTGAGCTGCGTAACGGCCGTGGCCAGATCGATGACATCGATCACTTGGGCAACCGTCGCGTGCGTTGTGTTGGCGAACTGGCCGAAAACCAGTTCCGCGCCGGCCTGGTGCGTGTCGAGCGCGCGGTCAAGGAACGTCTGGGCCAAGCCGAGACCGAAAACCTGATGCCGCACGACCTGATCAACTCCAAGCCGATCTCGGCTGCCATCAAGGAGTTCTTCGGTTCGAGCCAGTTGTCGCAGTTCATGGACCAAACCAACCCGTTGTCGGAAATCACGCACAAGCGTCGCGTTTCCGCACTGGGCCCGGGCGGTCTGACCCGCGAGCGCGCCGGCTTTGAAGTCCGCGACGTGCACCCGACCCACTACGGCCGTGTCTGCCCGATCGAAACGCCGGAAGGCCCGAACATCGGTCTGATCAACTCCATGGCGCTGTACGCTCGCTTGAACGAGTACGGCTTCCTGGAAACGCCTTACCGCAAGATTATCGATGGCCGCGTCAGCGAGCAGATCGATTACCTGTCGGCCATCGAAGAAAGCCACTACGTCATCGCACAGGCTAACGCCGCGCTGGACGAGCAGGGCGCCTTCGTTGACGACCTGGTTGCTTGCCGTGAAGCAGGCGAAACGATGCTGACCTCGCCGGCCAACGTGCATTACATGGACGTTGCCCCGTCGCAGATCGTGTCGGTGGCCGCTTCGCTGATTCCGTTCCTTGAGCACGACGACGCGAACCGCGCACTGATGGGCGCCAACATGCAACGTCAGGCCGTGCCTTGCCTGCGTCCGGAAAAGCCGGTCGTGGGTACGGGTATCGAACGCACCGTGGCCGTTGACTCGGGCACGACCGTGCAGGCACTGCGTGGCGGCCTGGTCGACCACGTTGACGCCGAGCGCGTCGTGATTCGCGTGAACGACGAAGAAAACGTCGCCGGCGAAGTCGGTGTCGACATCTACAACCTGATCAAGTACACCCGTTCCAACCAGAACACGAACATCAACCAGCGCCCTATCGTCAAGCGTGGCGACAAGGTTGCCAAGGGCGACGTGCTGGCTGACGGCGCATCGACCGACCTAGGCGAACTCGCCCTGGGTCAGAACATGCTGATCGCGTTCATGCCCTGGAACGGCTACAACTTCGAAGACTCGATCCTGATCTCCGAAAAGGTTGTTGCCGATGACCGCTACACCTCGGTGCACATCGAGGAACTGACGGTTGTCGCCCGCGACACGAAGCTGGGTCCGGAAGAAATCACACGCGACATCAGCAACCTGGCTGAGACGCAACTGAACCGTTTGGACGATTCGGGCATCACCTACATTGGCGCCGAAGTCAGCGCCGACGACGTGCTGGTCGGCAAGGTCACGCCCAAGGGCGAAACCCAGCTGACGCCGGAAGAAAAGCTGCTGCGCGCCATCTTCGGTGAAAAGGCGTCCGACGTTAAGGACACCTCTCTGCGCGTGCCTTCGGGCATGACCGGCACCGTGATCGACGTGCAAGTGTTCACGCGTGAAGGCATCGTGCGCGACAAGCGCGCCCAGTCCATCATTGACGATGAACTGCGCCGCTATCGCCAAGACCTGAACGACCAGTTGCGCATCGTTGAAAACGACCAGTTCGACCGTATCGAAAAGATGCTGGTCAACAAGACCGTCAACGGCGGCCCGCGCAAGCTGGCCAAGGGCGCCACGATCACCAAGGCTTACCTGGCTGATCTGGACCGCTGGCAGTGGTTCGACATCCGTCTGGCCGATGAGCCGCACGCTGTCGTGCTGGAGCAAGCCAAGGAATCGCTGGAGCAGAAGCGTCACCAGTTTGATCTGGCCTTCGAAGAGAAGCGCAAGAAGCTGACGCAGGGCGACGAGCTGCCCCCGGGCGTGCTGAAGATGATCAAGGTCTACCTGGCCGTGAAGCGTCGTCTGCAACCTGGCGACAAGATGGCGGGCCGTCACGGTAACAAGGGTGTGGTTTCGCGTATCACCCCGGTGGAAGACATGCCGCACATGGCTGACGGCACGCCGGCCGACATCGTTCTGAACCCGCTGGGCGTGCCCTCGCGGATGAACGTCGGTCAGGTGCTGGAAGTGCACTTGGGCTGGGCTGCCAAGGGCGTGGGCCACCGCATTGCCGATCTGCTGCGCGACGAGCGCACTGCGCAGGTCAAGAACGTCCGTGCCTACCTGGACAAGGTCTACAACACGACCGGTTCCGGCGCCCGCATCGACGAGCTGACCGACGAAGAAGTCATGGAAATGGCCCAGAACCTCAAGAACGGTGTGCCGTTCGCGACGCCCGTCTTCGACGGCGCGACCGAAGAGGAAATCACCACGATGCTGGAGCTGGCCTATCCGGACGACGTCGCCGAGCGCATGGCACTGACGCCTTCGCGTACTCAGGCATGGCTGTTTGACGGCCGCACGGGCGAGAAATTCGAGCGCCCCGTGACTGTCGGCTACATGCACTACCTGAAGCTGCACCACTTGGTCGACGACAAGATGCACGCGCGTTCGACGGGTCCGTACTCGCTGGTCACGCAGCAGCCGCTGGGTGGTAAGGCGCAGTTCGGTGGTCAGCGTTTCGGGGAAATGGAAGTGTGGGCGCTGGAAGCATACGGCGCCGCGTACACCCTGCAAGAAATGCTGACGGTGAAGTCGGACGACATCACTGGCCGTACGAAGGTATACGAAAACATCGTCAAGGGCGACCACGTCATCGACGCCGGCATGCCGGAATCGTTCAACGTGCTGGTGAAGGAAATCCGCTCGTTGGCCCTGGACATGGATTTGGAGCGTAACTAATGAAAGCGCTACTCGACCTATTTAAGCAAGTCTCGCAAGACGAGCAATTCGATGCCATCAAGATCGGCATCGCCTCGCCCGAGAAGATCCGTTCGTGGTCTTACGGCGAAGTTCGCAAGCCCGAGACCATCAACTACCGCACGTTCAAGCCTGAACGTGACGGTCTGTTCTGCTCCAAGATCTTTGGCCCGATCAAAGACTACGAGTGCTTGTGCGGCAAGTACAAGCGCCTGAAGCATCGTGGCGTGATCTGCGAAAAGTGCGGCGTTGAAGTTACCGTTGCCAAGGTCCGCCGTGAACGCATGGGCCACATCGAGCTGGCCAGCCCCGTCGCGCACATCTGGTTCCTGAAGAGCCTGCCGTCGCGTCTGGGCATGGTGCTCGACATGACCCTGCGCGACATCGAACGCGTTCTGTACTTCGAAGCCTGGTGCGTGATCGAACCTGGCATGACGCCGCTCAAGCGCGGCCAGATCATGTCGGACGACGATTTCCTGGCCAAGACCGAAGAGTACGGCGACGATTTCCGTGCCCTGATGGGCGCGGAAGCCGTGCGTGAACTGCTGCGTACCATCGACATCGACCGCGAAGTGGAAACGCTGCGCGGCGAATTGAAGGCCACCAGCTCGGAAGCCAAGATCAAGAAGATTTCCAAGCGCCTGAAGGTGCTGGAAGGCTTCCAGAAGTCGGGCATCAAGGCCGAGTGGATGGTCATGGAAGTGCTGCCCGTGCTGCCGCCGGACCTGCGTCCGCTGGTGCCGCTGGACGGCGGCCGCTTCGCGACCTCCGACCTGAACGACCTGTACCGCCGCGTCATCAACCGCAACAACCGCTTGAAGCGTCTGCTGGAGCTCAAGGCGCCGGAAATCATCCTGCGCAACGAAAAGCGGATGCTGCAGGAAGCCGTTGACTCGCTGCTGGACAACGGTCGCCGCGGCAAGGCCATGACGGGCGCCAACAAGCGCCAGCTGAAGTCCCTGGCCGACATGATCAAGGGCAAGAGCGGTCGTTTCCGTCAGAACCTGCTGGGCAAGCGCGTCGACTACTCGGGCCGTTCGGTCATCGTGGTGGGTCCGCAGTTGAAGCTGCACCAGTGCGGTCTGCCCAAGCTGATGGCCCTGGAACTGTTCAAGCCGTTCATCTTCAATCGTCTGGAGATGATGGGCCTGGCCACGACCATCAAGGCTGCCAAGAAGCTGGTGGAAAGCCAGGAACCGGTGGTTTGGGACATCCTGGAAGAAGTCATCCGCGAACACCCGGTCATGCTGAACCGTGCGCCTACGCTGCACCGTTTGGGTATCCAGGCGTTTGAACCGGTCCTGATCGAAGGCAAGGCCATCCAGCTGCACCCGCTGGTTTGCGCGGCGTTCAACGCCGACTTCGACGGTGACCAGATGGCTGTTCACGTGCCGCTGTCGCTGGAAGCCCAGCTGGAAGCGCGCACGCTGATGCTGGCGTCGAACAACGTGCTGTTCCCGGCCAACGGCGAACCGTCGATCGTGCCGTCCCAGGATATCGTGCTGGGTCTGTACTACACGACGCGCGAGCGCATCAACGGCCGCGGCGAAGGCATCTTCTTCACCGACGTCGCTGAAGTGCAACGTGCGTACGACAACGGCGAAGTCGAGCTGCAATCCCGCGTGACCGTGCGTCTGAAAGAGCACGAGCGCGACGAAGCTGGCGAATGGCAACCGGTTATCCGCCGTCACGAGACGACGGTCGGCCGCGCGCTGCTGTCCGAAATTCTGCCGAAGGGCCTGCCCTTCACAGTGCTGAACAAGGCACTGAAGAAGAAGGAAATCTCGCGCCTGATCAACCAGTCGTTCCGCCGCTGCGGCCTGCGCGACACGGTGATCTTCGCCGACAAGCTGATGCAGTCCGGCTTCAAGCTGGCCACGCGCGGCGGTATCTCGATCGCCATGGGCGACATGCTGATCCCGACCGCCAAGGAAGGCATCCTGGCTGAAGCCAGCCGCGAAGTGAAGGAAATCGACAAGCAGTACTCGTCGGGTCTGGTCACGTCCCAAGAGCGCTACAACAACGTTGTGGACATCTGGGGCAAGGCTGGCGACAAGGTCGGCAAGGCGATGATGGAACAACTGGCCACCGAGCCGGTTGTGAACCGTCACGGCGAAGAAGTGCGCCAGGAATCGTTCAACTCGATCTACATGATGGCTGACTCGGGCGCTCGCGGTTCGGCCGCCCAGATCCGTCAGTTGGCCGGTATGCGCGGCCTGATGGCCAAGCCGGACGGCTCGATTATCGAAACGCCCATTACCGCGAACTTCCGTGAAGGTCTGAACGTGCTTCAGTACTTCATCTCGACTCACGGCGCGCGTAAGGGTCTGGCTGATACGGCACTGAAGACGGCAAACTCGGGTTACCTGACTCGTCGTCTGGTCGACGTGACGCAAGACTTGGTGATCACCGAGGACGATTGCGGTACGTCGCTGGGCTACAACATGAAGGCCCTGGTGGAAGGTGGTGAAGTCATCGAACCGCTGCGCGACCGCATCCTGGGTCGTGTTGCCGCCGTGGACATCATCAACCCGGACACGCAGGAAACGGCCATCGTCGCCGGTACCCTGCTGGACGAAGATCTGGTCGACACCATCGACCGCATCGGCGTGGACGAAGTCAAGGTCCGCACGCCGCTGACGTGCGAAACGCGTCACGGTCTGTGCGCACACTGCTACGGCCGCGATCTGGGTCGTGGTTCGCCGGTCAACCAGGGCGAAGCAGTGGGCGTTATCGCTGCTCAGTCCATCGGTGAACCGGGCACGCAGCTCACGATGCGTACGTTCCACATCGGTGGCGCGGCGTCGCGTTCGGCTCTGGCCAGCGCGGTGGAAACCAAGTCCAGCGGTCAGGTCGGTTTTGCCAGCACGATGCGCTATGTCACGAACGCCAAGGGCGAACGTGTGGCGATTTCGCGCTCTGGCGAACTGGCGATCTTCGACGACAATGGCCGCGAACGCGAACGCCACAAGATCCCGTACGGCGCGACCGTGCTGGTGGGCGATGGCGAAGCCGTGAAGGCTGGTGCGCGTCTGGCGACGTGGGATCCGCTGACCCGTCCGATCGTGTCGGAATACGGCGGCGCCGTCCGCTTCGAGAACATCGAAGAAGGCGTGACCGTTGCCAAGCAGGTGGACGAAGTCACCGGCCTGTCGACGCTCGTCGTCATCACGCCGAAGACCCGTGGCGGCAAGATCGTCATGCGTCCGCAGATCAAGCTGGTCAACGAAAGCGGCGAAGACGTCAAGATCGCCGGCACCGATCACTCGGTGAACATCTCGTTCCCGGTGGGCGCGCTGATTACCGTGCGCGACGGCCAGCAGGTTGCCGTGGGTGAAGTTCTGGCGCGTATTCCGCAAGAATCGCAAAAGACCCGCGACATTACCGGCGGTCTGCCGCGTGTGGCCGAACTGTTCGAAGCCCGTTCGCCGAAGGATGCCGGCATGCTCGCCGACGTCACCGGTACGGTGTCGTTCGGTAAGGACACGAAGGGCAAGCAGCGTCTGGTCATCACCGACCTGGAAGGCGTGAGCCACGAGTTCCTGATTCCGAAGGAAAAGCAGGTGCTGGTGCACGACGGCCAAGTGGTGAACAAGGGCGAAATGATCGTGGACGGCCCGGCCGATCCCCACGACATCCTGCGCCTGCAAGGCATCGAGAAGCTGGCGACGTACATCGTCGACGAAGTGCAGGACGTTTACCGTCTGCAGGGCGTGAAGATCAACGACAAGCACATCGAAGTGATTGTTCGTCAGATGCTGCGCCGTGTGAACATCGTTGACGCTGGCGATACCGAGTTCATCCCGGGCGAGCAAGTTGAGCGCTCCGAACTGCTGAACGCCAACGATCGCATGGCTGCCGAAGACCGTATCCCGGCGACCTACGACAACGTGCTGCTGGGTATCACGAAGGCCTCGCTGTCGACCGACTCGTTCATCTCGGCCGCTTCGTTCCAGGAAACCACGCGTGTCCTGACCGAAGCCGCCATCATGGGCAAGCGCGACGACCTGCGTGGCCTGAAGGAAAACGTCATCGTCGGCCGCCTCATCCCGGCGGGTACCGGCCTGGCTTACCACCACGCACGCCGCGACAAGGAAGAGCTGGAAGCGGCGGAACGCGAAGCCGCCCGCCAACAGGCCAACCCGTTCGAAGACTCGCCGGTCACGGTGGGCGCGGACGCAGAAGCTCCGGCTTCCGACGCTGGTACGGACGATTCCGCCGAATAAGCGGAAACCCGGACAGATCCCCGCGCGCAGGCTCGGCGCGGGGACCGGAAACAGAAAGGCCGCTGATGCGAAATCAGCGGCCTTTTTTTGTTCAGCTATTTTTGTTTACGGATTGTGCATGGGTCTACTTCGCGGCTTGGTCCCGGGCCCGCTGGAAGACGGGGCCCCAGGACGGATGGCCGGCTTCATTTGGCGCTAGTTCAAACGAAGGATCCAGCGCCAGGATGCGGGCGAAGCTGTCTTCGCACAGCTGAGCGTAACGGCTGACGCAATAACTGAACGCCTGCAGCTTATAGGCCTCGATGCGCACCGCCTTGGTCGATGAGGCTAACTCATCAGAGGTAGCGACGGTTCGGATGACCTCTCCGTAGCGGCCTGCGCCGTAGATATCCCGGACTTGTTGCAATTGCGCCAGTGCTTCGGCGCTGGGCGGGCTTTCGGGCCGCGACGAGATCCCGGCGCAGCCCGCCAGCATTACTGTCGCGCCGAGCAGGCTGCTCAGAAGGCGAATTTTCATAACTTATAAGGGGGGAGGAGGATTGGGCGAAGCGTCATCGTGCCACAGCCTGATGCGCTCGGACATCTTCGGCAATGTCCTGATGTTGCGGATTGGATAATATTCCCACTATTCCATCTTCGCATCAGTCCGCGCATGAGCGCAATTTCCATCATGTCTTCCTCCACCGGCCTCTTGACGCCGCGTGGGCCGTTTTCAGGCGCCGCGCCGCTTGCCTTGCGTCCATTGAGCGCGATCGCCGCCAGCATGGCGGGGGGCGTGCCGGAATCTCGCATCAAGCGGCTGGTCTCCGACCTGTTGCCTTCCCTGATCGCCCTGCACGCCCAGGGTGAGATATGCGGCGATATCTCGCTGGACACCGTAGGGATGGACGAGAACGCGCGGGCTCATTTGCTGCCCGAACTGGTGGTTGCTCGTTCGCGCCGAGCCAGCCGCAGCCCGACGCCCGGGTTCGCGCCGTTTGAGCTATATACCGATTCCATGGAATGGCCGCGTGGCCCGTGGAGCGATATCTACGCTTTGTGCGCGGTCATGTATGCCTTGGTCACCGGGCGTCGTCCGCAGCCCGCTCCGGAGCGGCGCGCAGAAGATGCCTATGAGCCTCTGACGTCGCTGGGCTTGTCCAAATACAACTCGGATTTTCTGTCCGTCATTGACGGCGGCCTGGCGATGACGCCGACTGACCGGCCGCAGACGCTGGCCGAGCTGGCTGCGCTATTGGGGGTGGCCGCGTATATCGAGCCGTCTCCCGCCGAGGCAGACACCCTCACCGGCGCCGCCCATGCCACGCCGCCGCCGGTCGCGACCGCGCGCAAGCCAAGCCGCAATCGTCGTCCGTTACTGGGATTGCTGGCCGTCCTGGCCTTGATCGGCATTGGCATTTATGGCTGGTTTCATTGGGGGAAAGGCGCGCCCAATGCCCTGATCACCAGTTCCGAAGTCGTCATGCCTAACCCGCCTGCCGTACACCCCATGCCTCCGGTCGCTTCGCCGTCCACGGCTGCGGCCATCCCAGCCGCCGCACCGCAACAAGAACCGGCCCCCTCCGTTGAACCCGCTGAGCCGGTCACGACTACACCACCCAGCGTTCAGAATGCGCCCGAGATGGCGACCGAGCGACCCGAGCCCGTGTCGGCGACGGCCACTCTCGGCGCTCAGTCCCCGTCGGCCACGGGGGCCGGCGAGGTAGCCAGCAAACCCAAGCCCATGGGGGTGCCCGTGCGCGTGCGCCTGGACATCCGCCCGTGGGGCGAAGTATGGGTCAACGGCGTGGCGCGCGGCATCAGCCCGCCAGTCAAGGAAATACGCTTGATACCCGGCAAGTACCAAGTGGTGCTGCGCAATGCGGACCTGCCGCCCTACCGCGGAACGCTTGAAATCAAGGCAGGCAAGCCGGCGGTAATTTCTCACACCTTCCAGTGAGGCTCCAGGCCGGCCGAGTCAGCCCTCTTGTTCGGCATCCAGCGCAACGGGCAGGCATAAGCTAAATGCAGACCCCACGCCGATTTCGCTCCTGACTTCCACCGTCCCGCCATGGCGTTCCGCCACGGTGCGCACGAACGCCAGGCCGAGTCCGGCGCCGCCCACGTCATTTCGGGTCTCGACGCCCACGCGCGAAAAGGGTTCGAACAGCCGTGCCAGATCAGATTCGGCAATGCCTTGTCCTTGATCCCGGATGGTTACCCGCCAGAAATTCTGCGCCTGCTCTAGTCCGCATTCGACGCGTGTCTGCGGCGGGCTGTATTTGATGGCGTTGTCGATCAGATTGCACAGCGCGCGCATCAGCAGCGTCTGATCGCCCCGGGTGTACGCAACGGGCAGCGGCATGCGCAGGCCCAGCGTAATGCCGCGTTTGTGCGCGGAGGCCCAGAACTCGTCGACGCCATCTTGCAGCAAACTACCCAGATCGAGTTCTACCGCGCTGATTGTCATTGATTCCGCGCGCGTCAGATGTACGAAGTCGTCCACCAGATGCAGGGTACGGTTCGCCAGTGTGGCGATGCGGGCAAGGGTCTCACCCTGCCCATCCTGAGTGCCGGACTCCTGCTTCATCTCGACAAGCGCCAGAATGGAGCTTTGTGGCGCGCGCATGTCGTGCGAGATGAAGCGCAGAGTCTCTTCACGCTGGCGTTCGGCTTGGCGAATCCGCGAAATATCCGTCAACGTGGCGACGGTACCCGCGAAATTACCTTCGGCGGTGTGAATCGGCGCGCACTTCAAGATCAGGTCGCGCCCCGCGTGATCACGCACTTCCAGATCGGCCGTCCAACGCGATGAGTCGTTGGTGGGCAGCGTGCCGCGCAGTGCGTCGGCCACGCGCTGTCGCGTCGTATCGTCGGAAATGGTCTTCTCAAGCAAATGCGTGGCGGGGTGTCCCACGCGGGGAGGGCGCATCCCCAGCCGCTGGAAGTACATAACCGCGGCCTGGTTGCGAAACTGCATATGCCCTTCCTGGTCGAAGACGAGCGTTGCGTCGGGCATGCCGTCCAGTCCATCGGCCAGGAAACGCCGCAGGTTGCGCACGCGCTCCAGCGCGCGCTGCAATTCCCCAACCCGGCTTTCCAGCGATGCATTCGGGCCGGTCAACTGCGCTCGCGCCTCGTTCAGGACGGGGGGATACTCGCGCTGCAGTCGACGCAGTTCATGGTCCATATAGCGCAGCGCCGCCTCTTGGCTACGCCAGCTCCATAGCGGATAGCAAAGCGCTACGCCCACGAGTGCAGCGGTCGGCGCGAACCACAAGCTGGCGTAGGCCAGCAGCAACCACGCTGTCAAAAGAATGCACGTAACGAGCGCAGCGCTGACAAGCAATGCCCGCTTGGGTGACAAGCGCCACAGCGCCAGGCAGGCCAGCAGCACGGGTAAAGCGGAAAACAGAGCATTCCAGGCGGCGGGCGGACGATGGTAGGACACGCCGTCGCGCGCGGACTGCATCAGGTTGGCGATGATCTCCACGCCCGACATGCCGCTCAAGTCGTGCGATACCGGTGTTGGGTAAGCGTCGCCCAAGCCGGTCGCCCAGGCGCCCACCAGCACGTACTTGTCGCGCAAGTCCTCCGGACTCAGTTCGCCGCGCAGGACGGACAGGTAGGAGACGGTACGCATGTGGCCAGCGGGGCCCGTGTACGGGATCAGGATGTCGCCGTTGGGACCCGCCTGTTGTAGAAACTGTTCCACCGCTTTGCCTTGGCCCCCGACCTCCAGCATGGAGAGAGCCAGGTGGTTGTAGCGCTTGCCCGCGAATCGGGTCGTCAACGTGGCTTCACGCACCACGCCGTCAGGATCAACGCGCGCATTGATGATGCCCGTTGACGCTGAGGCTTGCGCCAGCGCGGGGATCGGCATCGACATCGCGGAAGGATTGTTCAAGCGGTCCAGGACAATTGGCAGCACCGTCCGGCCATTGCGCTGGATGCTCTGGGCAAGTAGCAAGTCATCGTTGGGATTGACTGTGTCGCTTTCCGCGAAGATCAAATCCAACCCAACCGCGCGTGCGCCTTGCAGACGGTCGAGCAACGCGGCATGGATCGCCCGTCGCCAGGGCCATCGCCCCAGCGTCTCGATGCTGGCGTCGTCGATGGCGACGATCAGAATATCCGGGTCGGCCGGGCGTCCGCTCATGGTGATGGCGCGATCGTACAGGATCTGATCGACCCGGCCCAAGCCATTCAACAAGCCCAGCAGAGCCGCCAATGCCGCCAATATCACCGTCAGCCACAGCCCTGAGCGCGAGGTCCGGTCGAGGGCGTCGGGGGCGTCGGCCATTGGGCGGGGCCTAGTATTCGGTCAGCGTGATGAGTCCGCCTGTGCCGGTGCCGACCCCCAGGCCGAACGAGGTCATCAGTTGGTTCGCGCCTTCGAACGTGGCGACGGCATCTTGCCCCCGCAGGCCCAGATCATCGACCGCGCGCACCGAAACGTAGAACTTGCCGGGACCCGGCGCGCTGAAGTGAATGTTGGTCGTGGCGAAGCTAGCCGAAGATACAGGCAGCGCGCCTTCGGCATCGCGCGACACGCGCACCAGGTAGCCACGCGCACCGGCCACTGGCATGAAGGCGCTGGTCCAGGTGCCTCCGCCCGTGCGTATGGGGGGACTCAGTTGCGGCGCGGCCAAAAGCTCGCGCACACCGGACACGCTGCCGTCATTACGCACGGCAGCGCCATAGCCGCGCGCGACCGACACAGGTTTGGCGGGCGCAGCGCCTGGCGCATGCGCTTGCAGCCGCACGCTGCCTTCCAGCACTTCACTGTGCACGCCGCCGGCGCCGCTTTGCACGCGGAATCGCGTGCCCCGCACGCCTGTGACCGCAACCGGAGTCCTGATTTCGAAGCGGCCGACGCCTTGGCCGTCGGGGGCGACGGTGGATTCGACGCTGCCGCGTTGAATATGGATGACGGAGTCGGTCAGCGCGGTGCCTTCGAACTGGCGTAGCCGGGTCAATTCGACCGAACCGCCAGCGGGCAGCGTGAGCTTGGAGCCGTCGGCCAATTCCAGCGTCACAAAGCCGTTGGGCGAGGTCACTACCGTGCTGCCTTCAGCCACACTGGTGCCGGATTGCACGGACTGGCCATTCAGGTCGGCTTGTCCGCTGACATGCACCACGCGCGCTTGGGCGGGACGCTCGGGGATCATCGACAGGGGAATCCGCAGTTCGAGTCCGATGGGCAGCATTTCAGGCGTGACAACCTTGTTCAAGGTTTGCAACTTTGTCCAGTTCGCCTGATTGCGGGTGTACCGCGTGGCCAGGTTGATCAGGGTGTCTCCCTGCCGCACGCGATAGATGAAGTCGTCGCCCAATGCCCCCGCAGGCTGGCTGCGCACCACCCCCGACACGGACAGGCAGGAAAGCAAGGCAAGCAAAGAAAGCGCGCGGCAGCGGCTCATAAGAATCGGTTCTCCAGGGATACGCGCGTCGCGTCTACGACGGGCTGGCCGGGTTGTCTTCCACGGCGCTGTTCAGTTCCAGCCGGTAACCCAGCGCATAGGACGAACTGAGGCGCACCCCGTGTTCGGGGCGTAGCTGGAGTTTCTGGCGAATGTTGGACAGGTGCGTATCCAAGGTGCGGGAGGTCGCGGGAATCTCGCGGTTCCACACGCATTCGGCGATCACATCGCGCGACATGAGCCGGCCCAGGTTGCGAAAGAACAGCAACGCAAGTTCGAACTCCTTGGGCGCCAGCGACACGGCGGCGCCGTGTAGCGAGATCACTCTTGCGGCGGGCTCGATGCGGTAGTGCGCGACGTCGAAAGTGTCATCGGCTGGTTCGGCGATCTGGCTACGTCGCAACAACGCGGCCACGCGGGCCAGCAATTCCAGGGGGCGCAGCGGTTTGACGATGTAATCGTCGGCGCCGGCGCGCAGCCCTTCCACCAGGTCGTCTTCAGAAGACCGATTGGTGAGGAAAATGACGGGGACGCGAGGACCGATGTTGGCGCGCAGCCAGCGCACCACATCGTCGCCATCGATATCCGGCAGGTGCCAATCCAGCAGCACGAGATCGAAGCGCTGCGAGCGCAACGCAGCCAACAGGTCGCGGCTCTGGTGATAACTGGAGCAGGTGTACCCTGCGGCAGTCAGCACTTGGTGGATGCGCCGGGCTTGGTCAAGGTCGTCTTCCAGCGACGCAATCTTCATCGGGAAAGTCTCGCGGAGGTCTGCTGCGCAAGAACGCCGCTGGCGCCCCTGCTGCAAAGGTGAGCGAATTTATGTAAACGAATGATAACTCGCGCGGCGGCACGGCTGGCTACGTTGTGGCAAGAACTGTCAAACATTGCAAAGTTAACGAATCTTGACTGGAGTTGTTGCGTAACAACGCGCCACACTGTCTCAATCGTCCTACGTGCAACGTCACAAGCGGTCGCGTGGGCGGTGTGGTTAGGGGGTTGAGATTGCCATGAATCAATTACGCATATTAATGATGTCGCCGGACGAGGTCGCTCGAAACGCCGCCGTGTCCGCCCTGCTGCAAGCCGGCATTTCCGCACGGGGCTGTTCGACTTCTCTCGAACTGTTCGGATTGCTCAATAGCGGTGTCTACGATGCCGTCGTCCTGGACGTTGGGACGTTGGGCGAAATCGGTTACGCGCTCGTGGCCCGGTTGCACGGGTCTTCGCCCATGGGCATCGTGGTGACAGGCAAGGGCGTTTCCGTGGATAGTCGGTTGCGTTGCCTGCAAAGTGGCGCTGATGCCTGTCTGCCCGATCCCCAGGACCCGCGCGAACTTGCATGCATCCTGTTGGCGCTGGCGCGGCGCCTTCCCCCCAGTCAAGATACCCCGGCGGTTGAGGACGCGGTAAGCGGCCAATGGGAGCTGCGCGACCAGGGCTGGACGCTGGTTGCCCCGTCGGGGGCGACGATCTCGCTGTCGGCCAATGAGCGCCTGATCGTACGGTCGCTGCTTGAGGTGGCGGGCAGGACGGTCGGGCGTTCTGAACTGGGCGAGGAACTGCGGGTGGAAGGCGGTGGTGTGCGCTCGAGTGGGTCGCGCAGCATTGATGTCATTGTCAGCCGCCTGCGTCGCAAAGCCGAACTGGCGGGGGTGATGTTGCCGATTCGCACGGTGTACGGCAGCGGTTACTTGTTTGCGGACCGGTAAGCCGCCACCTGGCGCTACACTGCCGCCTGCGCTGAATTCCCATGGTTTACCCGATGCTCGCCTCGCCGCAGGCGCGGTTCTCGGCCAGGCGGGCATTTCAGATCTTTGCCGCTACGCGGCCCCATTTTTCACAAGCGGCGTGTAAATCCCCGCCTTTTGCCGGCTTTTCGCTGTTGCTTGCCGCGTCGCCGGACTTACAAAAATCTTTGACAGTACGCCTTGATCTCAGTTATGCTAAAGGGCTTACTGCTTTATTTCGCGCGCAAAATCTGTACGCAAAAGGCAAACAGTTCAAGAGCTTAGTTAGGGTCTGAAACGCCGGTCTGAAAACCCGGTCTGAAACCAAGGTGCGTCACGAGCCTTTTGGTTTGGGTCCATCAGTTGCAACTAAGGTCTTGGCAGCCCAGCCGCTATCAGTTTTGTGCGTTTGTCATGGTTTGTTGGCAAGCCCGCTCTTTTACGTATATGAACGTTTGAGGCGGTTTTGCGCGAACTGCCTTCTCCGAGAGAATTCACTGCTTGAGGAGACGAGTACGTAAGTACTTACCAGTGGTACGTAAAAGGGATTTCAAAGGTCATGCCTACCATTAGCCAACTCGTGCGCAAGCCGCGCGAAGTCAGCATTATCAAAAGCAAGAGCCCCGCGCTCGAAAACTGCCCGCAACGCCGCGGCGTGTGCACTCGCGTGTACACCACCACCCCCAAGAAGCCGAACTCCGCTCTGCGCAAGGTTGCCAAAGTGCGTCTGACCAACGGTTACGAAGTCATTTCGTACATCGGCGGTGAAGGCCACAACCTGCAAGAGCACTCGGTGGTTCTGGTGCGTGGCGGTCGTGTCAAGGACTTGCCCGGTGTGCGTTATCACATCGTGCGCGGTTCCCTCGACCTGCAAGGCGTCAAGGATCGTAAGCAAGCCCGCTCGAAGTACGGCGCCAAGCGCCCGAAGAAGGCTTAATAACGAGTCAGTAGTATCCCCGCGTGGCGGAAGACCGTCACTAGGGAAGTGCGACCGCGCCCTCCGGCTTTTGGGAAGGAGCGCGGCACGTAAGGGGTCGTCCCAATGGGCGGCCATGGCCGTGTAATGAAACACGGTTCAACTGAACAGACACAAGGAAGCAACAATGCCCCGTCGTCGCGAAGTACCCAAGCGCGAGATTCTGCCCGATCCCAAGTTCGGCAGCGTCGAGCTCGCCAAGTTCATGAACGTCGTCATGCTGGACGGCAAGAAGGCCGTCGCCGAGCGCATCGTCTACGGTGCCCTCGAGCAAGTGCAAACCAAGACCGGCAAAGAGCCGATCGAAGTTTTCAGCCTGGCGATCAACAACATCAAGCCGATCGTCGAAGTGAAGAGCCGCCGCGTTGGCGGTGCCAACTACCAAGTGCCGGTTGAAGTGCGCCCCGTGCGCCGCCTGGCCCTGGCTATGCGTTGGCTCCGTGAAGCCGCCAAGAAGCGTGGCGAGAAGTCGATGGATCTGCGTCTTGCTGGCGAACTGATCGACGCCGCCGAAGGTCGTGGCGCCGCGATGAAGAAGCGCGAAGACACGCACAAGATGGCAGAGGCCAACAAGGCCTTCAGCCATTTCCGCTGGTAATTTAAGGACTAATCCACCATGGCCCGCAAAACCCCGATCGAGCGCTATCGCAACATTGGTATCTCTGCGCACATCGATGCAGGGAAAACCACCACGACCGAACGTATCCTGTTCTACACCGGCGTCAATCACAAGATTGGCGAAGTGCATGATGGCGCAGCCACCATGGACTGGATGGAACAAGAGCAAGAGCGTGGCATCACCATTACGTCGGCAGCTACGACGGCGTTTTGGCGTGGCATGGCGAAGAACTATCCCGAACACCGCATCAACATCATCGACACCCCGGGTCACGTGGACTTCACCATTGAGGTGGAACGTTCCATGCGCGTCCTGGACGGTGCTTGCATGGTCTATTGCGCGGTGGGTGGCGTTCAGCCGCAGTCCGAAACCGTGTGGCGCCAAGCCAACAAGTACGGCGTGCCGCGTCTGGCCTTCGTCAACAAGATGGACCGCACCGGCGCCAACTTCTTCAAGGTCTATGACCAGTTGAAGAACCGCCTGCGCGCCAATCCCGTGCCGATCGTGATTCCGATCGGTGCCGAAGACACGTTCCAAGGCGTGGTCGACCTGGTCAAGATGAAGGCGATCATTTGGGACGAAGCCAGCCAAGGCATCAAGTTCGACTACCACGATATTCCCGCCGAGCTGGAAGGCCTGGCCAACGAATGGCGTGAAAAGCTGGTTGAAGCCGCCGCCGAGTCGTCGGAAGAGCTGATGAACAAGTACCTGGAAACGGGTGCCTTGGACGAAGCCGAAATCAACCTGGCCATCCGCCAACGCACCATCGCTGGCGAAATCCAGCCGATGCTGTGCGGCACCGCCTTCAAGAACAAGGGCGTGCAGCGCATGCTGGACGCGGTCATCGACTACCTGCCTTCGCCCGTGGATATTCCCGCGGTTGACGGTCAGGACGACGAAGGCAATCCCATCACGCGTGAAGCTGACGACGGCGAGAAATTCTCGGCGCTGGCATTCAAGCTGATGAGCGATCCGTTCGTGGGTCAACTGACCTTCGTGCGCGTTTACTCGGGCGTCCTGAAGTCGGGCGATACGGTCTACAACCCCATCAAGGGCAAGAAGGAACGTATCGGTCGCATTCTGCAGATGCACGCGAACAACCGCGAAGAAATCAAGGAAGTGTTGGCAGGCGACATCGCCGCCGTGGTCGGTCTGAAAGACGTGACCACCGGCGAAACGCTGTGCGACACCGACTCCCACATCCTGCTCGAACGCATGATTTTCCCCGAGCCCGTGATTTCGCAGGCCGTGGAACCGAAGTCGAAGGCTGACCAGGAAAAGATGGGTCTGGCGCTGTCGCGTCTGGCTCAGGAAGATCCGTCGTTCCGCGTGCGCAGCGACGAAGAATCCGGCCAAACCATCATTTCCGGTATGGGCGAGCTTCACCTGGAAATTCTGGTCGACCGCATGAAGCGTGAGTTTGGCGTTGAAGCCAACGTCGGCAAGCCGCAAGTGGCCTACCGTGAAACCATCCGCAAGACCTGCGACGAAGTTGAAGGCAAGTTCGTCAAGCAGTCGGGCGGTCGTGGCCAGTACGGTCACGTGGTGCTGAAGGTTGAACCCTTGGCTCCTGGCGGTGGCTACGAATTCGTGGACGCCATCAAGGGCGGTGTGGTTCCTCGCGAATACATCCCCGCGGTGGACAAGGGCATCCAGGAAACGCTGCCTTCGGGCGTGTTGGCTGGCTACCCGATCGTCGACGTCAAGGTCACGCTGTTCTTCGGTTCGTACCACGATGTGGACTCGAACGAAAACGCGTTCAAGATGGCCGGCTCCATGGCATTCAAGGAAGGTCTGCGCAAGGCCAGCCCCGTGCTGCTGGAACCGATGATGGCCGTTGAAGTCGAAACGCCGGAAGACTACGCTGGTACCGTGATGGGCGATCTGTCCTCGCGTCGCGGCATGGTCCAAGGCATGGACGACATGGTCGGTGGCGGCAAGACCATCAAGGCTGAAGTGCCCCTGGCCGAGATGTTCGGTTACGCCACGAACCTGCGTTCGTTGACGCAAGGTCGTGCCACGTACACGATGGAATTCAAGCATTACTCCGAGGCTCCCAAGAACGTCGCTGACGAAGTCATCGCCGCTCGGGCCAAGTAAATAACCCTGGCCAGGTCCACCCATCCGGGTGGCCTGGCAGATTCAAGTTTCCTTGAAAGTTAAAGGATAGAGATCATGGCAAAAGGCAAGTTTGAACGTACCAAGCCGCATGTGAACGTGGGTACGATTGGTCACGTTGACCACGGCAAAACGACGTTGACGGCAGCTATCACGACCGTTCTGTCGAACAAGTTCGGTGGCGAAGCCAAGGGCTACGACCAGATCGATGCGACTCCTGAAGAAAAGGCTCGCGGCATCACGATCAACACCGCCCACGTCGAGTACGAAACGGAAGCGCGTCACTACGCTCACGTTGACTGCCCGGGCCACGCTGACTATGTGAAGAACATGATCACGGGCGCGGCGCAAATGGACGGCGCGATCCTGGTTGTGTCGGCCGCTGACGGCCCGATGCCGCAAACGCGTGAACACATCCTGCTGAGCCGCCAAGTTGGCGTGCCGTACATCATCGTCTTCCTGAACAAGGCTGACATGGTTGACGACGCCGAGCTGCTCGAGCTGGTGGAAATGGAAGTTCGCGAACTGCTGTCGAAGTACGACTTCCCGGGTGATGACACCCCGATCGTCAAGGGTTCGGCCAAGCTGGCGCTGGAAGGCGACAAGGGCGAACTGGGCGAGCAAGCCATCATGGCTTTGGCCGCTGCACTGGATTCGTACATCCCGACGCCCGAGCGCGCCGTGGACGGCACGTTCCTGATGCCGGTTGAAGACGTGTTCTCGATCTCGGGTCGTGGCACGGTGGTTACCGGCCGTATCGAACGCGGCATCGTGAAGGTCGGCGAAGAAATCGAAATCGTGGGCCTGGTGCCGACGGTCAAGACGACTTGCACGGGCGTTGAAATGTTCCGCAAGCTGCTGGACCAAGGTCAAGCTGGCGACAACGTGGGCATTCTGCTGCGCGGCACCAAGCGTGAAGACGTCCAGCGTGGTCAAGTGTTGGCCAAGCCGGGTTCGATCACGCCGCACACGGACTTCACGTCCGAGGTGTACATCCTGTCCAAGGAAGAAGGCGGCCGTCACACTCCGTTCTTCCAAGGCTATCGTCCCCAGTTCTACTTCCGCACGACGGACGTGACCGGCACGATCGAGCTGCCGGCCGACAAGGAAATGGTTCTGCCGGGCGACAACGTGGCCATGACGGTCAAGCTGTTGGCTCCGATCGCCATGGAAGAAGGCCTGCGTTTCGCCATCCGTGAAGGCGGTCGTACCGTCGGCGCCGGCGTCGTCGCCAAGATCCTGAAGTAATTCGGATCACTTAAGCAGCACACAACCAGCGAGGGCGCCTCGTCGCCTTCGCCTCTCGTTCTTTAGGAAACGCCATGAAAAACCAAAAGATCCGTATCCGCTTGAAAGCTTTCGATTACAAGCTGATCGATCAATCGGCCGCTGAAATCGTCGACACCGCCAAGCGTACCGGCGCCGTTGTCCGCGGCCCGGTGCCGCTGCCCACGCGTATCCGTCGCTACGACGTCCTGCGTTCGCCGCACGTCAACAAGACGTCGCGCGACCAGTTCGAAATCCGTACGCACCAGCGCCTGATGGACATCGTTGATCCCACCGACAAGACCGTTGACGCTCTGATGCGTCTGGACCTGCCGGCCGGCGTCGACGTCGAAATCGCGCTGCAGTAAGGCGAACCGAGCCTGCTACCTTCGCCGGTAGGCTCGTAAAAAATGGCCGTATTCCCCAGGGAATGCGGCCATTTTGTTTTTGCGGCGTTGTCTGTGGTCGACGTGTTCAGATCACCACCGGTTCCATGGCGTTGCAGATGGCCCGCACCAGGCTGTAGACCGTCAACGACGACGTCTTCGGGTTTGCGGCCAAGGGCTTGCCGCGCATCGTCAGTTCAAATTCGCCGAATACACCCCTGGCATGAACGTGATGCACGTTGTCCTGCACACCGGGGTCGGCCAACAGGCGCACACATGTACGGTCCAACCCGAGCCCGGCCAATGCCAGCGTGGCTGCCACGTTGGCGTTTTTCGGATAGGTGGCCGCGGCCTCGCGCGCGGTGCCTTCGAAAATGACCGTAGCGCCATGGTCCAGCGCTGTCAGATCGAACTGCTTGTCCGCTGGTGTGCCGCGCCAGGCAAGCGGCGGTTTGCGACCGGTGTACACCACTTCGTCCAGACCGCCATGCCGTGCCGCAGCCAGCGCATCAATGGCGCCGATCGCACCTGACAGCAGTTGCACGCGCGTCTGGCCGGCCCGCGCGGCTTGCTCCAATTCTTCGACTAGCCCCGGCGCCGCCAAGGCGCCTACTGAGGCGACGACGCACGGGATCCCCGCGCGCAGGGCGGGCAACACATGTTCGACGATGGCGCCGTGGCCGGCGCATTCCACCAGCAAGTTCGGGCGCGTGGGCGCCGCGTCAAGACTGGCGTGAATGGTGGCCTGCGGCGCCCAGGGCTGGATGCGCTGGCGCGCATCGTCCAGGTGCGATGCGGGCACAAGCACCGTGGTCACCGCCAAGTCAGTACGGCTGGCAAGCAACTCCAGCGCGGCAACGCCGATTGCGCCGCAGCCCACCATGGCTATCTTCAACATCGGTACATCCTCAAATTGGTACGGGTTCAGGGTCAGGTCCTTCCAGAGACGACGTTGTGCTCTGCCAATGGCGGTACATAATCGAGCGAGGCGGACAGTTCATTCGCAGCGGCGCATACCGCGTGGATGACGGAGGCTTCGTCGATGGTCGGTTCTTCAGGGCTTAGGGTGGGGATGGTGACGCCCAACGCAGCGATGACTCGGCCGCTGGCATCGCGCACGGGCGCCGCAATGCTGCCGACGATAGCTTCATAGAATCCGCGTTCAATCACATAGCCTCTCGCCAGATCTTCCTGAAGCAGGGCGTGTAGCGCGGGCACGCTGCGCGGCGTGTGCGCTGAGTGCGGCGGCAAGGGATCGGCGCCATAAAGATCAAAGAGTTCGGGCAGGGAAAGGTCGCACATGACCGCCCGGCCAAGCAGCGTTGCATGGGTCGGCAGGCGGGTGCCGACGAAGACCGTGCTGACGAAGGGCGTGGGCGCGGAGACCTTGGCGACGACGACCGCCGAGCGGCGGTCGCGCACCACCAGATTGGTGGAATAGCCGGTAGCGTCACGCAGGCGTTCCAACAACGGCCGGCCCAGGTCGGTGAGTTCCAGCGACGCCAGATACTCAAAGCCCAGGCGCAGCACGGCCGTATCCAGCCTGTACGCCGCGCCGCCGTCGGCCTTGCGGACGAAACCCAGGGTCTCGAGTGTGTTCAACATCCGGAACACGGTCGAGCGTGGAATGTTCAACCGACGCGCCAATTCCGGGGCGCCCAGCACACGATCTTGACGGCTGAACTCGCCCAGTAGCCGCAAGCCTCGCTCAAGCGCCGGTACGGTGTAGCGCTTGTCTTGCATCACGTTGGGGTCTTCAAGCAAAGGGAAGCTCCGACTTGACGCCGCCGTTCCTGGCCGAGCCGCGCACGATCTCGGCGACTTGTGCAGGACGCTCGATATGGCAGGCGTGGCCCGCGCCGTCGATCTGTGCAAACGAAGCGTGCCAGGCTTGTGCCACGGTTTGGCCTTGAGCGGCTGGCGTGATGACGTCGAGCTCGCCCACCCGCACGTCCACCGGCATGGCGGGTGCTGGACGGGACAGGAGGTCGCTGTTGCACAGGAGGCTGACCGCTTGGCGGTAACCGGTCGGCGAAATCTGGCGCATGTTCCAGCTCGCCCATTCCCGCATGGCCGGCGTCGCCGCATTCGATAGCAATGCAGCAGCCCGTTGCGCGGCGATGCCCTCGATGCCTTCTGCCTCCAATAAGGTCAAGCGGCGCGTGCGTACGGCCTCGCGTTGTGCCTCGTCATGGCTTGCGTACCCTTGGGCGGGACTGAGCAGCACCAGCCGCCGAATCGCGACCCGCGCGTTGCCGGCCCCGCGCGCCGCATAAGCGCCCGCCACGATGGCGCCAAGGGAATGGCCCACGAGCACGCATTCCGACACTCCCGCGTGCGCCAGCAACTGATGCAAGGCGTCGGCGTAATCGTCGGCCGACGGATGCGCCTGGGGCAGCGGCGTGGAACCGGCATAGCCTGGCGCGTTCCAGGCGATGACACGAAACCCGTCTCGCAACATCAGCGCGACATCCAGCCAGCAGCCGGCGGCAGACCCGATGCCGTGCAGCAAAACCACGGCGGGGCCGGTGCCCGAGCTTCGGTAGGTGAGGGTGCCGATCGCCGAGGGCGCCTGGTGCAAAGGGAAGCCTTTATCCAGGTCTTCAAGTCGGGCGGACAGGGCGCGCGTCGGGTCGGGCCCCAGGGCAGATCCCGTTGGCGACACGGAAGAAGTGAGTGCAGTGGGCATACGGGTAATCCCGGGAATGGTTTTTGATGCAGCGCAATTATACTGCGTTCGTCTCATTTGCAAATCAACGTTTCACCAATAAAACGTACGCCACGCCGATGTTGCAACGGCCGGGCAGCAGCGCCAGCCGCCCGGCCCTAACGCGTGGAAGTACAAACCCAGGGGAATACCAGCATGACTCAGTACTCGCCGCGCCGTGCGGTTTCCGTCGGCCTCGCCGTCGCCTTCTCCAGCCTGGCGCCCATCGCCACCCATACCGTGCACGCGGCGCCGGCCGTGGAGGCATCGTCCATCACCCTCTACGGCCTGATTGACATGGGCTTCCGGTCGGACACCAATGACCACGCCACCAAGCTCAGTGTCGACAGCGGTATTTCGAGTCAATCGCGCTGGGGCCTGCGCGGGGTCGAGGACCTGGGCAATGGCCTGGCGGCTACCTTTCAGTTGGAAAGCGGCTTCAACGGCGACAACGGCACCAACACACAAGGCCGGCTGTTCGGCCGCCAGGCCACGGTCGGATTGAAGGGCGGATTCGGCGAGGTACGGGTGGGACGCCAAGTGGTGTTCGGCTATGCATGGACGCCGTTTGTCGCCAGCCCGTTCGGCGTGTCGTGGTCACGCAATTCGATCGGCAACACCTTTGGCTATAAATCGGGCGACTTCGGCGTCGACGGCCGCATCAGCAATTCCGTCCTGTACTTCACGCCAGCCTGGAATGGGCTCGAGGCGGGCATCGGCTACAGCTTTTCGCCCGATGCGGAGCAGGGCTTCCGGACGGCTGACAATGACCGCGTGGTGACGGCCGGCCTGCGCTACGGCCACGGCCCGCTGAAGCTGGCCGCCACCTACGAGCAACTGAACGCGTCGAACCTGACCCCAGCACGCCGCGACGCCAAGAACCTGCAGTTGGCCGCCGCCTACGATTTCGAGATCTTGAAGCTCCACGCCGGCTACAACGAACAGCGCGACATCAATCTGAACCCCGCGCCCGGCTACGTCGCCGCCGGTGGCGACCGCGACCGCGTCTACACGTTCGGCGTCAGCGTTCCGGCCGGCCGCGGCCGCGTCATGGCCAGCTACCAACACGCCGTGCTTTCCCAGGCATCTGGCGTTGGGGTGGCCTACCAGCACTACCTGTCCAAGCGCACGAACCTGTACGTGCTCTTCAACGATACCGACACGCGCGACCACACCACGGGCGACGACATCAGCCGTCGCCAGTTTGGCGTCGGCATCCAGCACTCGTTCTGATCGCAATCCCCGTCTTTTCCCGCCAGGAATGGCCTGGCCGAACGTGACCAAAAGGAAACGCCATGAATGCTGCACCCCAAAACCACGAGATCCCCGTTCCCGAGCAGGAGAACCCCCAATTCGCCAGTTGGAAGCGCCCGAAGGACAAGACGCTGGGCGAATGGATGGAGACCCGGGTCGCCCGCCGCGCGACGCGGTCCTACGACTGGAACGCGCTGGGCTGGCAGGCCGAAGTCGACCCCGTCTATCGCCGTGCGCAAACGCGCTACATCGGCACCGGCGCGGCTGGCGTGCGCGACGACCAGAACTCGATTCCGGCCGAGCACTTCACGTTCTCCACGATGGTGCTGCCCGCCGGCTGCGAAGGTCCCATGCACGTACACCCCGATGTCGAAGAGGCCTTTTTCATCCTGCGCGGCCACAACATCCGCTTGTTCCTGGAATACCAGGGCGAGACCTTCGAAACCGTGCTGGGCGAACGCGATGTGATCTCGGTGCCGCCTGGCATCTATCGCGGGCTGCGTAACGAAGGCCAGGAGGAAGCGCTGATGTGCGTGATGCTGGGCGCGAACCGCCCGGACCTGCCGGACTATCCCGCCGACCATCCGATCGCCATCGCCAAGGCGGAGCGTAAGCGCGCTGCGGCAGCGGCGAAGGCGTGATGCGTGTGTCTCGCAGTATCTGCCGTAACGAGCCCCCGAATTTAGCCCCTGTATGAAGTCCCCGTTTGGAGACCCCTTGATGAATCGCAGATCTTTCCTGGGGGCGGCCGCCGGCATGGCGGGCGCCCTGATGTTGCCCGCGGCGGGTGCGGTGCATGCCGCACCGGGCGGCAAATTCACGTTCCTGACGCCGTTCACGCTGTCCTTGGCATTCGCGCCTGTGCTGTATGCATCGGCATCTGGCAAGTTCAAGGCGCAAAGCCTGGACCTGCGCGTGGAAGTCGGCCGTGGCGCGGCGCAAGCCGTGCAACTGGCCGCCGCAGGCCAGGTCAACGCCGGCCGCACGGGCGCCGCGAACTATATGTCGGCCCGCGCGCAAGGCAACTCCGACGTCGTCGCCTTCGGCACCATTGCCCAGATTTCGCCCTTCGTCGTAGTGTCCGCCGAGCGCGCGCCAATCACGGACGCGCGCGATCTGGCCGGCAAGATCGTCGGGCTGGCCTCGTTCGGGGGCTCGATGGAAGCGACCTTGAACCTGATGCTGGCGCATGCTGGGGTGGACCCGAAGTCGGTGCGCCGTGAACGCGTGGCCGACGGCCCCGCCTCGTTCGCGATGATTGAGGCCGGCCGCCTGCATGCATTCTTCGGCAATACCAGCACGGTGTCGCGTCTGCGGGCGCAAAAGCTGGCAATCTCGGTCATGCATGCCGACGACGGCGTACCCGGCCAGGTCTATGTGGCGCGCGAAAGCGAACTGGCGGCAAACCGTGACGGCTATGTCGCCTTCACTCGGGGCGTGGTGCAAGCCGTGAGGGAACTGGCCGCAATGGATGACGCAGCGCTGCTGCAAGCCATTGCGCTGATGGGGGGCGCGTTCGATATCCCTGGTATCGACAAAACGGATATCGCGCTGCAAGACCTGCGCGGCAACCGCGAACTGTGGCTGAGCCATGGCGCCGAGCAGGCGGTGCGCAACGATCCCAAGCAATGGCAGGAAGGCAGCAAGCTGCTGCTGGACGCCGGCCTGATGCGCGCGACCGATCGCAAGCTCTATACCAACGACATCTGGGAGAGTGCCGTTGCCTGACGCTCTATCCATAGCGCCGGCGGTGGATGCCGGCACGGCGATCGTCCGCTTCGTCGACGTCACCAAGAAATTCAAGACCGACTCGGGCGTAACCATCGCCTTGCAGGGAGTGAACCAACATATCGCGCCGGGTGAGTTCGTGGCCATCATCGGGCCGTCCGGCTGCGGCAAGTCCACCCTGCTGCGCCTGTT
The DNA here is from genome assembly GCF_003994415.1 of Achromobacter spanius. NCBI lineage: Bacteria > Pseudomonadati > Pseudomonadota > Betaproteobacteria > Burkholderiales > Alcaligenaceae > Achromobacter > Achromobacter spanius. The sequence goes on along the minus strand of NZ_CP034689.1, from coordinate 6,612,781 downwards.
GTGCGGTTTGGAATCGCCCAGCGAAGGCCAGATCGACTGGCCGGGGCGGGGCGCTTCCAACCCGGTTCGTTTCGGCGTCGCCTTTCAAGAGCATCGTCTGCTGCCGTGGCTGAATATCGAGCAGAATGTGGCGCTGCCCAAGCTGATGACTACGGGGGCTACGCGCGCCGACTTGGAGCGCGCTCGCCAGTTGTGCGCCATGGTCGGCCTTGGCGGATTCGAAAAGCGCAATCCGTCGGAGCTATCGGGCGGCATGCGCCAGCGTGCCTCGTTCGCGCGGGCGTTGTTCTCAACCCCCGAGTTGCTGCTGCTGGATGAGCCCTTCGGTGCGTTGGATGCACTGACTCGCGAGCAGATCATTGCGGACGCCGAACGCATCTGGATGCGCGAGGGCTTCGCGGCGTTCCTGATTACTCACTCGATCAGCGAGGCCGTGCATCTGGCCGACCGCGTCATTGTCATGTCTGCCCGTCCGGGCCGCGTGGCGGCGGAGATCCGCGTGGATCTGCCGCGTCCGCGCACCGAGCAGCGCGAACACCCCGACTATGCGCGGCTGTGCGCCGAACTGCGCAAGCACCTGGAGATCTGAATGAAACGCTTCGCCATTCAACTCTGTTCCGTGGTGGTGTTCTTTGTCCTGTGGAAAAGCTATGTGACGCTTTTTGACGTGTCGCCGCTGGTGCTGCCGCCGCCCGAGGACGTGCTGGCCGCGCTGGTGCAGTTGATGCAGCGGCCCGATACCTATTTCCACATCTATACGACGCTGGCCGAATGCCTGGGCGGGTTCGTGATCGCGGTGGTGTTGGGCACATTGATCGGCCAGGTGCTGGGCAGGGTCGAGCTGCTGGACACGATCTTCAAGCCGTTCGTCGTCGCCTTGCAACTGACGCCCAAGGTCGCGCTGATTCCGCTCTTTATCCTTTGGTTTGGTTTTGGCATCGAATCCAAGATCGTGATCTCGGCCTTGATGGCGTTCTTTCCCGTGTTTGCCAATAGCTATCTGGGAGCGAAATCGGTCGACACTGGCCTGGTCGAAGTCTTCCAGGTGGGCAACGCGACCGGCCGCCGCCGTTTCCGCCTGTTGGTGATACCGGCGTCGCTGCCTTATATATTGACGGGCATGGAGATGGCGATCGTGTTGTCCATCATTGGCGCGGTGGTGTCGGAGTTCGTGGCCGGCTCACGCGGGTTGGGCTACCTGGCCACCGTCAAGTTGCAGGACATGGAGGTCGACACGCTATTCGCCGTGGTACTGCTGCTGGCCATGATCGGCTTTGTGCTCTACTTCGCGGTGGGTTCGCTGCGCAAGGTGCTGATCCCCTGGCACGAGTCCGGCAGGGCCAGGAAGGCGGCTTGACTCATGGCCTTGAGGCGCGCTGTCTCTCGGTAAGCGGTCACTTACTGTCTCAAGGGCGCCCTGTTCGCGGGGCTGCCTGTTGGGCAATCCAATCGGGAACCCGTCCGGTAACCGATTTTGCCCGTTTGAAGTGTGGCAAAACAGCCCGCTTCCCCAGGCCCAAAGCGGGCTAAGTGCTTGTGCCGCCTGAAAAAATCATGCTAATATGCCAAGCTTGCCATTTTGTGGCGAGTCTAACTATGGGCGGATTAGCTTGAATTGCTCCTTTGCTGCAAGGCAAAGAAGTCGCTAGAGGTAATACCAACCAGGTTGAACATAGTCGTAGGGCAAAGGCCGTTACCTTTTGCCTGATTAGCCCTGACCAATCGCAGTCAGGAATGGAGAAAACGATGTCGAATTCGACACCCACGCCCGCCGCTCACCGGCTGGGGCTGGTGGGTCGCAAGGTCGGCATGACCCGCATTTTTACCGAGGAAGGTGAATCCATCCCGGTAACCGTGCTGGACGTGTCTAACAACCGCGTGACCCAAGTTAAGTCGCTGGAAACCGACGGCTACGCCGCGATCCAGGTGGCTTATGGCACTCGTCGTGCCTCGCGTGTGGCTCAGCCGCAAACGGGCCACTACGCCAAAGCCGGCACTGAAGCCGGTAGCATCCTCAAAGAATTCCGCCTTGATCCCGCTCGCGCTGCTGAATTTGCAGCCGGTGCCGTGATTGCCGTGGAATCCGTGTTCGAAGCCGGCCAACAGGTCGACGTGACGGGCACGACCATTGGTAAAGGCTTCGCCGGTACCATCAAGCGTCACCACTTCGGTTCGCAACGCGCGTCGCACGGTAACTCCCGTTCGCACCGCGTCCCGGGCTCGATTGGCCAAGCTCAAGATCCGGGTCGCGTGTTCCCGGGTAAGAAGATGGCTGGTCACCTGGGTGATGTCACCCGCACCGTTCAAAACCTCGACGTCGTTCGCGTTGACGTTGAGCGTGGCCTGCTGCTGGTCAAGGGCGCTGTCCCCGGCCACGCTGGCGCCGACATCGTCGTGCGCCCGGCCATCAAGGCCCCGGCCAAGAAGGGAGCGTAAGTAAATGGATCTCAAGCTCCTGAACGACCAAGGTCAGGCCGCTGCTACGTTCAGCGCGCCCGATACGATCTTCGGCCGTGACTTCAACGAAGCACTGATTCATCAGATCGTGGTGGCTTTCCAAGCCAATGCCCGTGCCGGCAACCGCGCTCAGAAGGATCGTGCCGAAGTTAAGCACTCGACCAAGAAGCCCTGGCGCCAGAAGGGTACCGGCCGCGCACGCGCTGGTATGACTTCGTCGCCGCTGTGGCGTGGCGGTGGTCGGATTTTCCCGAACTCGCCCGAAGAGAACTTCAGCCAGAAGGTCAACAAGAAGATGTACCGCGCCGGGATCCGTTCGATCTTGTCGCAACTGGCTCGTGAAGACCGTATCGCCGTTGTCGAATCGTTTGATCTGGAATCGCCCAAGACCAAGGCTGCTGCTGCAAAGCTGAAGAGCCTGGGCCTGGACTCGGTCCTGATCATCACCGACAGCGTTGATGAGAATGTTTACCTCGCCACCCGCAACTTGCCGCACGTTGCTGTTGTCGAGCCCCGTTATGCCGATCCGTTGTCGCTGGTCCACTACAAGAAAGTGCTGATCACCAAGCCGGCCATCGCTCAACTCGAGGAGATGCTGGGATGAACGCTGAACGCTTGATGCAAGTCATTCTGGCTCCGATCGTGACCGAAAAGGCCACGTTCGTCGCTGAGAAGAATCAGCAAGTCGCTTTCCGTGTCGTGGCTGACGCTACCAAGCCGGAAATCAAGGCTGCCGTCGAACTGCTCTTCAAGGTGCAGGTCGAGTCCGTGCAGGTCCTCAACCGTAAGGGCAAAGTCAAGCGCTTTGGCCGATTCGTTGGCCGCCGCCGTAATGAGCGCAAGGCTTACGTGTCGCTCAAGGACGGCCAGGAAATCGACTTTGCGGAGGTGAAGTAAATGGCCCTCGTAAAAGTTAAGCCGACTTCGGCTGGCCGCCGTGGCATGGTGAAGGTTGTTAGCCCGAACCTGCACAAGGGTGAGCCCTACGCGCCGCTGCTGGAAAAGAAGACCCGTGGTTCTGGCCGTAACAACAACGGTCACATCACGATCCGTCACCGTGGTGGTGGTCACAAGCAACACTACCGTGTCGTCGACTTCCGTCGCGACAAGGACGGTATCCCGGCAAAGGTCGAGCGTCTAGAATATGACCCCAACCGTACGGCGCACATTGCACTGCTGTGCTACGCCGACGGCGAACGTCGTTACATCATCGCTCCGCGTGGTCTGGAAGTGGGTGCTACCTTGCTGTCGGGCACCGATGCTCCGATCCGCGCTGGTAACACGCTGCCGATCCGCAACATCCCGGTGGGTACGACGATTCACTGCGTCGAAATGCTGCCTGGCAAGGGTGCTCAAATGGTCCGTTCGGCCGGCGCTTCCGCCGTCCTGCTGGCTCGCGAAGGCATCTACGCTCAGGTTCGTCTGCGCTCGGGTGAAGTTCGCCGTGTGCACATCGAATGCCGCGCCACCATTGGTGAAGTCGGTAACGAAGAACACAGCCTGCGCCAAATCGGCAAGGCCGGTGCAATGCGTTGGCGTGGTATCCGCCCGACGGTTCGTGGCGTTGCCATGAACCCGGTGGATCACCCGCACGGTGGCGGCGAAGGCCGTACCGGTGAAGCACGCGAGCCGGTCAGCCCGTGGGGCACCCCGGCGAAGGGTTTCAAGACCCGTCGCAACAAGCGGACGAACAATATGATCGTCCAACGGCGCAAGCGCAAGTAAGAGGCGAACACTATGTCACGTTCGATCAAGAAAGGCCCGTTTGTCGATGCTCACCTGATCAAAAAGGTGGACACGGCCGTCGCGGGCAAAGACAAGAAGCCGATCAAGACCTGGTCGCGTCGTTCCACGATCCTGCCCGAGTTCATCGGCCTGACGATCGCGGTCCACAACGGCAAGCAACATGTTCCCGTGTACATCAACGAGAACATGGTCGGTCACAAGCTGGGCGAGTTCGCGCTGACCCGTACGTTCAAGGGCCACGCTGCGGACAAGAAGGCGAAGAGGTAAGCGATGGAAACTACTGCCATTATCCGTGGGGTGCACATCTCGGCACAGAAGACCCGTCTGGTTGCGGACTTGATCCGTGGTCAGAAGGTCGGTCGTGCCCTGGAAATCCTCACCTTCTCGCCGAAGAAGGCTGCCGTCATCCTGAAGAAGGCTGTCGAGTCCGCCATCGCCAACGCCGAGCACAACGACGGCGCCGATATCGACGAACTGAAAGTCACCACGATTTTTGTGGACAAGGCTCAGTCGATGAAGCGCTTCTCCGCTCGCGCCAAGGGCCGCGGCAACCGTATCGAGAAGCAGACCTGCCATATCACGGTCAAGGTCGGAGCTTAAGGAGTCACGATGGGTCAGAAAATTCACCCCACTGGGTTCCGTCTCGCGGTCACCCGTAATTGGTCCTCGCGTTGGTTCGCCGACGACAAGGCCTTCGGCACGATGCTTGCCGAAGACATTCGCGTTCGCGAGTACCTGAAAAAGAAGCTCAAGAGCGCCTCCGTTGGTCGCGTGATCATCGAGCGTCCGGCCAAGAATGCCCGCATCACCGTCTACTCGGCTCGTCCGGGCGTGGTGATCGGCAAGCGCGGCGAAGACATCGAAAACCTGAAGGCTGATCTGCAGCGTCTGATGGGCGTGCCCGTGCACGTCAACATCGAGGAAATCCGCAAGCCGGAAACCGACGCTCAACTGATCGCCGACTCGATTTCGCAGCAGCTCGAGAAGCGCATCATGTTCCGTCGCGCAATGAAGCGCGCGATGCAAAACGCGATGCGTCTGGGTGCCCAAGGCATCAAGATCATGAGCGCGGGCCGTCTGAACGGTATCGAAATTGCTCGCACCGAGTGGTATCGCGAAGGCCGTGTGCCGCTGCACACCCTCAAGGCCAATATTGACTACGGCACCTCCGAAGCCCACACCACGTATGGCGTGATCGGCATCAAGGTCTGGGTCTATAAGGGCGACATGCTGGCTAACGGCGAATTGCCGCCGGAAACCGCTACCCCGCGCGAAGAAGAACGTCGTCCGCGCCGCGCTCCGCGTGGTGATCGTCCGGACGGTGCTCGCACCGGTCGTCCGGGTGGCCGTGGTCGTGGTGGTCCCCGCAAGGCGGACGCTGCTCCGGCGCCTGAAGGAGAATAACCATGCTGCAACCCTCTCGCAGAAAGTATCGCAAAGAGCAGAAGGGCCGCAACACCGGTCTGGCGACTCGTGGTACCCACGTGTCGTTCGGCGAATTCGGTCTGAAGGCCACCGGCCGTGGCCGTCTGACCGCTCGCCAGATCGAAGCCGCTCGTCGTGCTATCAATCGTCACATCAAGCGTGGCGGCCGTATCTGGATTCGCATTTTCCCGGATAAGCCCATCTCGCAAAAGCCCGCCGAAGTCCGCATGGGTAACGGTAAGGGTAATCCTGAGTACTGGGTCGCTGAAATTCAGCCCGGCAAAGTGCTCTACGAAATGGAAGGTGTGAGCGAAGAGATCGCGCGTGAAGCTTTCCGCCTGGCCGCTGCCAAGCTGCCGATTTCGACCACGTTCGTCGCGCGTCATATCGGTGCTTAAGGAGTACTAACATGAAAGCTAGCGAACTCCGTTCGAAAGACGCCGCCGAGCTCGGCAAAGAGCTCGAAAGCCTGCTGAAGGCACAATTCGGTCTGCGTATGCAGAAGGCCACGCAGCAACTGGCCAACACCAGCCAGCTGCGCAACGTGCGTCGCGACATTGCGCGCGTTCGTACCTTGCTGACCGAGAAGGCAGGGAAATAAACATGAGCGAAACTCAAAACACCCAAGTGGCCAAGCGCCAGCGTACGCTGGTTGGCAAGGTCGTCAGCAACAAGATGGACAAGACTGTCGTTGTGCTCGTTGAGCGCCGCGTCAAGCACCCCATCTTCGGCAAGATCATCATGCGTTCCGCGAAGTACAAGGCGCACGATGAATCGAACCAATACAACGAAGGCGATACGGTTGAAATCGCTGAAGGCCGTCCCATCTCGCGCTCGAAGTCGTGGCGTGTGGTGCGTCTGGTTGAAGCCGCACGTATCATCTAAGTGATGCAGTCATCGGAACGGTTCGCCGTTCTGATATAAAACGGCAAGGGCTAAACCCCTTGCCGTTTTTTTTCGTCCTTGAGATCTATGTCGATGCGGGTCAGGAACATTATGCGCAGTACCGTACGGGCCTATGTGCTTGTCGCCGCCTTGTGCTTGGCTGGTACCGCCGCCGCGCAAGCGTTGGACGCGGGCGCAGGTAACGGCCCGGCGCCACCACCCGATGACGCCCGTGCCGGTAAGAACGTCTTGAACGCCGGGCCCGAGCCTCGCGTGAAGCTGCCTCCCGGGTCCCGCGACCACGCCGCCATATTCGGATCGGATGACGACGACGAGCAGGCGTTGGCCTCGCAGGAACAGACGCTGGAAAATCAGCGCAATCAACTGCTATTGCTGGAGCGCCTGTTCACTCAGAAGCCGGCCAGCGCCGCTGGAACTGCGCCGGCCATGATGCCGCTGAATACGGGTTCGACGATGCGGCCCTTGCAGCCTACGCCGGCCGGCTCGCAGCTTGACCGAGGCAAGATCGAAGAGATGCAGCGGCGCGTCGACAGCCTCCGGCGCGAGGCGGACACGTTGCGTCAAAGCGGAAAGTGACCGTCGCTGCGGTTGCTGCCTGGTCCTTGCCGTCTTTGAAACGCAGCGTAGCCATTATCGGCGCAAGCGTTGTTACACCCCCCCCGTGGCTCCTGATATAAAGCCTGTCAGCGCAACCATTGCGCTGACAATTCTGACCACAGGAGTGGCAATTATGATCAGGTCCGCGGGCAAGCTTGGCGTTGCAGGTTTCATGGTGTTGGCGGGCGCGGGTTTCTCAACATCTGCAAGCGCTCAGAGCATTGTTTTCAAGGATGTGGAGATCTCTCGGCCAATCCACGACAGCGTACTGGTCGTTGGGAGCGATAGTCGGGCGCGCGCCGGCATGGAAGTCCGGGAGTTGCAGAGAACGATGGATGAGGTCCGCGACCAAACACGTACATTGGACGGCCTGAAGAACGAGAACCGCGCGCTGCAACGCAAGGTGGACGATCAGGAGAAAAAAATCGCTGCATTGGAGCGTAAGCAAAGCGATAGCAACCGAAGTAGCAGTACCAGCAACAACAACAGCGCAAACGAGCGTCAGTTCAGCGCGATGCAGCGGCAGATTGATCAGTTGAGCCGCGACCTGGATCGCATACGCAGCAAGGTGAAGTAAGGCGACAAGCCTCGCGCGGCATGGTGGGCATGCCAGCGCGCGCAGGCGTTTTTGGGTGTTAGCGCCGCCGCGCGAACTCCCTCAATCGCCCCGCAATTCCCGTCGGAAAGTAATACACCGACACCACGAACAGAATCCCCAGCCATAGCAGCCAGCGGTCAGGTTCAAACAGCAGCGCCAATGGCGCAACGCCCGTCACCGCGTCGTGGATGACTTGCAGGCCGTCTTGCAGATAGCTTTGCGCGAACACGAACAGGCTGGCGCCCACCACCGCGCCATACATCGTCCCCATGCCGCCTATCACCAGCATCAGCAAGATATTCAGCATGATCTCGAACGACAGCGTGGTGTCCGGGCCGTTGTAGCGTAGCCAAAGCGCGTACAGCGCGCCGGCCAGCGTGGCGAACGCGGCGGCAAGCAGGTTCGACAGGCTGCGGTACAGCACGGTGCGATAGCCGATGGCCTCGGCGCGGAAAGGATTTTCGCGAATGGCCTGAAGCACCCGGCCGAAGGGTGAATTGACGATGCGCAGCAGCATCAGGAACAACACCGCGCAGACCGCGGCGATCAGGTAGTACGTGATGATCCGGCCGTCGATCGTGACGCCGAAGACGGGTTCGGAGAAGGGCCGGAACGCCGGCCGCAACAGTTGCGGCACCTTGAAGTTCAGGCCGTCTTCGCCGCCTGTCAGGTCCGACAGTTGCGACACCAGCGTCTGGAACGCAGCGGCGACCGCCAGCGTGATCATCGCGTAGAAAATGGCGCGCACCCGCAGGCTGGCCAAGCCGATCAGCAAGGCAAATGCCAGCGACACCGCTAGGCCCGCGCCCACCCCCGCGAATATCGCCGTCCACCCCGGTTCCATTCGGATGCTGGCGATCGCCACACCATAGGCGCCAACGCCGAAGAACATGGTGTGCGCAAAACTTACGATGCCGGTGTAGCCCAAGAGCAGGTCATAGCTGGCAACCAGGATGACGAATACCAGGATCTTGGCGGCCACCGCCAGCGACTTGGGGCCGGGAAAGAGGAAGGGTGCGGTAGCGAGCAAGGCGACGATGGCAATCAGCGCTAGCGCCAGCAGCGGGCTGCGGGGCGGGTCGCCGGAGAGCAGGCGGAATGACATGTCTGGGCTCCTAGCGGTTCGTGACCGGATACACGCCTTGCGGGCGCCACAACAATATGGCGACCATCAGCGCGATGTTCGAGAACAGGGCCGCCTTGGGAAGCAGGAAGCCCGTGTAGTTGGCCATCAAGCCGACCAGCAACGCACCGATCAGGCAGCCGACCGTCGAACCCAAGCCTCCGATCATGATGACGATGAAGATCAGCACGTTCACCTGCGCACTCAGTTGCGGCACGATCGACTGCTGGTACATGCCCCACAGCACGCCGCCCAGCCCCGCCAGCATCGACCCCGCGACGAATACGCCCACGAACAGATGGCGGATCCGGTAGCCCAGGCTCTCGACCATTTCGCGGTCTTCGACGCCCGCGCGGATCAACAGCCCCAGCTTGGTACGGTTCAGCAGCCACAGCATGCCACCCAGCACCAGCACGCCGACCGCCAAGGCAACGATACGAAATTTCTCGATGGCCGCATCGCCCAGCAGGAATGCGCCACGCAGCGCCTCGGGCAGCGGTAGCGACAGGGTTTGCGGACCCCAGATCATCTTGATGATCTCTTCGCCAATGATCATGCCGCCCATCGTGATCAGGATCTGCTTCAGATGCTGGCCATACACGGGCCGCACGATCACACGTTCGAAGGCCAGGCCGACGGCGCCCGCCACCAACATGCCCACGATCATGGCCGGCAGTACGGCGGCCAGGTTGATCCACAGGCTGCCCGTCTGGGTCCAGTCGGACATCGCTCCCAGCACGGTCGCGGCCATGTAGGCGCCAATGGCGATGAACAGGCCGTGGCCAAAGTTCAGGACGTCCATCAGCCCGAACACCAGCGTCATGCCGGACGCGACGATGAAGATGATCATGCCCATCGCTAGGCCGGCCAGCGTCAGCGTGATCCAGGTGGAGAACGAACCCACCAAGGGCAGCGCCAGCGCGGCCAGCGCCAGCACCAGTAGAACCGGGCGCAGATCCGCACGGTCGCGCGGCAGGGGTGTATCGATATCCAGCGTGCTCATTGATGGCTTCCCAGCGACAGGCCCAGCAGCCGCGTCTGTAGTGCGTCGTCTTGCGCCAGCGCCTGCATGTCGCCCGCATGGACGACGCGGCCGTTGTCCATGACGGCGACATGGTCGCCGACCCGCCGCGCGAAGTTGAAGTTCTGTTCGACCAGCAAAATGGTGGTGGACGCCTGCTTGAGTTCAAGAAAGGCGTCGATCATGTTCTGGATGATGGCGGGCGCGAGGCCCTTGCTGGGCTCGTCGATCAGCAGCAGCCGACGGGGCTCGATGATGGCGCGCGCCACCGCCAGCATCTGCTTTTGTCCGCCTGACAGCTTGCCGGCAGGGTGTAGCCAGAACTTCCTTAGCGCGGGGAAAAATCCGAATATCCATTCCAGCCGGCCCGTGTCGAGCTGATCCGCGTTCTTGGCCTGACGCGCGGCCAGCAGAATGTTTTCTTTCACGGACAGGTCCGCAAAGATCCCCATGTTCTCGGGCACGTAGGCCATGCCCATACGTGCCATGTCGGGTGGTGACTTGCGCGTTGCCGGCCCACCGATGGGCGCGCCTTCAAACGTCACCTGACCTTGTGACGCGCGCCACAAACCCATGATGGTGCGTAGCGTGGTGGTCTTGCCGGCGCCATTGCGGCCCAGCAGCATGGTGACGGCCGAAGCCGGTACCGAAAGGTCCACCCCATGCAGGATGTGATACGCGCCGATGTGCGTGTGCACGTCCTTCAGTTCAAGCAGCAGGGGCGCGCTCATGCCGGCTTCTCCGTGGGGGCGATACCCAGGTACGCCTGCTGCACGATGGGCGACGCGATGACGGCGGCGGGTTCGCCATCGGCCATCAACTGGCCGTTATGCAGCACGACGATGCGGTCGGCGAGCTCGCGCACGACGTCCATCTTGTGTTCAACCAGCAGTATCGTTTTTGTCGGGTCGTTCTTTATCTCTCGGATCAGTTCAAGCACCACTGGCACGTCGTCCACGCTCATGCCCGCCGTGGGCTCATCGAACATGAAGACCTGTGGCTCCAGCGCGATCAGCATGGCGATTTCCAGTTTGCGCTGATCGCCATGCGGCAGGTCGGCAGCAGCCTGGTCGCGGCGTGCCGACAGGCGGGTGCGCTCAAGCAGCTCATCCGCGCGCGCCAGCAGGGTCCGGTCGTCATCCCAGGTGCGCCAGAAGCGGATCTGGCGCCAGCTCATGCCTTGCTGTCGGGATTGCAGCGCCAGCCGTACGTTCTCGTGCACGGACAGACGCGGAAACAACTGCGTCAACTGAAACGCGCGACCCAGCCCCGCATGCATGCGCGCGGGGGCGGATAGCGAGGTCAGGTCGTGCCCATTCAAGCGCACCGAACCCGTGCTTGCGCGCAACTGGCCGGAGATCAGATTGAAGTACGTGGTCTTGCCCGCGCCGTTCGGGCCAACGATGGCCGTCAGCGTGCCGGGCGCAAAGCCACAACTGACGTCGTTGACGGCCACATGCCCGCCGAAACGGATGGTGAGCGATTGGGTTTCAAGCATTGCGGCGGTCGACCTTCAGCGCTTGTTCTGAATGGGCACGTTCATCTGGTCGGGTGTGATTTCCTTGACCAGATCCTGCACGGCCCATGGCACCGACGGATCGTTCTTGATGCGGAAGTGGTACATCGACTGCATGGCCTGGTGGTCTTCGGGGCGGAAGGTCATCTTGCCCTTGGGGGTATCAAAGCTCATGCCTTCCATGGCCTTGATCAGCGTGTCCGTGTCCGAATTGCCCGCAGTCTTGTTCAGCGCCGCCGCGATCGCGATGCCGGCGGACATGCCGCCCGCCGTAAAGAAGTCGGGCGGTTGCCCGTAGCGCTTCTGGTGTTCAGCCACAAGCCAATCGTTGACGGGATTCTTCGGAATGCCGTAGTAGTAGTACGTGGCGCCTTCCATGCCGGCCAAGGACTTCAGCGGCGTCATCGCGGCCAGCGTGTTGCCACCGGTGGCGATTTCGATGCCGAAGCGCTTGGGGTCCAGGTCCGCGATCTTGAACGGGTTGCCGGCGCCCGCCCACAGGATGAAGATGATCTTGCGCCCGGGCTTGTCCTTCAGCGCATCGAACAGGCGTTGTGCGCCCGCAGTGAAGTCGGTGGCGTTGGCGGGCAGGTATTCCTCGTGGACGATCTTGGCGTTCTTCAGCGCGCCCTTGAAGGCTTTCACGCCGTCTCGTCCGAAGGCGTAGTCCTGCGCCAGCATGGCGATGGACGTGCCAGCCTGGTCGAACGCCACGGCGTTGGCGATGGCGTCCTGCGACGAATTGCGGCCGGTGCGGAAGATGTATTTGTTCCACTTGGCTCCGGTGATGGAGTCCGCCACGGCGGGTTCGACCAGCAGGATCTTCTCGTATTCTTCAGCGATGGGCAGCATGGCCAGCGCGACACCAGACGAGGTCGGGCCGACGGCGATGTCGGCGTTGTCGTCCGCATAGGCCGAGGCCAGCTCCGCGCGGGCGACGTCCGGCTTGCCCTGGTTGTCTTTTTCGATAACGCGGATCTTGCGGCCAGCCACGGTCATCGTGCCTTGCGTGGCGTATTCCAAGCCCAGCATCAGGCCGGTCTGCGTCTGCTTGGCGTAGGCTTCCAACGGCCCGGTCTTGTCGTAGACATGGGCCACGACAAAGTCCTTGGCGGCCACGGCCGAGTTCATGCAAAGGGCCGCCAGTGCGGCCAGCAAAATGCGATTCATGGGAAGTCTCCTGTTATCTGTGGGCGCGAGCGCCCGCCATATTGTCCGGCGTGGCAAGGAATTGGCGGATGGCGTCGATCTGCGGCGCCACGTTCAAGGCGGGGGCATGGCCGCAGTCGGGGAAGTCGATGCGTGCGGCGCGTGGGCCGCGTTGCGTCATGGCGTGGGCGACTTCTGGCAGCAGCAGGTCGGAGTCGGCGCCGCGCAAGAGCAGCAAGGGCATGCGTAGCGTGTCGTAGCCGCTCCAGCGGTTGTAGTCATCGGGATGGTGCTTGAATTGGCCCACGATGGCGGGGTCGTAATGCGCCGTGACGCGGCCATCGGGCAGGCGCCGAACCGAGGTCTCGGCCATGCGCCGCCATTGCGCGTCGCTCTGCCAGCCGTAAGGCTTGTAGGCCACACGCAGCCACGCCTCCAGTTCGGTGACGGTGTCGAACGCGGGCGGGTTGCCCGCGTAGGCGAGGATGCGGTCGATGGCGGGTTGGGGCAGTTCGGGACCGATATCGTTGACAACCAGGTGCGAGATACGGTCGCGCAAGGTGGTGGCGGCGGCGTGCATGCCGGTTGCGCCGCCCATCGATGTGCCGACCCAACGCATGCGCGCAAGCGATAGGCCCTCGGCCAGCGCGAGCGCCAGACGCGCGTAGAAATCCAGCCGGTATTCAGACACCGGGTCGGGACTCCATTGCGAGAGGCCGCGGCCGATCGTATCCGGGCAGATGATGCGGTAGTCGTTCGCCAGCGCTTGTGCCAGGTCGTCGAAATCACGGCCGGTACGGGCCAGGCCGTGCCACATGACGATGGGGGGCGCATCCGGCGCGCCCCATTCCATGTAGTGCAGTTCACGGCCCTCGCAGCGCAAATAGCGCGAAACCGGCTTGTGGCGGTCGGCCATTGCGGGCGCGTTTGCCATGAGTCTCCTCCCGGGTTGTCCAGGTTGTGTGCTTATCGGGCTGACTATAGACTTGCGCCAGACGCATCCACAATGCGCCGCGCACCCCAGAGCAGGGTGAGTCAAGAGCTTGTAGACGCAAGATCAAATTGCGCTTGCCGCCGCATTCAGGAGACCGAGACATGCCCGATACGGAATTCGCCATTTCGGCCACTGCGGGCGCCGATGGGCGTGAGCAATGGCGCGCTGCCTTGGCGGACGCATTCGGCCCGTTCGAGGTACACCGCGGCAAGCCGGATCATTTCGCTGGACACGTGCGCTACGCCCGCCGCGCCAGCCTGCAATTCAATGACCTGCACTACCAGGGACAGAAGCTGGAGCGAACGGCGGGAAACGTGTCGCGGCTGGATCAGGAGTTCTACACGTTCGGCCTGCCGCTGTCTGGCCCGCTTGCCGTGCGCCAGCAAGGCCGTGAATTTCAGGTCGAGCCAGGCTGTGTGTACCTGATGAACCAGAGCTTGCCTTATCAGGCAACGGCGCTAGGTTCTTCGGGCTATCGCAGCCTGAGCGTGTCGTTTCCGCGCAGCGCCTTGTCGCAGCGGGATTCGCGCATCGGTGCTTTTCACAAGCTGCGCATCGACGACGGCTCACCGCGCGGCGCGATGCTGGCCAGCTACATGGATCATCTGTTCAAAGGCATGGCAAGCTGGTCGGACGCCGAGGTGACCGAGCTTGGCGAACGCTTGATCGATTTGATCGTGCTGTTCCTGGTGCAGCCGGGGCAGGGGCATGCTTCGGAATCCGATAGCAGCGTCACCTTGGCGCATCGGCAACGCGTGCTGGCGTATATCCGGCAGCACCTGGCGGACCCCGCGCTCTCGCCGCAGCAGGTGGCGCAGGGCTGTGGCGTGTCGGTCGCTTACCTGCACCGCATTTTGCGGGCAGGGGGCCTGTCGGTGGAGTCCTTCATCTTTGATCAACGCCTGGACAAGTGCCGCGAGCTGTTGCTGGATCCGCGGCATCGCCATCGCGGCATCGCGGAACTGGCCTACCAGGTTGGGTTTACCCATCCATCGCATTTCAGCCGGCTGTTCAAGAGCCGCTTCGGCATCACGCCGCGCGATATGCGCGCCCGGAGCTAGACGAAAAAAAGCCCCTTGCGGGGCTTTTTGGCTGACGGTCGAAACCGATCAGATGTGCGTGATGAATTTCGTGACGAGGTAACCGTCAAACGTTTCCAGGCCGCCTTCGCTGCCGATGCCGCTGTCCTTGATGCCACCGAACGGCGTCTCGGCCAGCGCGCTGCCGAAGTGGTTGATGTTGACCATGCCGGCTTCCAGGCCGTTCGACACCTTGGTTGCCGTCTTCAGCGAGTTCGTGAAGACGTACGACGACAGGCCGAACGGCAGGCTGTTGGCGCGGCGCAGCACTTCATCGGTGTCCTTGAAACGGACCACCGGCGCCACGGGGCCGAAGGGTTCTTCGGTCATCAGCATCGAGTCGTCGGGCAATTCCGTCACGACCGTGGGGGCGAAGAAGAAGCCCTTGCGGTCCAGCGGGCCGCCGCCGACCACGACCTTGCCGCCGTGCTTCTTGGCGTCGTCGATGAAGGCGCTCATGGCGGGCACGCGGCGTTCATGCGCCAGCGGGCCCATGTCGGTACCGGCTTCCAGGCCGTCGCCTACCTTGATGTTCTTCAGCACGTCTGAGAAGCGCGCCAGGAACTGTTCGTAGGCGCCTTCCTGCACGTAGAAGCGGGTGGGTGACACGCAAACCTGACCGGCGTTGCGGACCTTGAACTTGGCCAGCATTTCAGCGGCGCGGTCGATGTCGGCATCGTCGAACACCAGCACGGGCGAATGGCCGCCCAATTCCATGGTGACGCGCTTCATGTGCGCGCCGGCCAGCGCGGCCAGTTGCTTGCCCACCGGCACGGAGCCAGTGAACGACACCTTGCGCACGATCGGCGAACGGATCAGATAGTCGGAAATCTTGGCGGGCTCGCCCCAGACGATGTTCAGGCAGCCCTTGGGCAGGCCGGCGTCGTGGAACATGCGGGCAATCGCCATGACGGCGCTGGGCGAATCTTCCGGACCCTTCAGCACCACCGTGCAACCGGCGCCGAGCGCGGCGGCAATCTTGCGGATGGCCTGGTTGTACGGGAAGTTCCAGGGCGTGAACGCGGCGCACACGCCGATGGGTTCACGCACGACGAACTGGCGCACGTCCGGGTTGCGGGGCGGGACCACGCGGCCGTAGATGCGGCGGCATTCTTCGGCGTGCCAGTCAGCGTGTTCGGCGCAGGAGGTAACTTCGCCCACGGCTTCGGCCAGCGGCTTGCCCTGGTCCAAGGTCATGTTGCGGCCGATTTCCTTGGCGCGCTCACGCGACAGCGTGGCCACCTTGCGCAGGATGGCGGAACGATCCATGGGAGAAGACTTCTTCCACGATTCGAACGCGCGCTGGGCGGCGGCTAGCGCACGGTCCAGATCCGCTTCGGTGGCGTGAGGCAGCTGGCCAAGCACTTCCAGCGTGGCCGGGTTGATGACGTCCTGGGTGCGCCTACCCTCGCCGGAGATGAATTCGCCGTCGATATACAGCGCCAACTGTTCATACATGCCTGTCGTTCCTTGCGAAATAGAAGTGGAGTGCGATCGCGATCGCCCACGCCAGTCTAAACCAGCTTGCGCGTGGCGGGGAGGTCCAATCCGCATTGCGAGATTGGAGCCAATCCACGGGCCGAGCCTTGCAAGGCCATGCATGCTTGGACACAATGGGGCCCTCTTACGCAGCCTGATTCCATCCCCATCGTGCAACCCGTTGATGCGCCGCTTCCCGGCAACAAACCCAGTCTGTATTCCCGCTTGCTGTTTCGCTTTATCGATTGGTTGCGCCACCGGATAGCACGGGCATCGCTGGTGGGCGACAAGCCGATCTTCCAGAACAGCCAGTTCCCGTGGATTCCAGAATTAGAGGCCCGCACTCCGGCGATCCGTGCCGAACTCACCGAATTGCTGGCCGAACGTCAGCATCTGCCGGCGTTTCACGAGATATCCCCGGACGTCGGGATGATCACGTCCGACGACCAATGGAAGACGTTTGTATTCATGGGCTACGGTCTGCGTTCCGAGCGCAACCTGGCGCGCTGCCCGGAGACCGCCCTCGCCCTGCAGGGCATACCCGGTATTCGAAGCGCGTTCTTCTCGATACTGGAACCGGGCAAGCGCATCCCGCTGCACACTGGCCCCTACAACGGCGTACTGCGCCTGCACTTGGGCCTGGTCGTACCGGAACCTGCCGAACGGTGCTGGATCGAAGTCGGGGACGAACGCTACCACTGGCAGGAAGGTCAGGCGGTGGTGTTTGACGACCTTTATCCCCATCAGGTCCACAACGACACGCCAGGCCTGCGGGCCGTGTTGTTTGTCGACTTTGAACGCCCCTGCCGGGTTCCGGTAAAATGGCTGAATCGCCTGGTGCTCAGAGCGGCGCCGTTCACGGATGAAATCCGTCGCGGCAAGGCCAATCATGACGCCTGGGAGAAGGGCTACTACCGTCAGAAATAGGGGCGGATAGCTCGAAAACCGTTCCCCTTATAGGGGAGCGT
Organism: Achromobacter spanius; assembly: GCF_003994415.1. Lineage (NCBI taxonomy): Bacteria > Pseudomonadati > Pseudomonadota > Betaproteobacteria > Burkholderiales > Alcaligenaceae > Achromobacter > Achromobacter spanius. The sequence goes on along the minus strand of NZ_CP034689.1, from coordinate 6,595,723 downwards.
GGTCTTTTGTGCGTCATTCCAACAAAGTGCTTGCGCTCAAAAATTAACCACGCTAGAATGATCAGCTTTCCCAGATTGTCGATTGAGTTAAGGAACGTTTAGCCCTAAAAGCTAGCTTCTGAATTCGTCGTGTTGGGGGAATACCCGCAGGATTTCAACCCAGGGTCGTTGCGTTGCCAACCCGTTGCAGAGGTAGAGCGAAAGCTCTAGGTCTACAACACAAAAGCAGGGCGGCAGACCTGACGGGACCAAAACTGGCAGGAATTGCAGAGTTCCTCGGGGGGAAAACCCCGGGAAAACAGTATTTCCAGTTAAGTTGGAACAGGAAAAATCATGATCCAAATGCAGACCACGCTGGACGTGGCCGATAACACTGGTGCGCGTCATGTCATGTGCATCAAGGTGCTCGGTGGCTCCAAGCGCCGTTATGCCGGTATCGGCGACATCATCAAGGTGAGCGTCAAAGATGCGGCTCCGCGCGGACGCGTCAAGAAAGGCGAAATTTACAATGCCGTGGTGGTTCGTACCGCCAAGGGCGTGCGCCGTAAAGACGGTTCGCTGATTAAGTTCGGTGGCAATGCCGCCGTATTGCTCAACGCCAAGCTGGAGCCCATCGGCACCCGCATCTTCGGACCCGTTACGCGCGAATTGCGTACCGAGAAGTTCATGAAGATCGTGTCGTTGGCCCCGGAAGTGCTGTAAGGAGCCCTACGATGAACAACATTCGTAAAGGCGACGAAGTCATCGTCCTGACCGGCCGCGACAAGAAGCGTCGCGGTACCGTGCTGGCGCGTGTTGATGCCGACCACGTCCTGGTCGAAGGTGTCAACGTTGCCAAGAAGCACGTGAAAGCCAACCCGATGGCTAACAACCCGGGCGGGATTGTCGAAAAGACCATGCCGATCCACATCTCGAATGTGGCGCTCTTCAACCCCGCAACCGGTCGTGGCGACCGCGTGGGCGTTCAAGAAGTCGACGGTCGCAAGGTCCGCGTGTTCCGTTCCAATGGTGCCGTTGTCGGCGCCAAGGCGTAAGGGGCGATAGACATGTCTCGTTTGCAAGATTTCTACAAGAGCAAGGTCGCTGGCGACCTGCAGGCCAAGTTTGGCTACAAGAGCGTCATGGAAGTGCCGCGCATCACCAAGATCACCCTGAACATGGGTGTCTCGGAAGCCGTGTCCGATAAGAAGGTTATCGAACACGCGGTGTCGGACCTGACCAAGATCGCTGGCCAAAAGCCTGTCGTGACGAAGACCAAGAAGGCTATCGCCGGTTTCAAGATCCGCGAAAACTACCCGATTGGTTGCATGGTCACGTTGCGTGGTCAACGCATGTACGAATTCCTGGATCGCCTCGTTGCGGTCGCGCTGCCTCGCGTGCGCGACTTCCGTGGTATCTCGGGTCGTGCGTTCGACGGCCGTGGCAACTACAACATCGGGGTGAAAGAGCAAATCATTTTCCCCGAAATCGAGTACGACAAGATCGACGCGCTGCGTGGGCTGAACATCAGCATCACCACCTCCGCGAAGACCGACGAAGAAGCCAAGGCGCTGTTGACGGCCTTCAGCTTCCCGTTCCGTAACTAAGGGGCTGATGACGTGGCTAAACTTTCCCTCATCAATCGCGACATCAAGCGCGCCAAGCTGGCTGACAAGTTCGCTGCCAAGCGCGCTGAGTTGAAGGCGATCATCGACGACCAGTCGAAGACCGACGAAGAACGTTACCAAGCTCGGCTCAAGCTGCAACAGCTGCCGCGCAATGCCAATCCGACGCGCCAACGTAACCGTTGCGTGGTCACCGGTCGTCCGCGCGGTGTGTTCCGCAAGTTCGGCCTGACGCGTCACAAACTGCGTGAAATGGCGATGAAGGGCGAAATCCCCGGCATCACCAAGGCCAGCTGGTAGGAGATACATTATGAGCATGAGCGATCCCATCGCCGATATGCTGACCCGCATTCGCAATGCGCAGCAAGTGGACAAAGTTACGGTGAGCATGCCCTCCTCGAAGCTGAAGGCGGCTATTGCCGCTGTGCTGAAAGACGAAGGCTACATCGACAGCTTTGAAATCAAGGGCACCCAGGCCAAGCCTGAGCTCGAGATCACCCTGAAGTACTACGCTGGTCGTCCGGTTATCGAGCGCATTGAACGCGTTTCGCGCCCCGGTCTGCGTATCTACAAGGGCCGTACCAGCATTCCTCAGGTCATGAACGGCCTGGGCGTGGCTATCGTTTCGACCTCGCGCGGCGTCATGACCGACCGTAAGGCTCGCGCCAACGGCGTCGGCGGCGAAGTGCTTTGCTACGTGGCCTAAGGAGAAATTCGAATGTCACGTATCGCTAAGTATCCGGTCGAACTGCCCAAGGGTGTCGAAGCTGACATCAAGCAGGATCAGATCACCGTCAAGGGCCCGCTGGGCTCCCTGACTCAAGCCCTGACTGGCGACGTCACGGTTGCGATGGACGAAGGCAAGCTCACGTTTGCCGCCGCCAACGAAACTCGTCACGCCAATGCCATGTCGGGTACCGTGCGCGCTCTGGTTGCCAATATGGTTACCGGCGTGAGCAAGGGCTTCGAGCGCAAGCTGACCCTGGTTGGCGTGGGTTACCGCGCCTCGATCCAAGGCGATGCCGTTAAGCTGCAGCTCGGTTTCTCGCACGACGTTTTGCATCAGTTGCCGGCCGGTATCAAGGCCGAATGCCCCACCCAGACGGAAATCGTCATCAAGGGCGCCAACAAGCAAGTCGTCGGTCAGATGGCCGCTGAAATCCGCGCGTACCGCGAACCCGAACCCTACAAGGGCAAGGGTGTGCGTTACTCGGACGAACGCGTCGTCATCAAAGAAACCAAGAAGAAATAACGGCGCACGCAAGGACGAATCATGGACAAAAAAGTTTCCCGTTTGCGTCGTGCGGTTCCGACCCGCCGGAAGATCAACGAGCTGCGCGTTCACCGCCTCTCGGTCTTCCGCTCGAACCAGCACATCTACGCCAACATCATTTCGCCGGAAGGCGATCGCGTTCTGGTCAGCGCCTCGACGGTGGAAGCCGAAGTGCGTGCGCAACTGGCCGGCCAAACCGGTCAGGGTGGCAACACTGCCGCTGCGACGCTGGTTGGCAAGCGCGTGGCCGAAAAGGCCAAGGCTGCCGGTATTGAACTGGTCGCTTTCGATCGCTCGGGCTTTCGTTACCATGGCCGCGTGAAAGCGCTGGCCGATGCCGCGCGTGAAGCCGGCCTGAAGTTCTAAGCGAGGATCTGTCAAATGGCTAAAGTACAAGGCAAGAACGCCGCGGAAAAAGAGAACGATGACGGCCTCCGCGAAAAGATGATCGCGGTCAACCGCGTGAGCAAAGTGGTCAAGGGTGGTCGCACCATGAGCTTTGCCGCGCTGACCGTGGTTGGCGATGGCGATGGTCGCGTCGGCATGGGTAAGGGCAAGGCGCGTGAAGTGCCGGTGTCCGTCCAGAAGGCAATGGAACAGGCCCGCCGCGGCATGTTCAAGGTTGCCCTGAAGAACGGCACGCTGCACCACACCGTGGTTGGCAAGCATGGCGCCGCTACCGTGCTGATCTCGCCGGCTGCTGAAGGTACTGGCGTTATCGCCGGCGGCCCGATGCGCGCTATTTTTGAAGTGATGGGTGTGCGTAACGTGGTTGCCAAGAGCCTGGGCTCGAGCAACCCCTACAACATGGTTCGCGCCACGTTGAATGGTCTGCGCGCTTCCCTGACCCCGGCCGATGTTGCTGCCAAGCGCGGCAAGTCGGTCGAAGAAATCCTGGGGTAAATCATGGCTCAGAAGCAGATCAAAGTGACCCTCGTGCGCTCCGTGATCGGTACCAAGCAATCGCACCGTGACACGGTTCGCGGTTTGGGCTTGGGCCGTATCAACAGCAGCCGCGTGTTGGTCGATACGCCCGAGGTGCGTGGGATGATCCGTAAGGTGGATTATCTCGTTTCCGTCTCGGAAGCCTAAGGAATCACCATGTCGGATATGCAACTTAATTCGCTGAAGCCCGCTGAGGGCAGCAAGCACGCCAAGCGCCGCGTCGGCCGTGGTATCGGTTCGGGTCTGGGTAAAACCGCCGGCCGTGGCCACAAGGGTCAGAAGTCGCGCTCGGGCGGTTTCCATAAGGTTGGCTTCGAAGGCGGTCAAATGCCGCTGCAGCGTCGTCTGCCCAAGCGTGGTTTCACCCCGCTCGGTCAACACCTGTACGCCGAAGTCCGTCTGTCGGACCTGCAAGCCCTGCCCATCGACGAAATCGATGTGCAAGTGCTCAAGGCGGCTGGCGTGATTGGCCAGGCGGTTCGTTACGCCAAGGTCATCAAGTCGGGTGAACTCTCGCGCAAGGTCGTGCTCAAGGGCATTACCGCGACGGCCGGCGCTCGCGCCGCCATCGAAGGCGCGGGCGGCTCGCTTGCTTGATCATGAGGTGACGAGTGGCTAACGCGCAGGCATTGGGCAAAACCGGAGCACGGTACGGTGATTTGAAGCGCCGTCTTGTGTTCCTGGTGCTCGCTCTGGTGGTTTACCGTTTGGGTACACACATCCCCGTACCGGGTATTAATCCGGATGCGCTGGCGGACTTGTTCCGTCAGAACCAGGGCGGGATCCTGGGCCTGTTCAACATGTTCTCGGGTGGGGCGCTCTCGCGTTTCTCGATTTTTGCCCTGGGGATCATGCCGTACATTTCGGCATCCATCATCATGCAGTTGATGTCGGTGGTGGTGCCGTCGCTGGAAGCGCTCAAGAAAGAGGGCGAAGCCGGTCGTCGGAAGATTACCCAATACACCCGCTACGGCACAGTCGTGCTGGCGCTGGTGCAAGCAGTGGGCATTTCGGTAGCGTTGGAGTCCCAACAGGGACTGGTGATCGATCCGGGTATGCTGTTTCGCTTCACGACCATTGTGACTTTGGTCACCGGCACCATGTTCGTCATGTGGCTGGGTGAACAGATCACGGAACGCGGTCTGGGCAACGGGATTTCCATCCTGATCTTCGCAGGTATCGTTGCGGGTCTGCCCGCGGCGCTGGCTGCACTGTTGGACCTGGTCCGCACCAACGCGATGTCCGTGCTTTCGGCACTGTTCATTGTGGCTCTGGTGGTGCTGGTTACCGCTTTTGTGGTGTTCGTGGAACGCGGACAGCGCAAGATCACGGTGAACTACGCCAAGCGTCAGGTCGGCAACAAGGTCTACGGTGGTCAAAGCTCGCATTTGCCGCTGAAGCTGAACATGGCAGGGGTGATTCCGCCGATTTTCGCATCGTCGATCATTCTGTTCCCGGCCACGATCACGAGCTGGTTCTCCAGCAGTGAGAACATGCGCTGGCTTAGTGACCTGGCTGCGGCCCTGTCGCCTCGTCAACCGCTCTACATCACGCTGTACTCCGTCGCGATTATTTTCTTCTGCTTTTTCTACACGGCTCTGGTGTTCAACAGCCGCGAAACGGCGGACAACCTGAAGAAGAGTGGTGCGTTTGTTCCGGGTATTCGTCCGGGCGAGCAAACGGCGCGCTACATCGACAAGATCCTGATGCGTCTGACGCTGGCGGGTGCCTTGTACATCACTTTGGTGTGCCTGTTGCCTGAATTCTTGGTGATGCGCTGGAACGTTCCCTTCTACTTCGGTGGTACGTCTCTGTTGATTATTGTGGTGGTGACGATGGATTTCATGGCACAGGTTCAGGCCTACATGATGTCTCACCAGTACGACTCGTTGCTCAAGAAGGCCAACTTCAAGGGCGCGGGTTTGCCGATGCGGTAAGCAAAAGAATGTCCAAGGACGACGTCATTCAGATGCAAGGCGAGGTTCTTGAGAACCTCCCGAACGCGACATTTCGCGTCAAGCTCGAAAACGGCCACGTGGTGTTGGGCCATATTTCCGGCAAGATGCGTATGCATTACATCCGGATCCTGCCGGGTGACAAGGTCACAGTGGAGCTCACGCCCTATGATCTGACGCGAGCCAGGATAGTTTTCCGCTCCAAATGAGCGGAACCGGATTACGGAAAATTAGGAGTCAACCATGAAAGTAATGGCATCGGTTAAGCGGATCTGCCGCAACTGCAAAGTTATCAAACGTCACGGCGTGGTGCGTGTTATCTGCACCGACCCGCGTCACAAGCAGCGTCAAGGCTAACTCGGGTTAGCGACTACGCAACAGATTTATTCAAGGAATAGTCATGGCCCGTATTGCTGGCATTAACATCCCGCCGCAACAGCACGCCGAGATCGGACTGACCGCCATTTTTGGCATTGGTCGTACGCGCGCTCGCAAAATCTGCGAAGCGGCAAACGTACCCTTTGACAAAAAGGTCAAGGATCTGAACGACGCTGAATTGGAACGCGTCCGCGAACATGTTGGTTTGTTCACGGTTGAAGGCGACCTGCGTCGTGAAGTACAGCTCTCGATCAAGCGTTTGATCGACCTGGGAACCTACCGCGGTATGCGTCACAAGCGCGGTTTGCCCGTGCGCGGCCAGCGCACTCGCACCAACGCCCGGACCCGTAAGGGCCCGCGTCGTGCTGCTGCGTCCCTGAAGAAATAATCGAGGAACTGGATTATGGCGAAAGCTTCCACCAGCGGCGCTTCGCGCGTGCGCAAAAAGGTTAAGAAGAACGTCTCGGACGGCATCGCGCACGTTCACGCTTCGTTCAACAACACCATCATCACCATCACCGACCGTCAGGGCAACGCTTTGTCGTGGGCCACTTCGGGTGGTGCTGGTTTCAAGGGTTCGCGTAAGTCGACCCCGTTTGCCGCGCAAGTCGCCGCTGAAACGGCTGGCCGCGTCGCGCTGGAATACGGCATCAAGACGCTGGAAGTGCGCATCAAGGGCCCCGGTCCTGGCCGCGAATCGTCTGTCCGCGCGCTGAACGCGCTGGGCATCAAGATTTCGTCCATCGCCGACATCACGCCCGTTCCGCACAACGGCTGCCGTCCGCCGAAGCGTCGTCGTATCTAAAGGGAATCCACATGGCACGTTATATTGGACCCAAATGCAAGCTCTCGCGCCGCGAGGGTACTGACCTGTTCCTGAAGAGCGCCCGTCGCTCGCTGGATTCCAAGTGCAAGCTGGATTCCAAGCCTGGCCAACACGGCCGCACTTCGGGTGCCCGCACTTCCGACTACGGCCTGCAGCTGCGCGAAAAGCAAAAGCTGAAGCGCATGTACGGCGTGCTGGAAAAGCAATTCCGCAAGTACTTCGCTGAAGCAGAGCGTCGCCGTGGCAACACGGGCGAAACCCTGATCCAGCTGCTGGAATCGCGCCTGGACAACGTCGTCTACCGCATGGGCTTCGGCTCGACGCGCGCCGAAGCTCGCCAGTTGGTCAGCCACCGCGCCATCGAACTGAACGGCCACACGGCTGACATCGCTTCGATGCTGGTCAAGGCTGGTGACGTCATCTCGATCCGCGAAAAGGCCAAGAAGCAAGGCCGTATCAAGGAATCGCTCGACCTGGCCACCAGCATCGGCATCCCCCAATGGGTGGAAGTCGACACGACCAAGCTGACCGGTACGTTCAAGTCGGCTCCCGATCGCGCTGACGTCGCTCGCGACATCAACGAATCGATGGTCGTCGAACTGTACTCGCGTTAATCAGGTCGGCCGGCGCCTCCTTCGCAGGTGTGCCGGCTACTGGTCTCGCGACCCGTTTGCACGTCTCGCAGCAGCCCGCTTTCCGCCGTTTGGTGGGGCGGGCTTTGCGGTAAGTATCGGCCGGCGTTTTCGCGCCGCCCGAGTTTCATGTTTCACCCTGTCCATCAGCCTTATCGGTGTAACGAGCCGAGGGTATTGAAAAGGAACACAGTAAATGTCCACTCAAGGTTTTCTGAAGCCGCGCTCCATTGAAGTCGAACCGGTCGGCACGCACCATGCCAAGATCGTGATGGAGCCGTTCGAGCGTGGCTACGGTCATACTCTGGGCAACGCCCTGCGCCGCATCCTGCTGTCTTCGATGACCGGCTACGCGCCGACCGAAGTGCAAATGACGGGCGTGGTGCACGAATATTCGACCATCCCGGGCGTTCGCGAAGATGTCGTCGACATCCTGCTGAACCTGAAGGGCGTGGTTTTCAAGCTGCACAATCGCGACGAAGTGACCCTGGTTCTGCGCAAGACCGGCGCGGGCACCGTGCTGGCCAGCGACATCGAGCTGCCGCACGACGTCGAGATCATCAACCCCGGCCATGCCATCTGCAACCTGACGGACGCAGGCAAGCTGGAAATGCAGATCAAGGTCGAGAAGGGCCGTGGCTACGTGCCGGGCAACGTGCGCGCGCTGTCGGAAGACCGCACCCACACCATCGGCCGCATCGTTCTGGACGCTTCGTTCAGCCCGGTTCGCCGCGTCAGCTACGCGGTGGAAAGCGCCCGTGTGGAACAGCGCACCGACCTGGACAAGCTGGTTCTGGACATCGAAACCAACGGCGTGATCTCGCCCGAGGAAGCGGTTCGCCAGTCGGCTCGCATCCTGATGGACCAGATCTCGGTCTTCGCCGCGCTGGAAGGTGCTGGCGATTCGTACGAAGCGCCGGTCCGCGGCACGCCGCAGATCGACCCGGTCCTGCTGCGTCCGGTCGACGACCTGGAACTGACCGTGCGTTCGGCCAACTGCCTGAAGGCCGAAAACATCTACTACATCGGCGACCTGATCCAGCGTACCGAAAACGAGCTGCTCAAGACCCCGAACCTGGGTCGCAAGTCGCTCAACGAAATCAAGGAAGTTCTGGCTGCGCGTGGCTTGACCTTGGGCATGAAGCTCGAGAACTGGCCGCCCCTGGGCCTGGAGCGTCCCTAAGCTTTAAACGGGTGGCGCCCTGGCAACGGGGCGTCTCCTGCAACGCCCGGCAACCCCGTCGGGCGGTTTGCGAATTCGTCGTAAAATGCACCGTTTTCTACCGGACCGCAGCCTGATTGCAGGTTGATAGAAGAGCCGGCAACCCGATGGCGAACGCCATCTTTAGATTCAAAGGAAACTTATCATGCGTCACGGTAATGGCTTGCGTAAGCTCAACCGCACCAGCAGTCACCGTCTTGCCATGTTCCGCAACATGGCCGTTTCGTTGATCACTCACGAAGCCATCAAGACCACGCTGCCGAAGGCGAAAGAATTGCGCCGCGTCATCGAACCCCTGATCACGCTGGGCAAAGAGCCCACGCTGGCGAACAAGCGTCTGGCATTTGCCCGTCTGCGCGATCGCGATGCGGTGGTGAAGCTGTTTGCCGAAATCGGCCCGCGCTACGCGGCCCGTAACGGTGGCTACACCCGCGTGCTGAAGATGGGCTTCCGTCAAGGCGACAACGCTCCCATGGCTTTCATGGAACTGGTTGACCGTCCGGAAGTTGATGAAGCCGCTGAGGACAGCGCCGAATAAATTCGGTTGCTAGATAAGCGACAAGGGCGGGTCTTCGGACCCGCCCTTGTTTTATTTGCGCTGGGCATTTGCGTGTCCGGCGTTGGCGCATCCGCCTCGCGCTTCAAATCAGGACGCGTGCAGTTCCCCGCGTAATTGCGCGGCAGTGGCCGCCAGCACCTCCTGAGGCGGTTGTGGCGGCATCTTGAACGTCAGGTTCTGCTGTTCGATGTATGCCGTGGACGTGACGTCCTGCGTGTGGTGCATGGGAATGACGTGCGCGTGGGCGTGCGCCACGTGTATGCCGGTGAAGGCGAATCCCACCCGTTCCACGTCGTACAGGCGCTTCATGTGGCGGCCCAGCTTTTGCCCTAGATTCACGATGTGCCCCGCCAGGTCGGCCGGCATGTCCTCGAAGTACGGGTAATGCTGCTTCGGAATGATCAGCGTGTGTCCCGGCCGCACGGGTTGGATGTCCAGGAAGGCCATCAAACGCTCGTCTTCATGAATGATGTGGGCGGGAATCTCGTGCCGGGCGATCCGGCAGAACAGGCATTGGTCTGGCATGCGGGCCTCGTGAAAGCGGGTGGCATGATGGCGGCGTCGATACGGCAGCAGATGCAGGCTGCGGCGGTCCGAGCGCGGATTTGCGGGCCTGGACTCGACAACCGGCGTTCGGCGCAATACCGATAAAATACCCCGAGTTACATCCCACAAGGGTATCTCAAGGAGCCTCCATGTTGCGCGATGACGACGTCGTGCTGGTCATCAGCAATGCGCCTGATCTCTTGCTGGCCAAGCGCATCGCGCATGTGCTGGTTGAAGACGGATTGGCCGCATGTGTGAACCTTGGCGCGCCGGGCCTGTCCATCTATCTGTGGAACGGCGTGGTCGAGGGGACGGAAGAAGTCCCCATCCACATCAAGACCACCTACGCGCGTCATCAGGCCGTTGTTCAGGCCCTGGCGCAGATGCATCCCTACGATGTGCCCGAAATCATTGTGCTGCCGGTAATCGGCGGCGCCGCACCCTATCTGGATTGGGTTCGCGAGCAGACGGCTGTCAAGCAAACCAAGAGAGAATAATGTTGCAACTTGCCGGTATCGTCGGTGCGCCGGGGCGCCCGATTCATGCCATCCGCGCGGCGCGCGCCTTGATCTGGCGCAGCCTGGTGTTGCTGGCGACGGCGCTGTTGCTGCTGACCTGGCAAGCGGCCGCGCAGGCCGAAACCGAGTTCCTGGAACCCGAAAAGGCGTTCGTGTTCAGTGCGCGGATGGCCGCGCCCGATACCTTGGAACTGCATTACAAGGTCGCGCCCGGCTACTACATGTACCGTGAGCGCTTCGGCATCACGATTAGCCCGATCGGCGCCACCACATTGGGCGAGGCGGTCTACCCCAAAGGCGAGGTCAAGTACGACCCGACCTTTGAAAAGGACATGGAGGTCTTTCACAAGGATGTGATGATCCGCGTGCCGGTCGGCGCGGGCGGGCAGCCCTTTACCCTGACTTTGACCGGGCAGGGCTGCGCGGATGCTGGCCTGTGCTATCCGCCCATGGACAGCAGCGTCAAGCTGACTCCGGTTGCGGGCGGTTATGCGCTGGCGGGCGGGTCGGCCGGAACAACAGGACAAGCGATACAAGACGGACAGGCCACGTCGGCCCCCGCATCCACGGGCTTGGGCGCACTGGTCAATGCTGGCGACACCGGCCTGGCCGACGCGCTGGGCGGCCTGGGTTGGGCCAAGACGGCCGGCGTGTTCCTGATTCTGGGCTTGTTGCTGGCGTTCACTCCCTGCGTGCTGCCGATGATTCCCATCCTGTCGTCGATCGTGCTGGGCGGCGCGGCGCAGGCCCGACCCTCGCGGGGACGCGGCCTGGCCTTGGCGGCGATGTATGTGCTGGGCATGTCAGTGGTCTACACCGCGCTGGGCGTGGCCGCCGGCTTGAGCGGCGCCGGCCTGGCCGCCTGGTTGCAGACCCCGTGGATCCTGACGCTGTTCGCCATCCTGCTGACCGTGTTGGCGCTGGCGATGTTTGATGTCTTCACGTTCCAGATGCCGTCAGGCGTGCAGGCCAAGCTGTCCGAGCGCTCGTCGCGCGTTCCAGGCGGCCGCTACACCGGTGCGCTGGTGATGGGCGCTTTGTCAGCCCTGATCGTCGGGCCTTGCGTTGCCGCGCCGCTGGCCGGAGCGCTGTTGTATATCTCGCAGACGGGCGACGTGGTGCTGGGCGGCTCGGCCCTGTTCGCCATGGCCTGGGGCATGGGCGTGCCATTGTTGATCGTGGGCGCATCGTCGGGCGCCTTGCTGCCCAAGGCCGGCCCCTGGATGGACGGCGTCAAGCGCCTGTTCGGGATGCTGCTGCTGGCGACGGCGTGGTGGATGCTGATACCGGTGGTGCCCACCTGGGTGCAGATGACGGGCTGGGCCTTCCTGGCGGTTGTTTCGGCGGTGATGCTGCGTGCGTTTGATTCCTTGCCCGACGGTGCCGGTGCCGGACGCATGTTCGGCAAGGGGCTGGGGCTGCTGCTGGCGCTTGCCGCCGCCGCATGGCTGGTGGGCGCGGCCAGCGGCGGGCGCGACGTGCTGCAACCCTTGTCGCATCTGGCCGCGCGTGCCGACGCATCCGTGGGCACGGCCGTCACCAAAGGCGAGCTTCAGTTCACCCGCGTGCGCAACAACGCGGAATTGGATGCGCTGCTGGCGCAGAGCACCCAGCCGGTCATGCTGGATTTCTATGCCGACTGGTGCGTGTCGTGCCGCGAAATGGAGCGGTTCACGTTTACTGATCCGGGCGTGGCGCAGCGCATGTCGGGCATGTTGTTGGTGCAGGCCGACGTCACCGCGAACAACGCTGATGACCGGGCCCTGCTCAAGCGCTTCCGCCTGTTCGGCCCGCCGGGCATCATGTTCTTTGAACCGGGCGGCAAGGAACTGCCGGACGCGCGCGTCGTCGGTTTCCAGGACGCCAAGCGCTTCACCCAATCGTTGGACAAGGTGCTGGTGCGCTGACGACGGGCGATATACCATGGCGGCTGCGCCGCGTGGGCGGCGCATCCCACTCCCACCAGGCCGGCGCCCGTGACGTCCCCAACAGTTGATGCAAGCCAAGACCGACAAGGTCTTATCTATCTTCAATTGATGTTCGTCATGGCCACATGGGGCCTGAACATCGTCTCCATCAAGTACCTCACGCAGCATATGGACATCCAGGCGCTGGCCGCCGTTCGGATCGTCATTGCGTTCATCACCGTCACCCTGATCATCAAGGCCCGTCGAGGCCGCGTACCCAAGCTGGGTCGCGTGGAGCTGGGCTGGGTGGCGCTGGCGGGCTTCCTGGTGGTGTACGCGCACCAGGTAGCGCTGGTGTCCGGGCTGCGGTTCTCGTCGGCGGCCAACGGCACGCTGATCATGGCCACCAGCCCATTGTTGTCGGCATTGCTGGCCGCGCTGTTCTATCGCGAAAAACTGACCACGGTACGCATCTGCGGGGCATTGCTCGGCCTGCTGGGCGTGGGCATGGTGGTGGCGGGCAGTGGGGCGCAGTTCGGCCTGACCGGCTGGGGCGATGCGGTTGTTTTCGTGGCCGTGCTGGTGTTCGTGTGTGGCGGGCTGGTGATCCAGCGCATGTCGCGCACGATGGATCCGCTGGGCATGCTTTGGTACATGTACCTGGCAGGCGGGCTGATGCTGGTGGCGCACGCGCTGGTGACGCCGTCTTCTTATCAGACCGATACGTGGCAGATGACGTGGTGGCCGTGGCTGGTGCTGCTGTTTTCGGCGGTGATCGCCTCAGGCGTCAGCAACATCATCTGGAACGCGGGCATCGCGCGGCTGGGCATCAGCCGCGCGGCCTTGTTCGTGAACTGGCTGCCGATATTCGGGCTGCTGTTCGCGTCGCTGTTCCTGGATGAGCACGTCACCTTGATCCATGTGCTGGGCCTGGCCTGCGTGTTGGGCGGAACGTGGCTGGGGCTGCGCCGGACGACGCCGGCGCCTGCCCGTAAAGCCGCTTAGCGCTGTGCCTTGAGCAGCGTAGCCGCTTCGATGGCGAAGTACGTCAAGATGCCGTCGGCGCCAGCGCGCTTGAACGCCAGCAGCGCTTCCATCATGACCTTGTCGTGGTCCAGCCAGCCGTTGGCGGCGGCGGCCTTGATCATCGCGTATTCGCCGCTGACCTGATAGGCGAACGTGGGTACGCGGAAGGTGTCTTTCACGCGACGCAGCACGTCCAGATACGGCATGCCGGGCTTGACCATGACCATGTCCGCGCCTTCGTGCAGGTCGGCCGCCACTTCACGCAAGGCTTCATCGAGGTTGCCCGGGTCCATCTGGTAAGCCATTTTGTTGGACTTGCCCAGGTTGGTGGCCGAGCCCACGGCGTCGCGGAACGGGCCGTAGAACGCGCTGGCGTACTTGGCCGAGTAAGCCATGATCTGCGTGTGGATGTGGCCGTTGGCTTCCAGTGCTTTGCGGACCGCGCCGATGCGGCCGTCCATCATGTCGCTGGGGGCAACCATGTCGACGCCGGCCGCGGCTTGGGTCAGCGCCTGCTTGACCAGGATCTCGACCGTGATTTCATTGATGACGTAGCCGTTCTCGTCGATGACGCCGTCCTGGCCATGGCTGGTGTAGGGGTCCAGCGCCACATCGCACAGAATGCCGAGTTCGGGGAAACGCTTTTTCAGTTCGCCCACCACGCGCGGAATCAGGCCGCGCGGGTTGGTGGCTTCGACGCCGTCGGGCGTTTTCAGCGAGGGGTCGATGACGGGGAACAGCGCCATCACCGGTATGCCCAGTTTCACGCATTGCTCGGCAACCGGCAGCAGCGTGTCCAGCGAATAGCGGACCACGCCGGGCAACGACGCCACGGCTTGCTGCACGCCCGTGCCGTCGGCCACGAAGACGGGGTAGATCAGGTCATTGACCGTCAGCGCATTTTCGCGCACCAGGCGGCGGGTGAAGTCGTCGCGGCGCAGGCGGCGAGGGCGGGAAACCGGAAACTCAGGGGTGATGATCTGCGGGTTCATGATTCGACCTTGGGGGAAATCCAATTCTCAATGTGGGCGCCGGCTTCTTCCAGCCCGATGCGCTCGGGCGCCGAGAACGGGATGGTGTGCAGGGCGCCGATGTCGGCCAGGTCTTTGCGGACGGAGAACACCGTGCGCATGCGCTGGCCGTAAGGCAGTTTGTCGGCCTTGGTCAGCAGCGCCAGCACAGGGCGTCCGGTGGGGGCGATGAAGTTGGCCAGGCGGCGGTCAAGTTCGGTGACGCCGCGGCGGATGTCGATCAGCAGCACGATGCCTGCAAGCGACTCGCGGTCGCGCAGATAGCCGCCGAGAATGTCCGCCCATTTTTCTTTTTCGTTGCGCGCGACCGACGCATAGCCGTAGCCGGGCAAGTCAACGAGAAAACCGATGTGGCCTTCCGGATCCAGCGGGTCGGGCAAGCCGAACATGTTGATCAAGCGCGTGCGGCCCGGCGTCTTGCTGGAAAACGCAAGACGGCGCTGGTTGCACAGCACGTTGATGGCCGTGGATTTGCCGGCGTTTGAGCGGCCGACAAAGCAGACCTCGGGAGCGCCGGCGGCCGGCAACTGGTCGAGGCGAGCTGCGGAGGTAAGGAAGGAGGCGCGATGTAGGAGGGACACGGATGGGCTTTGGATACGGTTGGTTTCGAGCCCTATTGTATAATCCGGCGTTTGCAACAGTGGTCCCCGTGCGCGGAGCCGTCTTTTTTGCTTACTGTTTAGGTGCCTGCGGCAACTTGGCAGGCAGAATGGGCAAACGAGGTTCGATACGGTTTTCCAGGGTGTGCGGGGCAGGCGTGGGCGCCTTTTTGCGCCTTGATCGATGTGATCGTCGAGGTCTTCATGAAGCGTGTGCTGTCCCGAATGTTGGTTGCGAGCGGGCTGTTGCTCGGCGCCTCCGCCTTCTCTACACCCAGTTTCGCCGCTGACGGCGCTGCGGGCCCGGCCAAGCCAGATGCCGCCAAGGGCGGTCAGCTGTTTGACCAGGGCGACGCCTCCAGAGGCATCATCGCCTGTGCGTCCTGTCATGGCGCGGCGGGCAACAGCACCATCCCGGTGAACCCCAACCTGGCCGCGCAACCCCACGAATATCTGGCCAAGCAATTGGCCGACTTCCAGATCAAGCAGGGCGCCAAGCTGCCCGTGCGCAATGGCCCGGGCGGCAATCCCACCCCGATGACCGCCATGGCGCAAAACTTGACGCCTGCCGATATGCAGAACATCGCGCTGTACCTGGCGCAGCAGCCTCTCAAGGAACCCGCCACGGCAGGCCAGGAGAAGCTGGTGGATCTGGGCCAGAAGATCTGGCGCGGCGGGTTGCCCGAACGCAATGTGCCGGCCTGCGCGGCTTGCCACGCTGCCAATGGCGCCGGCATTCCCGCCCAGTACCCCCGCTTGTCGGGGCAGTTCCCCACGTACATCGAAGAGCAGCTCAAGCTGTTCCGCAGCGGCGACCGCAAGAACGACATCATGTTCGCGATTGCCGACCGCATGTCGGATGCCGATATCAAGGCGGTGTCCGACTACGCGGCAGGCCTGCGGTAGGCGTCAGCCCGCAACACGCGCGGCTGGTCCGCGTTCACGCAACCTGAGCGTGACGGAACCCGATTCCGTTACGCGCTGTCTATGAGGGGGGTAGCCGATCGCGCGGCCCCCCTTTTTTCATGAATTCAACACGCACCCACACTCGCCCCTCCTTGCGCAGCCTGCCCGGTGACTTCTTCGAACTGCTCGGTTCGATGCGGTTCGCCGTCAGCCTGTTGATGTTCATCTGCGTGGCGAGCCTGGTGGGCACGGTGTTGCAGCAGAACCGATCGTCCAGCAACTACATCGACCAGTTCGGTCCGTTCTGGTACGAAGTGTTCGACAAGTTCTCCATCTGGCACGTCTATAACAGCTGGTGGTTCCTGCTGATCATGGGCTTCCTGGTCGTGTCGACATCGGTGTGCCTGATCCGCAACGCACCCAAGATGCTGCGCGACGCGCGCTCGTTCCGCGAACATGTGCGCGCCAGCAGCCTGCGTGCCTTCCCGCATCGCGTGGAAACGGAAGAACCCACCGACGTCGCGCAGACCTCGGCCGGCCTGAAGTCATTGCTGGAACGGCTGGGTTACGCCGTGCGTGTACGGCAGGACAACGACGGCGTGCTGCTGGCCGCCAAGAAGGGCAGCGCCAACCGCCTGGGCTATGTGTTCGCGCACGCGGCCATGGTCATCATCTGCGTGGGCGGCCTGCTCGACAGCGAGTTGCCCGTGCGGCTGCAAGTCATGTTCGGCGGCAAGCAGCCCATTGTCGACAACATGCTGATTTCGGAAGTGCCGGAAAGCGGCCGCCTGTCGGTCAATAACCCGAGTTTCCGCGCCAGCGTGCTGGTGCCGGAAGGTGGCCAGGCCAGCACGGCGGTCGTGATGGTGGGCGACGGGGCTCTGGTGCAGCCGATGCCCTTCACGCTGAAGCTGAAGAAATTCGTGGTCGATTACTACTCGACCGGCATGCCCAGCCGTTTCGCCAGCGAAGTCGAAGTTACCGACCCGGATACGGGCAAGACCTTCGATTCCACCATCGAGGTCAACGAACCGCTGCGCTTCAAGGGCATGACGGTGTACCAGTCCAGCTTTGACGATGGCGGCAGCACGGTGGTCTTGAAGGGTTATCCGCTGGTAGGTTCTCAGGATGCCACGTTTACGGTGGACGGCACGGTGGGCAAGACAAGCGAAGTGACCGCTCACACGTCGGGCGGTCCGCGCAGCATGGGCGTCGAAATCACGGCCATGCGGCCGATCAATGTGGAAGACCTGACCCGCGGCGATCCCAAGGGCGCCAACCAGAGTTTTGCTGAACACGTGGCCTCGGTGTCGGGCAGCGCGGCGGGCAAAAAGAACGAGAACCTGCGCAACGTGGGCCCCAGCGTTGAATACAAGCTGATCGACGATGCGGGCCAGGCGCACGAATTCCAGAACTACATGCTGCCCATGGAACTGGACGGCGCCAGCGTCTTCCTGGCCGGCGTGCGCAACAATGCGTCCGAGCCGTTCCGTTATCTGCGCATCCCGGCGGACGACGACAGCTCGATCGCGGAATTCATGCGGCTGCGCGCCACGCTGGCCGACCCGGCCGCGCGCCGCGAAGCTGCCCGCCGTTTCGCCGAGCGCAACAGCCCGTCCGGCGCTGACCAGCAACCCCTGCAAACCGCTGCCGAGCGCGCGCTGGAGACCTTTGCGTCAGGCGGCCTGCAAGCGGTGGCCGCTTTTCTGCAAGCCAACACGCCCGCCGCCGACCTGGAGCGGGCCGCTGATGTGGTGATCCGGCTGATCGGGGCCAGCATGAACGAACTGCGCGCCATTGAACGCGAACGCGCCGGCTTGCCCCCCGTTGCGGTCGAAGGCCCCGACGGCGAGCGCGCGGCAGTATGGTCGCGCCTGGCCGTGGCGGCACTGTCCGATCTGACGGTCTATCCCGCGCCGGTGTTTCTGTCGCTGGCCGACTTCAACCATGTGCAGGCCAGCGTGTTCCAGGTCAGCCGCACGCCGGGCAAGAATACGGTCTACCTGGGCAGCCTGTTGTTGGTCCTGGGGGTGTTTTCGATGTTCTACATCCGCGACCGCCGCGTCTGGATCTGGGTCAAGCCGCAAGGCAGTGGCAGCAGCGTCCTGGCGGCCATGACGTCCCAGAAGCGTACACTCGACTTCAATCAGGAGTTTGAACGCTTCAAGCAGGCGCTGCTGCGCCAGAAAAGGTCTTAAGGTTTTCTTATGTCGACGACGACCACCCCGCACCCTTCCTCGCCGGACACGCTGAACGTGGCGCCCGAGGTTCTCTGGCAAGACAGCCTGTCGGAAACGGGCGACAACCGCGCCCGACGCGGCAAGCCGGACTGGACCGACGTAGTCTTCTTCCTGTTGCTGTCGGTGGGCGCGGCCTTCGCGCTGACCCGGCACGGCAACGCGATGGACTATTACGAGAAGATCATCCTGTGCGGCACCGTGCCCGCGTTGGCGTGGCTGGGCTGGCTGTGGCGACCGCTGCGCCGTTTGATGGTCGCCTGTGCGATCGCGGCGGGCCTGGCCTTGATGCTGTACGGCAATGACCTGGCCCGCGCCGAGCAGGTGTTCTTCCTGAAGTACCTGTTCTCGTCGCAGTCCGCCATTCTGTGGATGTGCGCGCTGTTTGCGCTGGCCATGGTCTGTTACTGGATCGGCGTATTCAGCCCCACCGCCGCGTGGCTGGGCACGGCGTTGACGTGGGGCGCGGTGTTTGCCGGCGTCACCGGCTTGTTGGTGCGCTGGCGCGAAGGCCACCTGATGGGGCCTGACCTGGGGCATATCCCCGTCAGCAACCTGTACGAAGTCTTTGTCCTGTTTTCGCTGATCACGGCGCTGTTCTACCTGTATTACGAACGCAAGTACGCCACGCGCGCACTGGGCGGTTTCGTGCTGCTGGTGGTGACGTCAGCCGTCGTGTTCCTGCTTTGGTATTCCTTCACGCGCGATGCCGGCCAGATCCAACCGCTGGTGCCGGCGTTGAAAAGCTGGTGGATGAAGCTGCATGTGCCCGCCAACTTCATCGGCTACGGCACGTTCTCGCTGGCGGCGATGGTGGGCTTTGCCTACTTGGTCAAGCAGCACGGGCAGACCACGTCGTGGGCCAAGCTGGCGCCCTTGTTCATTCTGGGCGTGTTGCTGTGCGCCGAGCCGATGGTGTTCCGCACCGACGGCCTGTCCGCCACCTGGATGCTGTACTTCGGCGTGGGCGCCGTGATCGTGGGCGCCATCCTGCTGGGCCGCCGCCGCATCGCCGCCGCGCTGCCCTCGCTGGAGGTGCTGGACGACATCATGTATCGCGCCATCGCGATCGGCTTCGCCTTCTTCACGGTGGCGACGATTCTGGGCGCACTGTGGGCAGCGGATGCCTGGGGCGCGTACTGGCAGTGGGATCCCAAGGAAACCTGGGCGCTGATCGTCTGGCTGAACTACGCGGCCTGGCTGCACATGCGCCTGATCAAGGGCTTGCGCGGCACCATGGCGGCCTACTGGGCGTTGATGGGCCTGCTGATCACCGGCTTTGCATTCCTGGGCGTGAACATGTTCCTGTCGGGGCTGCACTCGTACGGTCAGTTGTAAATACGCGGAAGACTGACCAAAAGGCCCCTCGGGGCCTTTTTCATTGGGACTTGCCGGGCTACCGCGCCAATGTACTCGCCAGCATTGGCCCGTCCGAGGATCACAGTGTGGATTCACCTCGCAGCAAATCGTCCAGCGTCTCGCGCTGGCGCACGACGTGATAGTTGCCGCCGTCGACCATGACTTCGGCGGCGCGGGCGCGCGTGTTGTAGTTGCTGGCCATCGCCATGCTGTAGGCGCCCGCCGATTCCACCGCCAGCACATCGCCCTGCTTGATCGCCAGCTTGCGTTGTCTGGCCAGCCAGTCGGCGCTTTCGCAGACGGGGCCGACGATGTCATATTCCACTTGATCGCCGGCGCGCGGGCGCAGCGCTTGCACGCCATGGTAGGCCTCATAGAGCGCGGGGCGCAGCAAGTCGTTCATGGCGGCGTCGACAATGGCGAAGTTGCGGGCTTCGGCATGCTTTAGATACTGCACGGTGGTCAGCAGCACGCCCGCGTTGCCGACGAGCGAACGGCCTGGTTCCAGCACCAGATGCAGATGCCCCTGGCCGCGCGCATTCAGGCGTTCAAACACGCGATCCAGCAACGCCTTGGGCGAAGGGGGTGTTTCATCCGTATAGCGGATGCCCAGGCCGCCGCCCAGGTCCAGATGAGCGATGCGAATGCCTTCGTGATCCAACGCGTCGATCAGGTCCAGCAACTTTTCCAGCGCATCGAAATAGGGACTGATGTCGGTCAGTTGCGAGCCGATATGGCAGTCGACGCCCACGATGTCCAGGCCCGGCAAGGACCGCGCAACGCGATAGGCGTCCAGCGCTGATTCGATGGCGATGCCGAACTTGTTCTCTTTCAGGCCGGTGGAGATATAGGGGTGCGTCTGCGCGTCCACGTCGGGGTTCACGCGCAGCGACACCGGGGCTCGCACGCCAAGTGCTTCGGCCACGTCGGACAGGCGGTGCAGCTCGGCTTCGGACTCCACGTTGAAACACTTCACCTTGGCCGCCAGCGCGTCGCGCATTTCCCAGGCTTGCTTGCCCACGCCGGAAAATACGACCTTGGACGGATCGGCGCCCACCGCCAGCGCGCGTTTGAGTTCCCCGCCCGAAACGATGTCAAAGCCCGCGCCCAGCCGCACGAATTCCTTCAACACCGCCAGATTTGAATTGGCCTTCATGCCGTAGCAGACCAGCACGGGGCGTTGCCCGATGGCGCTATGGTAGGTTTCCCAGGCGGCCTTGAGGGCCGCGCGCGAATAGACGTACAGCGGGGTGCCTAGCCTATGCGCCAGATGGTCCAGGGGAACATCCTCGGCGTACAGTACGTTATTGCGGTACTGGAAATAAGGATGACCGGCCAGCTCGGGCGGCAAGGGATAGGCAGACGTCATGGAATCGAGGGCGGGGCCGGAATTTGCGGCGTGGGTTGCGAACTCGACGGCGGCTTGCCGTCAGGCGTCGGCATATATAAAGGCCCCTTGTACCCGCAGGCCGCCACCATGCCGGAGGCCACAAGCGTGGCTACAATGCGAAGAGCCATGCGGCTGAATGCCAATTGGAACACTGGGAACTCCGTAATTCTTGCAGGCTCGATTATGACCGAAACCGAATTTCTTGCGTTGATCGACCAGGTGCTGGACAGCATCGAAAGCCAGGCCGATGACTGGGCGGCTTCGCTCGACGTCGATGTGGAAACCAGCCGCAGCGGCAATGTCTTGACCATGGTCTTTGAAGATAACACCCATGTCGTCGTGAACAGTCAGGCCGCCATGCAGGAGCTCTGGGTGGCCGCGCGCAGCGGCGGCTTCCATTACCGCTACGACGGCCAACACTGGAACGACACCCGGGGTGGCCCGCAACTGCCAGACGCCTTGTCCCAGATCTGCTCGGCTGCGGCCGGCGTGCCCGTTACGCTGAAACTGTAAGGCCGGCCTGGCTGGTAAACGGCCGGCCTGCCCAGCGCAGGCATGCATTCAAGCTTGTTGATAAGCCCCAGGTTTTACGACCCTGGGGCTTATTGTTTTCTTCGCCGGGCTTATGTGGCCAGGGTCAGAACTTGAACACTTCTTCCAGGTCCACGGTTTCTTCCACCGATTCCAGCTTTACGCTTTGTTCGATGTGCTCCAGGTGATGCAGTGTCAGTTCCTCGGCGCGCTGGGCGTCGCGGGCCGCAATGGCTTCGGTGATGAGTTCGTGCTCGTCGTCGCGGCAGCTTGTGGCGGTGGGCAGGTTGTACAGGAAGATGACCAGGCAGGTCAGCGTGGACAGTTCGCGCATGGTGCGCGCCAGTTCGCCGTTGCCCGCCAATTCGCTTAGCAGGATATGGAATTCCCCCGCCAGCCGGATGATGGCGCGCTTGTCGTCGCGCTTGCGGGCGTCGTGTTCCAGGACGACGTGCTCGCGCAGGCGCGCCAGTTTTTCAGGGGTGAGGTTCTGCGTCAGGCGCCGCACCACGGCGGGTTCGATCAGCCTGCGGGCCTCGAAGACGTCGCGTGCTTTCTCGATCGACGGCTTGGCCACATACGCGCCGCGCTGGGGAAACAGTTCAACAATCTGTTCGTGGGCCAGGCGCGCAAGCACCTCGCGGATGCGCGGCCGGCTGACTTCGAAGATTTCGGCCAGGCGCTCTTCGACCAGCTTGGTGCCGGGTTTCAGGCGGTTGTCCAGGATGGCGCGATAGATGCGCTCGTAGATGCCGGTGACCGAAGTTTCGCGTTTGTCTGATGCCATGGGCTCGTTCTTGGTTTGCGCGTGAAAAGCCAGGACGGGATCGCCGCCCTGGGTAATGAGCGGCTTCTTGCCGCTTGTAGACCTCATGTTGTTCGCAACATGACGGGTGAACGTGAAGATACCCGATCAGCCGCCGCCGTTGGAGACGCGGCTTGAGGTGCGGTCGGAAATAATGTTAACAATTTACTATTGAAATGTATATTTCAGGGTAATCACTAGCGTAATCATTCTTGTATTCAGCCTAGAATCCGCTCACAACATGTCCATCCGGCCGCGCTTTTCGCGACACGGAAAGGGCGGATCAGACGGGCTGACGCATATGACGAAGCAAGGTTTTGACCTGGTGCTGCGCGACGCGGTGCTGGCGACCGCTGGCGATACCTGTCGCGCGGATCTGGGGATATCGGATGGCCGCATCGTGCAGATCGGGCGTGGCCTGGCGCCGGGCCTATGCGAGATTGATGTGGCCGGGCGCGTGGTGACGCCGGGTGGCATTGACGCGCATTGCCACCTGGACCAACCGATGGCGCCGCCCGTCAAACTGGCGGACGACTTTTTCACCGGCACGCGTTCAGCCGCCTGCGGTGGTACGACCACCGTGATTCCGTTCGCGGCGCAGCAGAAGGGCGGCACCGTGCAGGCCGCCATTGACGATTACCACCAGCGTGCCGAAGGCCGCGCCTGCGTGGACTACGCCTTCCACCTGATCCTGACCGACCCCACGCCCGCCGTGCTGAACGACGAACTGCCGCGGCTGATCAAGGCAGGCTACACCTCGTTCAAGCTGTACATGACCTACGACGCGCTCAAGCTGTCCGACGGCCAGATCCTGGACGTGCTGGACGTGGCGCGCACGCATGGCGGCATGGCGATGATTCATGCCGAGAATTCGGATTGCATCGCCTGGCTGACGCGCCGGCTGGAAGCCTCGGGCCGCACCGCGCCGCGCTTTCATGCCGTGTCGCGGCCGACGCTGGTGGAGCGCGAGGGCGCGCATCGCGCGATCGCGCTGTCCGAACTTATCGACGTGCCCATCCTGCTGGTGCATATCTCGGGCGGCGAGGCCGTCGCGCAGATCCGTGACGCGCGCGCCAAGGGCCTGAACGTCTATGCCGAAACCTGCCCGCAATACATTTTGCTGACTGCCGCCGACCTGGGCACGGACGACAGCTATGTCGGCGCTCGCTGCGTGTGCAGCCCCCCGCCGCGCGACAAGTCCAGCCAGGACGATATCTGGCAGGGGCTGGCGGACGGCCTGTTCACGGTGTTTTCGTCGGACCACTCGCCCTTCAATCTGACCGGCGACGACGGCAAGACGCCCGGCGGCAAAGAGGTGGCGTTTCGCCATATTCCGAATGGCATCCCCGGCATTGAAACGCGCATGCCGCTGCTGTATTCGGAAGGCGTGCTGGGCGGGCGCATCAGCCTGAACCGTTTCGTTGAGCTGACCGCGACCCAGCCGGCGCGCGCCTATGGCCTGTACCCGCAAAAAGGCACGCTGGCCATCGGCAGCGACGCCGACCTGGTGATCTGGGAAGAGCGCGAATTCACGCTCACCAACCAACACCTGCACCACGCGGTGGACTACACGCCATATGCGGGCATGACGCTGCGGGCCTGGCCCGCGATGACCCTGTTGCGCGGACAAGTCGTTTGGGACGGCGAGCGTTTTGCCGGCGCGCCGGGCCAGGGAACGTTCTTGCCGCGCGGGCTGCCCAGTCTTGCGCCACCCAGCGCCCGCAAGGGCGCGCAGCCCGCCTGGCGCTAGCGTGCCACACGGATACCCGTCATTCATTCGGAGGATATTGCGTTGAAAACTACCTTGATCAAGAACGCCGATGTTGTGGTTGCCTGGGACGAAGCACGCCAGCGGCACGTCTACATGAAGAACGCCGACGTGGCGTTCGCGGACGGGCGCATCACGCACGTCGGGCCGGGCGCGCAGGCGGTGGCGCCAGATGCGGAAATCGTCAGTGGCAGCGGCATGATGGTGATGCCGGGCCTGGTGGACATCCACAGCCATCTGGTGCATGAGCCCATCAACAAGGGCTACACGGACGAGACCGGATCGGCGGGCCTGTACAACTCAAACCTGTACGAGTACATGCCCACGATGGAAGGCGACGACGAGGCCGCGCCCGCGCAACTGACGCTGGCCGCCGCCGAACTGCTGATGTCCGGCGTGACGACCGTGGTGGATATGTCGGTGGCGCACGAGCAGTGGATCGACATCATGGTGCAGAGCGGGTTGCGGGCTTATATCGCGCCCATGTTCCGCTCGGCGCGCTGGTACACGCGCAACGGCCATGTTGTGGAATACGAATGGAACGAGAAGGCCGGCGAGGCGGGCATGGAACGCGCGCTGGCGTTGATCGACAAGGCCGAGGCGCATGCATGCGGCCGGCTGACGGGCATGCTGGTGCCGGCGCAGATCGACACCTGCACGCCGGAACTGCTGAAGGCCAGCCACCAGGAGGCGAAGCGCCGTGGCATCGGCTGGCAGACGCACGCCGCGCAGTCGCTGCCGGAATTTCACGAGATCACGCGCCGCCATGGCCTGACGCCGATTCAGTGGCTGCACAGCCTGGGTGTGCTGGACCCCGGCAGCATCGTGGGCCACGGCATCTTCGTGGACGACCATCCGAATACGCACTGGAACACGGCGACCGACCTGTCCATTCTGTCTGAAACAGGCGCCAGCGTGGCGCACTGTCCCACGGTCTTCATGCGCCGGGGCATGGCGCTGCGCGACTTCGGGCGCTATCGCCGCGCGGGCATCAACCTGGGCATCGGCACGGACACCTATCCGCACAACATGATCGAGGAAATGCGCCACGTGGGCTATCTGGCCCGCTTGATGGCGCAAACGCCACGCGCCGTCACCACGGGCGAAGTGTTCCACGCTGCGACGGTCGGGGGCGCGAAGGCGCTGGGCCGCGACGACCTGGGCCGCATCGCCGTGGGCGCGCGTGCCGACTTGGTGATGGTCGACATGACGCATCACTTGATGCGCCCGTCACGCGACCCGGTGCGCAGCCTGGTTTACGCCGCCGCGGACCGCGCCGTGCATACCGTGTACATCGACGGCCATCGTGTGGTGCATGAGGGGCAGGTGCATTCGCTGGACTACCGCAAGGCCGCCGAGCAGGTGGACGAGGCCCAGCGCCGCGCCGAGGCGCTGGTGCCTTCGCGCGACCTGGTGGCTGGCCGCAGCGCCGAGCAGATGTCGCCGCTGTCGTTCGACATCGTCTGATCCGATCGCTACCGACTCAAGGGGCCGGCCACAGGCCCCGTTCATCCATAAAAACTTCAAGGGAATGACATGGCTTATCTGAACGCTGAAAGACTTGAAACCCGCTACGGTCTGGGCCGCGTCGGCGCCACGCTGGCTTGCGCCGCCGCCTTAGCCTGGGCGCCCGCGCAGGCGGAAACGCTGACGGTGGTGATGGCCAGCAAGCTGACCGTGCTGGACCCCGTGCTGACCGCGTCGCACCAGACGCGCAATCACGCCTACATGATCTACGACACGCTGCTGGCGACGGACGCGAACAACAAGGTCCAGCCGCAGATGGCGGACAAGTGGGAGATCTCGCCGGACGGCAAGACCTACACGTTCACGCTGCGCGATGGCTTGAAATGGCATGACGGCACGCCGGTGAAAGCCGAGGATTGCGTGGCGTCGATCCAGCGCTGGGCGCAGTCGGACAAGACTGGCCGCCAGCTGATGCCGCTGGTCACGTCGATGGATGTCGTTGACGACAAGACCTTCAAGATCGTGCTGAAGGAGCCCGCGGACGTGTTGTCGGCATTGGGCAAGCCCAGCGGCCTGCCCAGCTTCATGATGCCCAAGCGCGTGGCGCAGACGCCGGTGGCGCAGGCCATCACCGACTACACGGGGTCGGGGCCTTTCAAGTTCGTGCAAAAGGAATTCCAGCCGGGCGTGAAGACGGTCTACGAAAAGAACACCGACTACGTGCCGCGCAAGGAAGCGCCCAGCTGGACGGCGGGCGGCAAGGTGGTGAACGTGGACCGCGTGGAATGGGTGGCCATGGCCGACCCGATGACGACCGTGAACGCCTTGCTGGGCGGCGAGGTCGATTACATCGAGACCGTGCCCTTCGACCTGGTGCCGATGGTGAAGAGTTCACCCGACCTGACGCTGCGGGTGCTGGACAAGATGGGCTACCAGCCCATGTACCGCTTCAACCAACTCAACGCGCCTTTCGACAACAAGCTGGTACGCCAGGCCGCCATGTACGCGGTCGGCCAGGACGACATCCTGAAGGCGCAGGTAGGCGATCCGGAATTCTTCAAGACTTGCGGCGCGGTGTTCGGCTGCGGCCTGCCTTATTCCAGCGATACGCGCGCCGACATGATCGTGCCGTCCAACATCGACAAGGCCAAGGCGCTGCTGAAAGAAGCCAAGTATGACGGCACGCCCGTGGTGGTGCTGCACGCCACCGACATTGCCATGGCCTCCGCCATTCCCGTGGTGATGGCGCAGCAGTTGCGCCAGGCAGGCTTCAACGTGCAACTGCAAGCCATGGACTTCATGACCATGCTGTCGCGCCGCGCCAACCGCGACGTGCCGGCCAAGGGCGGCTGGAGCATCTTCGTGACCACGTGGCACGTCAGCGAAATCATGGATCCGCTGCGCAACTATGGCGTGTCGGCCAACGGCGAGAAGGCCTGGTTCGGCTGGCCGACCGTGCCGAAGGTGGAAGCGCTGCGCGACCAGTTCCTGGTGGCGGCGACGGAAGCCGAACGCAAGCAGATCGCCGAGCAGTTGCAGGACGTGATGCTGGATGAAGGCGTGGCCATCACACTGGGCCAGATCGAGACGGCCGCGGCCTACAGCAAGAAGCTGTCGGGCGTGCTGGAATCGCCCGCGCCGGTGTTCTGGAACATCAAGAAAGCCAGCCGGTAAGCCAGCATGTTCAGCTACCTACTCAGACGCATCCTGGCCACGGTTCCCGTGGTGCTGACGGTGGCCGTGCTGGTGTTCTGCCTGCTGCGGCTGACGCCGGGGGATCCGGCGCTGATGCTGGCGGGCGATGCGGCCACCGAGACGCAACTGGCGCAGATCCGCGAACACATGGGGCTGGACCGGTCGCTGGCCACCCAGTTTTTCCTGTGGAGCGGGCAGGTGCTGCGGGGTGATCTGGGCGTGTCGCTGCATTCGGGCACACCCGTCACCGCGATGATCAGCAGCCGCGTGGGGCCGTCGCTGGCCCTCGCGCTGTCGACCATCTTGCTGTCCACGCTGATCGCGGTGCCGCTGGGCGTGTTCGCGGCCTGGCGGCGCGGCACCCGCGCGGATAGGGCGGTGATGGCATTTTCGGTACTGGGCTTTTCGGTGCCCATCTTCGTCACCGGCTATGCCCTGATCCTGCTCTTCGCCATGAAGTTGGGCTGGCTGCCCGTGCAGGGCTATAAGTCGCCGTCGGCGGGCCTTTGGGCCTTCGGCATGCAACTGCTGCTGCCCACCCTTGCGCTCAGCACGGGCTTTGTCGCCCTGATTGCGCGCATCGCGCGCAGCAGCGTGCTGGAAGTGATGGGCGAAGACTTCATCCGCACCGCGCGCGCCAAGGGCATTACCGAACGCGCCGTGATGATGGCGCACGCGCTGCGCACCGCGGCCGTGCCCATCATCACCGTGATCGGCGTCAGCATCGCGCTGCTTATCAGCGGCGTGGTCGTCACGGAGTCGGTGTTCAACCTGCCCGGCCTGGGCCGGCTGGTGGTCGAGTCCGTGCTGGCCCGGGATTATCCGCTGATCCAGGGGCTGATCCTGCTGTTCTCGCTGGTCTACATCGGCGTGAACCTGACCATCGACGTCCTGTACTCGGTGTTCGATCCGCGCATCCGTTATTGAAGGAACCCGCATGTCCACTTCCATACACTCGATAGCGGGTGGGGCCGGCCTCGCGCCCGCCATCCGCAAACGACCCAGGTCCGCGCTGATGCGCACGCTGTCCACCTGGCCGGTCATGGCCGCGCTGGTGATGCTTGCGATCATCGTGCTGGCCGCCATCTTGGCCAATCTGCTGGGCCTGGCCGACCCGATGGCCATCAACCCTGTGCAGCGCCTGCAGGGCTTTTCGGCCGAGCATTGGTTCGGCACCGACGCCTACGGCCGCGACGTGCTGTCGCGCGTGGTTCACGGCGCGCGCATCTCGCTGATGATCGGCGCGGGCACCGCCGTGGCCGCGTTGATACCGGGCCTGCTGCTGGGCGTGATCGCCGGCTACTTTCGCGCGGCCGACATGGTCATCATGCGCGTCATGGACGGCATCATGTCCGTGCCCAGTATTCTGCTGGCCATCGCGCTGGTTGCGGTGACCGGCGCCAGCATGCTGACGGTGCTGATCGCCATTGCCGTGCCTGAATTTCCACGCGTGGTGCGCCTGGTGCGTGGCCTGATCCTGAGCCTGCGCGACGAGCCCTATGTGGAAGCCGCCATCTCGCTGGGCACGCCCACGCACGTGTTGATGATGCGCCATCTGGTGCCCAACACGGTGGCGCCGCTGATCGTGCAGGGCACCTTCATTTTCGCGTCCGCCATGCTGTCCGAGGCGGTCATGAGCTTTCTGGGCGTGGGCATGCCGCCGGAGTTCCCGTCCTGGGGCAACGTCATTGCCGAGGGCCGCATGTACTTCCAGATCAAGCCTGGGCTGATCCTGCTGCCGGGCCTGTTCCTGGCGTTGATCGTGCTTAGTGTGAACATGCTGGGCGACGCCATGCGTGACGCGCTGGATCCCAAGATGGCACGGAGGGTCTGACATGAACGATTCCACAATGCCGGTGTTGCAAGTGCAGAACCTGTCGGTGGCGCTGGTGGGCGCGCCGGCGGATGAGCCGCGCCACGTGGTCGAAGGCATCAGTTTCGACATACACGCCGGTGAAACCCTGTGCGTGGTCGGGGAATCCGGATCGGGCAAATCCGTTACGTCGTTTTCGGTGATGGGCCTGCTGGCGCCCGACGCGCTGCGGGCCAGTGCCGGCCGCATCCTGCTTGACGGCGAAGATGTGCTGGCGTGCACGCCGGAGCGCCTGCGGGAACTGCGCGCCACCCGCATGTCCATGGTGTTCCAGGAACCCATGACGGCGCTCAACCCCGTGCGCACGGTGGGCTGGCAGATCGACGAGGTGCTGCGTACCCATAGCGGCCTGGACGCGGCCGCCCGCAAGCGCAAGATCCTGGACATGCTGGAGTCGGTGCGGTTGCCGGACGTGGAGCGCATCTACCAGTCCTATCCGCACCAGTTGTCTGGCGGACAGCGCCAGCGCATCGTCATCTGCATGGCGCTGATCCTGAACCCCAAGCTGCTCATCGCCGACGAGCCCACCACCGCGCTGGACGTGACGACCCAGAAGCAGATTCTGGCGCTGATCCTGGAGCTGCAGAAGTCGCACAACACCGCGGTGTTGTTCATCACGCACGACTTCGGCGTGGTGGCCGAGATTGCCGACCGCATTGCGGTGATGAACCGTGGAAGGCTGGTGGAGGTTGGAACCCGCGACGAGATCCTGGCGCGCCCGAAAGAGGCCTACACGCGCATGCTGGTGTCGTCGGTGCCGGGCCTGGCGCCGGCAGCGCGGCAGACGCCTGAAGGCGAACCCGTGCTGGTGGTAAAGGGGCTGCAAAAGACCTATGCCGAACGCGGCTTTTTCAAGGCCAGGCGCGCGGTGCACGCCGTGCGCGACGTCAGCTTTACGCTGCGCAAGAAAGAGATCGTCGGCATCGTGGGCGAGTCGGGTTCGGGCAAGTCCACCCTGGCGCGCTGCATCGCGCGCCTGATCGACCCCAGTTCAGGCAGCGTGCGCCTAGACGGTACCGAGATCGCCACCGCCAGCAAACGGGAATTTCATCCCGTGCGCAAACGCATCCAGGTCGTGTTCCAGGATCCGTACCGCTCGCTCAATGCGCGCATCCGCGTGGGCGATTCCATTGTCGAGGGCATGCGCAATTTTGGCGTGCCGCAAGACGAAGCCCGGGCGCGAGCCATCGAGCTGCTGGATATCGTCGGGCTGGGGGCGGACACCATGGATCGCTATCCGCATCAGTTTTCGGGCGGGCAGCGCCAGCGCATCTGCATCGCGCGGGCGCTTGCCCTGCGGCCCGACATCCTGATCGCCGACGAGGCGGTGTCCGCGCTGGACGTGTCGGTACAGGCGCAGGTGCTGGAACTGATTGAAGACATACGCGCCCGCACCGACACGGCGGTGCTGTTCATTACGCACGACCTGCGGGTCGCGGCGCAGATCTGCAACTCCATCGTTGTGATGAAGTCGGGGCAGATCGTCGAGGCAGGGGAGGCGGCCGAGGTGCTGACCCGGCCGCAGGACGGCTACACGCGTCAGTTGCTGGACGCCGCGCCAGGCAGGCATTGGGATTTCAAGCGTTTCAGGCCGGCCGAAGCAGTGCTGCGGTAAGGCGCTGGAAGCTGTCAGCAGTAATAAGGCCGGCCTATCCAGGCCGGCCTTGTTGCGTCAGAACGGGATCTTCTGCGACCAGGGCGCGGTGTTTTGCGTGCCCACGCCCGGTGCCACCTTGATCTGCGTGTCCGGGTTGCTGCTACCCAGGCCGTTCAGGAATTCACCCAGCGTATCAGCCTCGGGCAGGCCCAGGCGGGCGACGGCCTGCCCCGGGGGAAACTCCGAGAAGTAGAACTCGCCGTTTTCCACGATCAGGCCGTCGGGACGGGGGCGCGGCTTTTCTTCCGGCACGCCCTTCAGCACTTCCCGCATGTAATCGACCCAGATCGGCATGGCGACGCCGCCGCCGGTTTCGCGCGAACCCAGCGACTTGGGCTGGTCAAAGCCCAGCCAGGACGTTGCCACCAGGTTCGGGGTGTAGCCCGAGAACCAGGCGTCCACGGATTCATTGGTGGTACCCGTCTTGCCGGCAATGTCGTTGCGCTTGAGCAGCACCCGGGCGCGCGCGGCGGTACCGTAGGTGGCCACGCCACGCAGGATGTCGTCCATGACCCAGGCGGTGCGCGGATCAATGGCGCGTGCCGCCGCGTCGCCGGCCACCACGGGCCGGGACTGCATGATGACCTTGCCGCTGCTGTCGGTAACGCGGTCGATCAGGTAGGGCGTGACGCGGTAACCGCCGTTGGCGAACACCGAGAACGCGCCCGCCAGTTGCAGCGGCGTCACGGAGCCCGCGCCGAGCGCCAGCGGCAGCACGGGCGGCTGACGCGCCTTGTCGAAGCCGAAACGGGTCAGATAGTCTTGCGCGTATTGCGGGCCAATGGCCTGCAGGATGCGGATCGACACCATGTTCTTCGACTTGTACAGGCCCTGGCGCAAGGTCAGCATGGGCTCGTACTGGTTGCCGTAGTTCTTGGGGTTCCAGGCCTTGGAGCCGGTTTGCGCCGCGGTCAGTTCAAACGGCTGGTCGGAAATCTGCGTGGCCGGGGTCAGGCCGCGCTCCAGCGAGGCGGCGTAGATGAACGGCTTGATGTTGGAACCGGGCTGGCGCCAGGCTTGCGTCACGCGGTTGAAGTTACCGCGATAGAAATCGAAGCCGCCCACCATGGCGCGGATGGCGCCGTCTTGCGGGGTCAGGGCCACGAATGCCGCTTGCACCGCCGGCAGGTTGATGATTTCCCAGTGGTCGCCGAACTTGCGGATGTACACCACCGAACCACGCTTGATGCGCTGGTCGGGCTTGGCCTTGTCGTTCAGCGCGCGCGCCACGACGGCCAGCACTTTCTTGTCCGTGATGGTGATGATTTCGCGCGAGCTGCGCGCCAGCTTCACTTCGGTGGGGCTGGCCGACAGCACCAGGGCGGTGAGCAGGTCGCCGCTGTCGCTGAACTTGTCGAACACGCCGTCCAGGAATTCATCCAGCGCGGCCGGATTGTTCTCGGTGCCCGGCGGCAGGTCCAACTGCTCTTCGGGGCCGGGGTAGGGCGCGCGGCGGGTGTAGTCCAGCACGCCTTCACGCACGGCGCGATAGGCCGCTTCCTGGTCCTTGGACTGCACGGTGGTGTAGATGTTGATGCCGCGCGAGTAGACGTTGTCCTGATAGACGTTGTAGAGCAGTTGGCGCGCCAGTTCAGCCACGTATTCGCCATGGATGGCATAACCGCCGGCTGGCGTGCCTTCCGCCGACTTCATGACGATGGGTTGCGCCATCGCCTGCTTGTATTCCGGCTCGGTCAGGTAGCCCAGCGAAAGCATGCGGCCCAGCACGTAGCGTTGGCGCAGTTCGGCGCGGGGGCGGTTTGAAATCGGGTTGAAGCGCGAGGGCGCCTTCGGAATGCCGGCCAGCATGGCGGCTTCGGCCGGCGTCACTTCCGACAGCGGCTTGCCGAAATAGGCGCGCGATGCGGCCGCGAAGCCGTAAGCGCGGTGGCCCAGGTAGATCTGGTTCATGTAGAGCTCCAGGATCTGGTCCTTGGTGAGCTCGTTCTCGATCTTGAACGTCAGCAGCAGTTCGTAGAACTTGCGCGAATAGGTCTTTTCCGACGACAGGTAGAAGTTGCGCGCCACCTGCATTGTGATCGTGCTGGCGCCCTGCGTCTTCGACATGTTGATCAGGTTGGTCAGGCCAGCCCGCACCACGCCCATCCAGTCAATCCCGCCGTGCTGGTAGAAGCGGTCATCCTCGGCCGCCAGCACCGCCGACTTCATGACGTCGGGAATCTCATTGAAGCGCAGCACGTTGCGGCGTTCTTCGCCGAACTCGCCGATCAGGACGCGATCCGCCGTGTAGACGCGCAGCGGCACCCGCGGGCGATAGTCCGTCATGGCGTTCAGGTTTGGCAAGTTGGGCCAAGCCAGCGCCAGCGCCATTGCGGCCAGCAATACGCCGCACAGGAACAGACCGACACAGAAGATGCCGGTTTTTACGAAGAATCGCAGGATCGGGGAGCCGCTCTTGGCGGGCTTGTCTTTCTTGGAGGAATTCTGGGGCTTGCTCATCGCGGCGATTTTACGGGTATCTCCGGGCCCATCTCAGCGAGAAGGATCGGTTTCTGTAACAAGATTGTTCTGTGTGGTGCGCGGGCAACTGGCGGCAGATGTGATAATGCCGGCATGAACTTTTCCGCCCACTCATGTCCGGAAGCTGACCCGGACCCAGCGCCCACTGGCGAGGCGCCCGAAAACGTGCCTTGCGCCATCGAATGCACAGGCAAGACGGTGCCGTTGCCGCACGATCTGCCTGTCTTCCTTGTGGGGATGATGGGCGCGGGCAAGACCACCATAGGCCGTAGTCTGGCGCGTGCGTTGGGGCGCGAGTTTATGGATCTGGATCATGAGCTCGAGGCGCGTTGCGGCGTTCGGGTGCCGGTTATCTTCGAAATCGAGGGCGAAGCCGGTTTTCGTCGCCGAGAGTCCGCCGCCTTGGAGGAGTGTACCCAACGGCGCAACATAATTCTTGCCACGGGCGGTGGCGCCATCCTCGCCGCTGAAAATCGCCAGCGGCTGCGCGAGCGCGGAATTGTCATCTATTTAAGGGCCAGCGTGGACGAATTATTCCGCCGGACCTGCCGCGACCGCAACCGGCCCTTGCTGGCCACGGCGGACCCCCGCGGCACCCTGCGGGACCTGATGACCCTGCGGGAACCCCTCTATAAAGAAGTGGCCGATCTGGTCGTGGAAACGGGCGCGACGCCCATCCACACCCTGGTCAAGGCGCTGCTGCCGCAATTACAAGCCTTTGAGAAGCGCATATGAACGTTGTTGACGTCGACACCCCGGGCGGAAGCTATCCGATCCACATCGGCCCCGGCCGCATCGATGCCCTGGACCAGTGCATTCCCGCCGACGCCACCGCGATTGCGGTTGTGACCAACCCCACGGTGGCGGCGCTGTACGGCGAACGCGCCGAAGCGGCGCTGGCGCGCACCGGCAAGCGCGTGTTGCGCATCGAACTGCCGGATGGCGAGGCCTACAAAGACTGGCAGTCGCTGAACCTGATCTTCGACGCCTTGCTGACCCACCGCCTGGACCGCCGTTGCGTCTTGGTGGCGTTGGGCGGCGGTGTCATCGGCGACATGACGGGCTTTGCGGCCGCCGTCTACATGCGCGGCGTGCGCTTTCTGCAGGTGCCCACCACCCTGCTGGCCCAGGTGGACTCGTCCGTGGGCGGCAAGACCGCCGTCAACCATCCGCTGGGCAAGAACATGATCGGGGCCTTCTACCAGCCCGTGGCGGTCGAAATCGACACCGATGTGCTGAACACCCTGCCCGCGCGGGAAGTGTCGGCGGGGCTGGCCGAAGTCATCAAGTACGGCCTGATCCTGGACCCCGATTTCTGGACCTGGTGCGAAGAAAACGCCGCGAAGCTGCGCGCGCTGGACCCGCAGGCCGTCGCCCATGCCATCCGCCGTTCGTGCGAACTGAAGGCGCAGGTGGTGGGCAAGGACGAACGCGAATCCGGCTTGCGCGCCATCCTGAACCTGGGCCACACCTTCGGCCACGCCATTGAATCCGGCCTGGGTTATGGCGCCTGGCTGCACGGCGAGGCCGTCGGTTGCGGCATGGTGCAGGCGGCGGAATTGTCTGCCGACGTGGCCGGCTTTGACCGCGCCGATGTCGAGCGCGTGCGCGCGCTGGTGGCCGCCATCGGCTGCCCGGTCGTGGCGCCCGACCTGGGCGCCGACCGCTGGCTGGACCTGATGCAGGTCGACAAGAAAACGGAAGGCGGGTCCATCCGTTACGTGCTCATGCCGCGCATCGGCGAAGCCTTCATGCGCGCGGCCCCCGACGACGCTGTGCGCGCCGTCTTGTCCCGAACCACCCAGTAACCGCGATTGGAGACGGTGTTGCAGATGAATGAACTGGCTTCTTACGCATCCGACCCGTCTCAATCGCGTGGTCGGAAAACGGCAGAGCCGCCGCCCGAGAACCGGACCGAATTTCAGCGCGACCGCGACCGCATCGTGCATTCCGGCGCGTTTCGCCGGCTGGAGTACAAGACCCAGGTCTTCGTCAACCATGAAGGCGACCTCTTTCGCACGCGCCTGACGCACAGCCTGGAAGTGGCGCAGATTGCGCGCACGCTGGCCCGCAGCCTGAAACTGTCGGAAGACCTGACCGAAGCCATTTCGCTGGCGCACGATCTGGGCCATACGCCCTTCGGCCACGCAGGGCAGGACGAGCTGAACGCCTGCATGCGCGAACTGGCGCCCGAGGCGGGCGGTTTTGAGCACAACCTGCAAAGCCTGCGTGTGGTGGACGAGCTTGAAGAGCGCTACGCGGACTTCAACGGCCTGAACCTTTGCTTTGAAACGCGCGAAGGCATCCTCAAGCATTGCTCGGCCGCACACGCGCGCCAGTTGGGCGATGTGGGCGAACGCTTCCTGAACCGCACGCAGCCATCGCTGGAAGCGCAACTGGCCAACCTGGCCGATGAAGTCGCCTACAACAACCACGATATCGACGACGGCCTGCGCTCCGGGTTGATCACGATTGAGCAACTGCAGGACGTGTCGATCTTCGAACGGCATCACGCCTATGTGCTGGACCGCTATCCGGGCCTGGCGCCGCGCCGCGCGGTGGCGGAAACCATCCGCCGCATGATCAACACGTTGATCGTCGATTTGACGCAAACCTCGCTGGCGCGCATCCGCGACGCGGCGCCGGCCAGCGTGGACGACGTGCGCCGCTCACCGCCGCTGGCGGGGTTTTCGGACGACATCCGGCGCGAGGCCGATGCCCTGAAGAAGTTCTTGTTCGACAACCTGTATCGGCACTATCAGGTGCTGCGCATGACGGCCAAGGCGCGCCGCATCGTGCGTGAGCTTTTCGGGGCGTTTCTTGATGACCCGAGGCTGCTGCCGCCAGACTACCGGCGCCCGGTGTTCAACGAGCAGGCGCGCGCCATTGCCGATTACATCGCCGGCATGACCGACCGCTACGCCATCCGAGAACACAAGCGCCTGTTCGAGATGGGCTGAAGCGGCGGGCTGGCCGCGCGCGGTGCTTGCTTAGCGGTGCCTGCGGTAGGGTTCGTCTTCGGGCACGAACGTGGCTTCGGCGCGCGCATCCCGCATCCAATCCTGCATGGCCGGCAATGCCAGGACCGCATCCATGTAGTCGCGCACGGCGCCCGCGGCAGCGATGCCGTAGGTGGTGAAGCGCGACACCACCGGCGCGAAAAATGCGTCGGCAATCGAGAATGCGCCGAACAGGAACGGGCCGCCGTGGCCGAATTCAGCACGAGTGTCGTGCCAGATGGCTTGCAGGCGCGAGATGTCTTGTTGGGCGGCCTCGGGCAGCTTGATGCCCGGCAGATGCGCTTCGATATTCATCGGCAGGGCGTTGCGCAGGGCGCCGAAGCCGCTGTGCATTTGCGCCACCAGCGAACGCGCGCGGGCGCGGGCCTTGGCATCCTTGGGCCATAGCCCGGCATCTGGATGCCGTTCGGCCACGTATTCACAAATGGCCAGCGAATCCCACACGGCGAAGTCGTCGTCCAGCAATACCGGCACCAGCCCGGCGGGTGACACCGCACCCACCTTGCGCGAAAACTCTTCCGTGAAGAACGCGAGCTTTTGCTCAGTGAAGGCGATGCCCGTGGCTCGTAACGCCAGCCACGGCCGCAAGGACCACGAAGAGTAATTCTTGTTGCCGATGATCAGGGTGTACATGGCGTGGTTTCTCGCGGGGTGTTGATAAGTCGATCTACCTGCTTGCGTTGCGTCGCAGCAGCTTGCCCAGGTATTGCCCGGTGTGGCTGGCTTGCGTATTCGCGACGTCTTCCGGCGTGCCTTGCGCCACCACGTAGCCGCCGCCATCGCCGCCCTCCGGACCCATGTCGATCAGCCAGTCCGCCGTTTTGATGACGTCCAGGTTGTGTTCGATGATGAGCACGGTGTTGCCGCTGTCGACCAACTGGTTCAGCACTTGCAGCAGCAATTCAATATCGCGGAAGTGCAGGCCGGTGGTGGGTTCGTCCAGGATGTACAGCGTGCGTCCGGTACTGCGGCGCGATAGTTCCAGCGACAGCTTCACGCGCTGCGCTTCACCGCCCGACAGCGTGGTAGCGCTTTGGCCCAGGCGTATGTAGGACAGGCCAACGTCAATCAGCGTGTGCAGCTTGCGCGAGATGGCCGGCACGGACTCGAAGTATTCCAGCGCCTGCTCAACCGTCAGGTCCAGCACTTCACTGATGTTGCGGCCCCGGTAGCGGATTTCCAGCGTTTCGCGGTTGTAGCGCTTGCCGTGGCACACGTCGCAGGGCACGTACATGTCGGGCAGAAAGTGCATTTCCACCTTGACCACGCCGTCGCCCTGGCAGGCTTCGCAGCGCCCGCCCTTGACGTTGAAGCTGAATCGGCCGGGATCGTAGCCGCGGGTACGCGCCTCGGGCACGCCCGCGAAAAGCTCGCGGATGGGCGTGAACAGCCCGGTGTAGGTTGCCGGGTTGCTGCGCGGCGTGCGGCCGATGGGGCTTTGGTCCACACTGATGATCTTGTCGAAATTGTCCAGCCCCTGCATCGACACGTAGGGGGCGGGTTCGCTTTGCGCGTGATGCAACTGGCGCGACACGGCGACTGCCAGCGTGTCGTTGATCAGCGTGGACTTGCCGGAACCCGATACGCCCGTCACGCAGACGAGGCGGCCAGCAGGCACGCGCAGTTCAACGTCTTTCAGGTTGTTGCCGCTGGCGCCGCTCAGGGTCAGCCAGGGCAGTTCGTCGTTGACCGGGCGGCGTGCGGGAATCGCGATCTCGCGCGCGCCGCTCAGGTACTGGCCGGTCAGCGAATTCGGATCGCGCTGCACCGTTTCTGGATCGCCCTGCGACACCACTTCGCCGCCGTGCTCGCCCGCGCCCGGGCCCATGTCGACCACCCAGTCCGCCATGCGGATCATGTCTTCGTCGTGCTCGACCACGATGACGCTGTTGCCCAGGTCTCGCAGGTGCTGCAAGGTGCCGATCAGGCGGTCGTTATCGCGCTGGTGCAGACCGATGGAGGGTTCGTCCAGCACATACATCACGCCCGTCAGGCCCGAGCCGATCTGGCTGGCCAGCCGGATGCGCTGGGCCTCGCCACCTGAAATGGTGTCGGCGCTGCGGTCCAGCGACAGGTAATTCAAGCCGACGTTGTTCAGGAAGCTGAGCCGCGCTTCGATCTCGCGCACGATGCGCTGTGCAATTTCCTGCTTGGCCCCGGTCAGGCTCAGGTCGCGGAACCAGGCCAGGCAGCCCGACAGCGGCATGGCCTCGACTTCATAGATAGCCTGGCCGTGGCGCTCGCCGCCGCGCGGATCGTGGCCGATCAGCACGTTGCGGGCTTCGGGACGCAGGCGCGACCCCGCGCAGTCGGGGCAGGTCTTGATATTGCGGTACTTGCCCAGTTCTTCGCGCACCGTCGCCGAGTCCGTTTCGCGCCAGCGGCGCTCCAGGTTCGGGATCACGCCTTCAAAGGTATGCCGCTTGACCGTGCTGCGGCCTTTTTCATTCAGGTAGAGAAACGAAATTTCTTCTTCGCCCGAGCCGTACAGCACCTTGTCGCGCAACGCTTCGGGTAGCTCTTCAAACGGGGCTTCAATATCGAACTCGTAATGCGCCGCCAGACTGGCCAACAGCGAATGCGTGAAGGCGTTGCGGCGGTCCCAGCCACGGATGGCGCCAGCGGCCAGGCTCAGTTCCGGAAAGGCCACGACCCGCTTGGGGTCAAAAAAGCCCACCTGGCCGATGCCGTCGCAACTGGGGCAGGCGCCCATCGGGTTGTTGAAGCTGAACAGGCGCGGCTCCAGTTCGGGCAGGCTGTGGCTGCACACCGGGCAGGCGTAGCGGCTGGAGAACACCTGTTCGTGCTCGCTGTCCATGTCCAGCGCCAGCGCGCGGCCGTCGGCCAGTTGCAGCGCGGTTTCGAAGCTTTCCGCCAGGCGCTGCTTGCTTTCCGGCTTGATGCGCAGCCGGTCGATGACGACGTCGATGTCGTGCTTTTCGGTCTTCTTCAACGGCGTCATGCCGTCGATTTCCATCAACTGCCCGTCCACGCGCAAACGCACATAGCCTTGCGCCTGCAGGCTGGCGCATTCGTCTTCGAAGCTGCCTTTCTTGCCGCGCGCAATGGGCGCCAGCACGGCCAGCCGCGTTTCGGGCGTCCAGCCCAGCACCGCGTCAACCATCTGGCTGACCGACTGCGCCTGTAGCGGCAGGCCGTGCTCGGGACAGTAGGGCGTGCCCACCCGTGCATACAGCAGGCGCAGGTAGTCGTGGATCTCGGTGATGGTGCCGACAGTGGAACGCGGGTTGTGGCCGGCGGCCTTCTGCTCGATGGAGATGGCGGGCGACAGACCTTCGATGAGGTCGACGTCCGGCTTGTCCATCAGTTGGAGGAATTGGCGGGCATACGCGGACAGGCTTTCCACATAACGTCGTTGGCCCTCCGCGTACAGCGTATCGAACGCCAGCGAAGATTTGCCAGAGCCGGACAAGCCGGTGACGACCACCAGTTTGTGGCGCGGCAGGTCCAGCGAAACGTTCTTGAGGTTGTGGGTGCGTGCACCCCGTATGCGTATTGTCACGTCGATCGGGTGTCCATCAGGCTCTTTTAAGCGGTTTCAAAGGCCAACTTGTTACTATAGCGCGCCGAGTCCCCCCGCGTTCAAGGCAGTCCGCCATTTGGGCTGTATGGGCCACGGCGCCGCACCGCCAGATCAGACTGTGAGCGTGTGACATCCACGCGCGCGCACCGCCCTTGTCATTGTTGAATTTTCCGCATGCCGGCAGACATCAAACTGAAATTGACCCCTTCCGAACGCCGCGCCAGCGTGGCATTGGCCGGCCTGTTCGCCGCACGGATGTTGGGGCTGTTCCTGTTGCTGCCGGTGTTCGCCGTGGCGGCGGCTGGCATGCCGGGTGGAGACGACCCCGCGCGCGTTGGCCTGGCGCTGGGCATGTATGGCCTGACCCAGGCGTTCATGCAGATTCCTTTCGGCCTGGCGTCCGACCGCTGGGGCCGGCGCCCCGTCGTGCTGTTCGGCCTGCTGCTGTTCGTGGCCGGCAGCATCGTCTGTGCGCAGGCGGATGACGTGTACTGGATCACCATCGGCCGCGCCATCCAGGGGGCGGGCGCCATCTCGGCCGCCGTCACCGCCTGGCTGGCAGACGCCACCCGCGACGAAGTCCGCACCCGCGCCATGGCCATGGTGGGCGCATCGATTGGCCTGTCTTTCGCGGTGTCCTTGGTGCTGTCGCCCGTGCTGGTGGGCTGGTGGGGCTTGTCCGGCCTGTTCTGGACCATTGCCTGCCTGGGCGTGATCTGCCTGGCCGTGGCGCGTTTCGTCGTGCCCGTGGTGCCGCGCACCCAGGCCCGCACCATGCAAGCCGCCCGGCCGATGGAAGTGCTGACCCACCGCGACCTGCTGCGCCTGAACTTCGGCGTGTTCGTGCTGCATTTGATCCAGGTGTCGATGTTTGTCGTGGTGCCGGCCCTGCTGGCCAAGGTAGGCGGCCTTGACGCGCGCGAGCTGTGGAAGGTTTATCTGCCCGTCATCCTGGTGTCGTTCGTGCTGATGGTGCCCGTGGTGTTCGTGGCGGAAAAACGCCGCGCCCATCGCGGCGCCTTGCGCGCCGCCGTGGCGGGCCTGGTGCTGGTGTGCGCATTGATGCCGGCGGCCAGCCATGGTTTCTACTCGTTGGCCATCGCGCTGACGGGCTTCTTTGTCGCCTTCAACGTGCTGGAAGCGCTGCAACCGTCGCTGGTGTCGCGCGTGGCGCCGCAGGCCTACAAGGGCTTGGCGCTGGGCTTCTACAACACGGCGCAGGCGGCGGGGCTGTTCGCGGGCGGCGCGTTGGGCGGCTGGCTGGCGGCTCATTCAGGCGCCAGCGCGGTGTTCATCGGCGCGGCTGTTTTGTCGGCGGTGTGGCTGGTGGTGACCTGGGCGCTGCGGCCGCTGGCATAAGGGTGATGAGACGGGTGATACAAGGCTGGCGATCGGCCGGGTGATGCGTCCCCGACCCCACCCGAAACGTCACTGATCGCGCTGCGAATGACGGCCAACAGCCTCTAAATGGATTCCCTGGGTGGATCGCTTTGTCACGAATCGCGTTTGGCGTGGTGAGGGCTTTTCGTCGATAATACGTACCAAATTAGGGCTTCACGGAAGTAGGGGTCATCAGGATCCCAGGCGTCGCCGGTCATTGTCATGATGACCGGCGTGTTTCATGAAGCCGGTCTTCAACATCGCTTTTTATGTTGTTGCCGGCGCGCTCGCGGCAACGCACAGGCGCAGGCTGTCAACAACTGAGGGACATCGGCATGGCATCGGTTAACAAAGTCATACTCGTGGGCAATCTGGGTCGCGACCCGGAAGTCCGCTACAGCCCGGAAGGGGCTGCAATCTGCAACATGTCCATCGCCACCACCTCCACCTGGAAGGACAAGGCATCGGGCGAGCGCCGCGAAGAAACCGAATGGCACCGCGTCGTCATGTACAACCGCCTGGCTGAAATCGCCGGCGAATATCTGAAGAAAGGCCGTTCGGTTTACATCGAAGGCCGTCTGAAGACGCGCAAGTGGCAAGACAAGGACACCGGCGCTGATCGCTACAGCACCGAAGTGGTGGCTGACCAGATGCAAATGCTGGGCGGCCGCGAAGACGGCGGTGGCGGTGGCGCCAGCTACGGTGGTGGCGGCGGCTATGACGACGCTCCGTCGCGCCCGCAACAACAACGCGCCCCGGCGCAACGCCCGGCCCCGCAACAGCGCCCGGCGCCTGCTGCGGCCCCGGCCAGCAGCGGTGCGAATCTGGCGGATATGGACGACGATATTCCGTTCTAATCCCGGCTATCGCACGGTTTCAATCCATGCCCCCGCAATGCGGGGGCATTGTTTTTGACGGGCCGGATCAACACAAAAAAGAACCGCGACGTGTAGCAGTTAGCAGTTAGCGGGGCTCGTCACACCGACCGCTGGAACACCTCAACCAGATAATCAATAAACGCCCTGGCCCGGGCGGTTTGATTTCTGCGTTGTGGGTAATACACAAAGAGGTCGGCGGACGGCAGCGTGAAGTCGGGTAATACCACTCGCAGCCGTCCGCTTTGCAAATACTTGGCCAGATCCCATTCCGAGCGGATCAATATGCCATGGCCGTCCAGCGCCCAGCCCAGCACGATATCTCCGTCATTACTGGACAAGGCTCCATCCACCTTGATTGCCACGCTTTCCCCATCGCGGGTGAATCGCCACACGCCGTGCGCCTCATCGTTTTGCGTATGCAGGATGCAGCGGTGGGATGCAAGATCGGCCAGCGTGGCGGGCGTGCCGTGTTTGTCCAGATAGCGCGGCGCGGCGCACAAGAAGCGGCGGTTGGACATGACGCGCCGCGCGCTCAGGCGTCTGTCGGGCAGTTCGCCGAAGCGGATCGCCAGGTCGAAGCCGCTTTCCACCAGATCCACCGGCCGGTCGGTGACTTCCAGTTGGACCTGGACGTCGGGATAGCGCTTGGCAAAGTCCGAGACCAGCGGGGCGATGGTGGTGCGGCCGAACCCCAAGGTGGCGTTCACTTTCAGCGCGCCGCGCGGGGTGGCGCCGCTGCTGGAGACGGCGTCTTCCATGTCGCGCAGATCTTCGAGGATCTTGGTGGCGTGCGACAGATACGTCTCGCCTTCGCTTGTCAGGCTCAGGTTGCGCGTGCTGCGGTTCACCAGCCGCACTCCAAGGCGCCGCTCCATCAGCGCCAAGCGCTTGGTGGCGGCGGGCGGCGTCAGGTTGAGCTCGCGCGCGGCGGCGGACAGGCTGCCCAGCCGGGCCAGGTGGATGAAGAACTCCAGTTCGGACGCGATGTCGGTTTTCACTGAAAGTAAATAATCAAATGAATAATGGTGAATCTTAGTGCGGGTATTCGCCTCTACGCTAGCGGTTCCCCATGCCACTACGCCGTCACACCCGGCGCATCAGGAGACACCCATGAGAATCGTCGAGATCCGCGAACAGACGCTGCCCATCAGCTCGCCCATCCGCAACGCCTATATCGATTTCAGCAAGATGACGCTGAGCCTGGTCGCCGTGATCACCGACGTGATCCGCGACGGCAAGCCGGTGGTGGGCTACGGCTTCAATTCAAATGGCCGATACGGCCAGGGCAAGCTGATGCGCGAACGCTTCATTCCGCGCGTCATGGAGGCGGATCCTGAATCGCTGGTGGACGCGACGGGCAAGAACCTGGATCCGCACAAGATCTGGAACGCCATGTTCACGAACGAAAAGCCGGGCGGCCATGGCGAGCGCTCGGTGGCTATCGGCACCATCGACATGGCGGTGTGGGACGCGGTCGCAAAGATCGAGGGCAAGCCTCTGTTTCAGTTGCTGGCCGACCGCTACGGCAACGGCCAGGCCAACCGTCGCGTGTTTGTCTACGCGGCGGGTGGGTATTACTACCCGGGCCAGGACCACGGCAAGCTCAAGGACGAAATGCGCAGCTATATCGACCGTGGCTACACGGTCGTGAAGAAGAAGATTGGCGGCGCGTCGCTGGACGAGGATTTGCGCCGCATCGATTCCATCTTGAGCGTGCTGCAAGATGGGCAGAAGCTGGCGGTGGACGCGAACGGCCGCTTTGATCTGGACACCGCCATCCAGTACGCCAAGGCGCTGTCACAGTACGACCTGTTCTGGTACGAAGAGGCGGGCGACCCGCTGGATTACGAGTTGCAGGCCACGCTGCGCAACTACTACGCCAACCCCATGGCGACGGGCGAGAATCTGTTTTCGATGCAGGACGCGCGCAATCTGATCCGCCATGGCGGCATGCGCCCGGACCGTGATTGGCTGCAATTTGATTGCGCGCTGAGCTACGGGCTGGTGGAGTATCTGCGCACGCTCGACATGCTGAAGCAGCACGGCTGGTCGGCCAGCCGCTGCATTCCGCACGGCGGCCACCAGATGTCCCTGAACATTGCGGCAGGCTTGGGGCTGGGCGGCAACGAAAGCTACCCGGACCTGTTCCAGCCCTTCGGCGGCTTTCCCGATGGGGTGAAAGTCGACGGCGGCTACGTCACGATGCCGGAGCTGCCCGGCATCGGCTTCGAAGGCAAGTCGGACCTGATCACCGTCATGCGGCAATTGTCGGCGTAGGCCGGGGCCGCTGAGGGTTTGCCGGCGAATCACCGGCGGACCCCCAGCGGGTCATTCTCAGCGGGTCGTTCTCAGCAGGTCACCCGCGAATCACCCGCGATCCCCGCCCGATTTACCAGCGATACCGCAGCGTCGCCATCACTGTGCGCTCCGCGCCCCAGTAGCAGCTGACGGCGGTGCCCAGGCAGTTGGCGACGTAGCGCTTGTCGAACAGGTTCGACACGTTCAGCGCCACCTGCGCGCCGGCCAGTGTGGGGCTGACGCGGCCCAGGTCGTAGCGAATGGCCGCGTCCACCAGCGTGACGGCGGGGATGGCGTAGCGGTTGTTCAAGTCGCCATAAAAACCGCCGCGA
The DNA here is from genome assembly GCF_003994415.1 of Achromobacter spanius. Classification (NCBI taxonomy): domain Bacteria; kingdom Pseudomonadati; phylum Pseudomonadota; class Betaproteobacteria; order Burkholderiales; family Alcaligenaceae; genus Achromobacter; species Achromobacter spanius. Next base: position 6,551,081 of record NZ_CP034689.1, on the reverse strand, counting down.
TAGGTAACGCCCGCGCCCACGCCTACGCCCTGCAGTGGGCCGTCGCGCAGCGTGTAGTCGGCCCACAGCGCAGCTTGATGGCGCGGCACGAAGATCAACTGGTTGCCACGTTGCGCGGCCACGTTGGTCTTGGTGATTTCGCTGTCGCTCAACGCATACGACATGGTCAGGTCCAGCCCGTTGTCGAAGCTGGCCTTGCCTTCCAGTTCGATGCCCTGCACCTGCGCTTCGCCGGTCTGCACGACAAAGCTGGTGTTGACGGGGTCCGGCGTGCTGACGTTCTTTTGCGTGATCTGGAAGGCTGACAGCGTGACGAAGCTGTCGTAGCCATCGGGCTGGAACTTTACGCCGGCTTCGTACTGTTCGCCCGTGGTCGGCTTGAGCGCCGAGCCGTCGCGGGTGACGCCCGTCATCGGTTGGAAAGACGTGGAATAGCTCAGGTACGGCGCCAGGCCGTTGTCGAAGCGGTAGGTCACGCCGGCGCGGCCGGTGAAGCGGTCGGCATCGGCCGTGCGCGACGTCCAGCCCCATTGGCCGCCGCTGCCCACGGTGCCGCTGTCGGTGGTGCCTTCGGTCCAGTCATAGCGGCCGGCGAACGTGAAGCGCAGGCGGTCCAGTTCAATCTGGTCTTGCGCGTACAGGCCCAATTGGGTGCGCGTCATGTTGATCTTCGTGGCGGTGGCCGGGCGCGTCACCGAGGTGCCGTACTCCGGGTCGAACACGTTGAACAAGGGGGATGCCGGGGGCAGCATCAGGCCCAGGCTGCTCTCGTTGTAGCGCGACTTTTCGCGCAGGTAGTCCAGGCCGAAGGTCAGGTCATGACGCATCGGGCCGCTGCTGAACTTGGCGTTCAACTGGTTATCGATCTGGAAGGTGTGCGAGGTTTCGGGAAAGGCCCAGGCGTAGCGAATGGCCTGGGTGTCTGACACCATCGCGCCAATCTGCACCCGCCGCGTGTTGGTGTCGACGTTCGTGTAGCGGGCGCTTTGGCGCAGGCTCCAGGTGTTGTTCACGCGGTGGTCGAGCGTGTAGCCGACCATGGTTTGTTCGTTGGTGAAGATGTCGTAGCCGGGTTCGCCCACGAAGCGGTCGCGCGGGATGTAGCCCGCGGTGTCGCTTTTTTCCAGTGTGCCGATGACGGGCAGCACGGGGGCGCCGCCGCCGCCATGGCTGGTGATCTTCTGATACTGGGCGCTCAGGTTCAGGCTGGTGTCGGAAGACGGACGCCAGGTGAAGCTGGGCGCGATGAACTGGCGTTCGTCGTCAACGTGTTGATACTGCGTATCGCTGTCGCGCAGCGTGCCCGTCAACCGGTACAGGAACTTGCCCTCTTCATCGGCCGGGCCTGAGAAGTCGAACGCGCCCTGGAACCGGTTGAAGCTGCCCGCCTGCAGCACCACTTCGTTAAGTGGCTCGGCGGTGGGGCGCTTGCTGGTCATGTTGACCAGACCACCCGGCGCGCTTTGGCCGTATAGGCCGGACGACGGGCCTTTCAGGATTTCGATGCGTTCCAGGCCATAGGTGTCGATACGTGGCTGCGAATAGCCGCGCGCGCCAAAGGGCAGCAGCAGGCCGTCCAGATAGCGCGACGGCGTGAAGCCGCGTATGGTCAGCCAGTCATAGCGCACGTCGTTGTCGCCGTATTGCGCGATCACCCCCGGGGTGTAACGCACGGCCTGGGCGACCGAGGTGACGCCGCGCTGGTCCATTTCGTTGCGGGTAATGACGTTGATGGTCTGGGGCGTGTTGATGAGTTCCGCGTCTGACTTGGTGCCGGAGCGGCTACGCGTGGCCACGTAGTCCGCGCCAGAAGTGGGCGACGCGTCGCGTGCGCCTTGCACTACCACTGGGGCCAGCGTGGTCACTCCGCTTGCGGCAGGCGGTGCGGTTTGGGCGGCGACGAGAGCCGGCGACGCGGCAAGGGCGGCCAACAGCGCCAACGGCAGCGGCTTCTTGGAAAAGGACACGGTGTTACCCCTGGTTCAATTTATAATTAACAAGAATCATTCCTAAGCGTCGGCATGATTCCAGATCTCTGTTTTTCTGTCTGACGATTCTTCGGCGCCCATTGACGGTTTTGCTGCCGCCCCGTTTTTTGCGCCCGACACCTATGCCTGCCAGCGCCGCCGCGCCCTTGTCCTCTCTGTCATTGCCCGACCCCTGCACGGGTCCCGTCAAGCCGCATGAATGGTGGCGTGGCACGCTGCCGACCGTGCCTGCCACCGACGACTGGGAAGATGTTATCGAGCGGGTGCAGCGGGTGGATGAGGGCGTCAGCCTGGTGGTGTTGGATGGTTGTCCAGGCCGGACCTTGACGATTCCGGCGCCGGGCGCGCCGGTGTTCGGCATGCAGGTGTGGCTGGAAGGCGAGGCCCTGTTGGCGCTGGAGGGGGGCGAACCGCTGCGCGTGACGGGTGGCGCAGCGCTGCTGTTCAATCACGAGCGTGTGATGGGCTGGGCCACGCATCTGCCAGCCAAGCGCCGGGTGCGGATGGTGGACATCCGCTACACGCCGGACGCGCTGGCGCGCTTGGGTGGCACGATGCCCATCGGCTTGCTGCGCCAGCGGTTTCGTCGCGATGTCAGCGTGCCGGCGCACGGGTCCCTGGTTGCGGCGCTGGACGCGCCAGCCGGATTGCGGGCGTTGGCGGGCAGCTTTTCCAGCGATGCACCGTCTGCGGCAGAGGCGCGACGCCTCTGGTATCGCGCCAAGTCTCTTGAAATGCTGTCGGCATTCGTGCAGCTATTGTCGTTGCCGGACGCGCTGGCCGGACCCGTGGAAAATGAGCATCAACGGGTTCGTCGCGCGTGCCAACTGTTGCGGGACCGCTGCGCGGAACATTGGCCGCCGGGGCTAGTGGCGCGCACGGTAGGGCTGTCAGAGAAGCGCCTGCAGCAATTGATGCGCGAATGCGTGGGCCGTTCGGTACATGCCTATCTGAGCGACATGCGGCTGGCTCGCGCGTCGGATCTGTTGCAGGCCGGCATGAGCGTCACGCAGGTAGCGGGCGAGGTGGGTTTTTCCAGCCTGAGCCATTTCAGCAAGGTCTTCAAACTGCGCTATGGCGCGTCGCCGCGATCCTGGTAGCCCCAGGTTTGGCCCCAACCCCGGGCCGAGACAGCGTTGCTTGCCGGCACCATGAAATATTTAGTTTCACAAAACCCACTTGCGTTGTCTATCTAGTAGTAGGTAAGATTCATCCATCGACGCAGCACAAGCAGCAAACGCAGCAAGTCAGTACAGGCAACACCCAGGAAACACCGCTGCCGCCGAAACCAGAAATACAGCAGGACGATTTTGATTGGCCCTTTTTATTTATCGCAGCATCTATCTATAAGTAGATAGCTAGTGATCGTAACCCAAACTCAACTGAAGCACTTTTCACTTATTCCATCTGGAGAACTGACCATGAAGACCCTCGTATCCGCCCTGATCCTGTCCGCCTCGTTTATCGGCGCCGCCCAAGCTGGCGAACTGGACTACCCGCCCGAACTGAATACCGCCAGCACCGTGACGCGCGCTCAAGTCCAGCAAGAACTGGCCGCCGCCCGCGCTAACGGCGAACTGGAATTCGGCGAAGAAGGCTACGCCGCCACGACGTTTGCGGATGCCGGCTCGGACAAGACCCGCGCCCAAGTGAAGCAGGAATTGGCCGCCGCCCGTGCTCAAGGCCTGACCGAAAGCAATGAACTGGCTTACCCGCCCGTGCAAGGCTGAGTTTTTTTGAAGCCTTATCTATCTAGGCATAGATAGCCCTTCCAGCATTACCCGATAGCCGTAACGACCTTACCCACGTTTAGCAACATTGATCCTTACTGGAGTTCAACCATGAAGACCCTCGTATCCGCCCTGATCCTGTCCGCCTCGTTCATCGGCGCCGCCCAAGCTGGCGAACTGGACTACCCGCCCCCCTGAACACCGCCAGCACCGTGACGCGCGCTCAAGTGCAGCAAGAACTGGCCGCCGCCCGTGCCAATGGCGAATTGGAGTTCGGTGAAGAAGGCTACGCCGCCACGACGTTTGCGGATGCTGGCTCGGACAAGACCCGTGCCCAAGTGAAGCAGGAATTGGCCGATGCCCGTGCTCAAGGCCTGACCGAAAGCAATGAACTGGCTTACCCGCCCGTGCAAGGCTGAGTTTTTTTGAAGCCTTATCTATCTAGGCATAGATAGCATCTGCAACGTGTTTACCCACCCTGACTCTTTCAACTGACGCAGCACTGATCCTTACTGGAGATCAACCATGAAGACCCTCGTATCCGCCCTGATCCTGTCCGCCTCGTTTATCGGCGTCGCCCAAGCTGGCGAACTGGACTACCCGCCTCCCCTGAACACCGCCAGCACCGTGACGCGCGCCCAAGTGCAGCAAGAGCTAGCCAACGCCCGCGCCAATGGTGAACTGGTGTTCGGTGAAGAAGGCGAATCCGCGACCGCGTTTGCCGCCGTCGGCGCCGACAAGACCCGCGCCCAAGTGAAGCAGGAACTGGCTGCCGCCCGTGCCCAAGGCCTGACCGACACCGGCGAACTCGACTACCCGCCCGTGCAAGGCTAAGCCGATGCCGGCACATGCGAACCCCGGGGGGCGGGATGTTTCCCGGCCGGGGTTCGCACGGGCTTCGGTCCACACACTAGGGCGGCCACCAATGACGGACCGACCTATTAGTAGGTAATATTCAGCCATGGACACTCCGACCCCCAACACAACCCGAGACCTGCTGCTGGCGCATGCCGAAAAGCTCATCCGCACGCGCGGATGCAACGGTTTCAGCTACCGCGACCTGGCGGAGCACGTGGGCGTGAAGACGTCCAGCATTCACTATTATTTCCCAGGCAAAGACGACCTGCTGTACGAAGCGGTCGAAGCCTACAGCACGCGCGCGCTGGGTGCCATACGCGGCATCGACACCGCACAGCCTGCCCAAGCGCAGCTTAAGGCGTACCTGTCGATGATGGAATCGGCGGCCTGCGGCGAAGGTGAGCTCTGTTTGGGCGGCATGTTGGCCGCCGACATCATGAGCCTGTCTGATCGCGTACGCGGCGCATTGCAGGGATTTTTCCGCGCGCACGAAGCTTGGTTGGCGCGTGTGCTGGCCCAAGGCGCGGCTGAGGGCACGCTGAGATTCTCTGGCTCGGCCGAGGCCGCCGGCCGCGCGGTGTTCGCCACCGTGCAAGGTTGCTTACTTGTCTCGCGACTGTTCCAGCAACCGCCCGCGTTGTGCGAGGCCATCAGCGCCTTGTACGTGGCATGCGACAACGTTGCCAAGCCCGCGGCTGGCGTCTAAGCAGTCGGCCTGGCAACAGGCGTTCAGCAGCACTTTTTGGCGTAGTACTTCACGGCCGCCCGGCGTAAGCAGGCGGCCGTTGTCATGCGCGTCAAGGACGAACGTAAAGCCCGGTCGTCAGTCAGGGATGTCGCTTTGCAGCGCGCGAGCCATGTCGGTGCTGGTGCGTTCCTGTACGCCCAGATCGCGCATGCGTTGCAGGAAGGCGGTTTGAGCGTCTTCGAATCCCGGAACGGGGCTCATGCAGTCGGTCAGCAGCACGATCCGCGACAGATTGCCGCCTGGCAGGTGTTCGGCCAGATGTTCTACCGTGGCCCGCACGCAATGGCTGCCCGCTTCACCTGCGACAAGGATGAGGTCGGACCGATCCAGCGAACCCAGCAAGCTGCGGTTGAGTTGGCTGCGCGGGTCGTCGGGGTCGGGCACTTCGGCCATCAGCGCGCTGTAGTGTTCGGTCCACGGGTTGGTGCCCTTGGGCACCTTGCGCACAATGAACTGGCCAGCGTCTTCCCAACGGTTGTACGCCGCTCGCACGTCGGGGTGCACGTTGTGACCCCATGTGCCGATCTCGCAATGTACCGGCCACACCATCAGCGTGTAACGGCCGCGGGCCTCAAGCTCGTCAAGATAGGTCAAGGTGCGCGGCAGGTCGTCAGCGTGGCGGGGCACAAAGTGCCCCGCACGCAGTTGGGCGGCAGAGATCAGCGTGAACGGCTCGACCGCCTGGCCTGCACCCGCATGCCAGAACGTGGGATGCGCGATGTCCACGCGATGGTGCGAATCCAGCGTAACGGTGATCGAGCTCAAGGCAGGCGCGGTGGCGTCGATGAATCGCGCCAGTCGTTGCATGTCGGCATGGGCGCCCGGCACCGGCAGGGCGGGCTGGGCGGCCTCGCCCGTCTGGGGATCCCTGGGCAGGTATGGCTCGGGCAGGTCGCAGAAATCATTCTGCGGGTCGACAATCAATAAATGGACGGAACGCGGCATGGGGAATTTCGATGACCTTTTCCGGAATATAGACCGGGATGAGGCTTGACCACTAGAACAGCACCAGATGTTCCGCGCAGTCAGGCAGTTGACGCAGCAAGGCGCGCCACTGCCGCCAAAGGTAGGCCAGTACGGCGAGGGCAAGAGCGGCGATCAGCATCCACATGGCAGTATCCAAAGAATATTTCGCACGACCGTGCGAAATTAGATCAAAGAATCGCCGGCGTCAGCCGGCGAGGGGATAGGGTTATTCCAGGTAGGTAAAGCTACGATAGGTCGAGATAAGCCTGTCATAGGCGGCGCGTACGCGCGCGGGGGCTTTCGGGTCCCGCAGGAAGCGGGCGTCATGCATCAGGCCGATCATCAGGCTGTAGACCTCGAACACAAGCTGTTCCGGATCGGTGTCGGGCCGCAGATGGCCGGCTTCCAGCGCTTGGCGCACCGTGCGCACCATGGCCGAGCGCCAGCGTCGCAGGTTGCCTTCCAGTACCGTCCGCAGTGGCGATTCCACGTCGTCATATTCGAAGGCGCCCGCCACGTAGACGCAGCCCGTCGCCAATTCGACGTTGCTGGCGCGTTCAACCCACAGCGACACCAGCGCATTCAAGCGCGGCAAGCCACGCGGATGCGCCATGGCGGGGGTGAAGACGGCGGCCACGAAGCGCCGGTCATATTCGTCCAGCACGGCCTGCTGCAAGGCTTCCAGCGAGCCCACGCGCGAAAACACGCCGCTTTTGCTGATACCGAGCCGCTTGGCTACCTGGCCCAGCGACAGGCTTTCCATGCCTTGGGTCGCGGCCATGTCCAGGGACGCATCCACGATGGCGGCGAAGGTCAGCTCGCTTTTTCCGGTTTTGGCAGTGTCTGTTCCGGCAGTCATGCGGCAGAATTTAGCACGATCGTGCGAAATTAATAAGGAGTTTTTCGATGACAATAAAAACCGGGCAGCCAAGGCTGCCCGGTTTGCGTGTCGCGCGAATGGCGATCAGGCCGCCTTGAACTGCAGACGATACTTGTGCAACAAGGGTTCGGTATAGCCGTTAGGCTGCGTCAGACCTTCAAACACCAGGGCGCATGCCGCCTTGAAGGCCAGGGACGTATCGAAATTGCCTGCCATCGGCCGGTAGAGTGCATCGCCCGCATTCTGGCCGTCCACCACCTTGGCCATGCGCTTGAAGGTCTCCATGACCTGTTCCTTGTTGGTCACGCCATGGCGCAGCCAATTGGCGATGTGCTGGCTGGAGATGCGCAGCGTGGCGCGGTCTTCCATCAGGCCCACGTTGTGGATGTCCGGCACCTTGGAGCAGCCCACGCCCTGGTCGATCCAGCGCACCACGTAACCCAGGATGCCCTGCACGTTGTTGTCCAACTCCTGCTGGATGTCCGTGGCGGACCACTTGGACGGATCGCCAACCGGCACGGTCAACAGGCCGTTCAGCAGGTCGTCGCGCACGCTATCCAGCTTGGTGCGCTCAAGTTCCTTCTGTACCGCTTGCACGTCGATCTGGTGATAGTGCAGCGCGTGCAGCGTGGCGGCGGTGGGCGAGGGCACCCAGGCGGTATTGGCGCCCGCCTTCGGGTGCGCGATTTTCTGTTCCAGCATGGCGGCCATCAGGTCGGGCATGGCCCACATGCCCTTGCCGATCTGGGCGCGGCCGCGCAGGCCGGTGTCCAGGCCAACCAGCACGTTGTTGCGTTCGTAGGCCGTGATCCAGGCGGTGGACTTCATGTCGCCCTTGCGCAGCATCGGGCCGGCTTCCATGCTGGAGTGCATTTCGTCGCCGGTGCGGTCCAGAAAGCCCGTGTTGATGAAGGCAACGCGCGAGGCAGCCGCGCCGATGCAGGCCTTGAGGTTGATGCTGGTGCGGCGCTCTTCGTCCATGATGCCCATCTTCAGCGTGTTGCGCGGCACCTTGATCAGGTCTTCCACGCGGTCGAAGAGTTCGCTGGCGAAGGCGGCTTCATCGGGGCCGTGCATCTTGGGCTTCACGATGTAGACGGATCCCGTGCGCGAATTCAGCTTGGCGGTGCGGTCGTGCAAAGCGGCCAGGCTGGTAACCACGGCATCCAGAATGCCCTCCGGGATTTCCTGGCCGTCGCGGTCGAGCACGGCGGGGTTGGTCATCAAGTGGCCCACGTTGCGCACGAACATCAGCGAACGGCCATGCAGGGTCAGTGCGCCGCCGTCCGGGCGCGTGTACTGGCGGTCGGCGTTCAGCTTGCGGGTAAAGGTCTTGCCGCCCTTGGTGACGTCTTCGGTCAGGTCGCCCTTCATCAGGCCGAGCCAATTGCGGTAGATATGGACCTTGTCGTCGGCATCGACGGCGGCGACCGAGTCTTCGCAATCCATGATGGTGGTCAGCGCGGCTTCGACCAGCACGTCTTTGACGCCGGCGGCGTCGGTGCTGCCGATGGGGTTGGCGCGGTCGATCTGGATTTCGAAGTGCAGGCCGTTGTTCTTCAACAGGATGGCCGTGGGGGCGGACGCCTCGCCTTGGTAGCCGGCGAATTGCGAGCCGAACTTCAGCCCGGTGACCACGCCCTTGGCCAAGGCCACGCGCAGTTGGTCGCCTTCAACGGTGTAGCTTTGCGCGTCGGCGTGCGAACCGTTGGCCAGCGGGGCGGCGGTATCAAGGAAGCTGCGCGCGCGCGCAATGACGGCGGCGCCGCGCTCGGGGTTGTAGCCCTTGCCGGTATCGCCCGGGGTGGCGGGAATGGCGTCGGTGCCGTAGAGGGCGTCGTACAGGCTGCCCCAGCGCGCGTTGGCGGCGTTCAAGGCATAGCGGGGATTCGACATCGGCACGACCAACTGCGGGCCGGCCTGCTGCGAGATTTCGGTATCGACGTTGTCGGTGGTGGCCTGCACGCTGGCGGGCTGGGGCAGCAGGTAGCCGATGCCTTCCAGGAACTTGCGATAGGCCGCCGGATCGGCGATGGGGCCGGGGTTGGCGCGGTGCCAGGTGTCCAGTTCGGCCTGCAGGCGGTCGCGTTCGGCCAGCAGCGCGCGGTTCTTGGGCGCCAGGTCGTGTACCAGCGCCGCAAAGCCTTGCCAGAAGCCGTCGGCATCCAGGCCGGTGCCGGGCAAGGCTTCTTGTTCGATGAATTGGTTGAGATTGGCCGCCACTTGCAGGCCGTGGTGCTGGATGCGTTGAGTCATGCGGGTCTCTAGCGGTAAGTAGGGCTGGCCGGCGCCGGGGCGCCGGGCGAATCTGTTTTGACATCATCGTTCGCACCCGCTGCAATGTCTATATCAAAACCAGCTGGTCATACCAGTTTGTTTACGCGCGTGAAGACAGGCCGCTTGTTTTTATGGTTTTATATCAGCCACTTACGGCGGTGCGCCAATTCGCCAAAAACAAGCGTTCGGCTTGGTCATACCACTGGTGCGGAGATTGCATGTACGCGGAAACAGAAGAAAAGCCCCGGCAGGTGGCGGACGAGGTCGCTGAAAGAATCGAACGCCTGATCCTGGATGGCGTGCTCAAGGCGGGGCAGGCGTTGCCGTCCGAACGCCGCTTGACCGAAAAGCTGGGCGTGTCGCGCACGGCGCTGCGCGAAGGGCTGAAGCTGTTGCGCGCGCGCGAAATCATCCATACCTCGCAAGGCAAGGGTTCGTTCGTGGCGCATATTTCAAAGGTGGACGCCGGGCCCTTGATGCATCTGTTCAATTCGCAGCCGCGCACGCTTTACGACTTGCTGGAAGTGCGTTCGTTGCTGGAAGCCGAGTCCGCGCGGCTTGCTGCCATACGCGGCACCGAGGCAGATTTCATCATGATCCGCCGCCGTTATGACGAGATGGTGGCGGCGCAAGGCGCGGCTACCGATACGGCCACCCACGCCCATCTGGACCACGCCTTCCACCTGGCGATTTGCGAGGCATCGCACAACCCGGTGCTGGTGCACACGCTGCAATCGCTGACGGATCTGCTGCTGGGGTCGGTGTTTGCCTGCGTGAACAATCTGTACCACCGCGAGCCGGAAAAGCGGCAGATTGATCGCCAGCACACGCGCCTGTTCCACGCGGTAACGGGGCGCCAGCCAGAGCAGGCCCGCAAGGCCGCGGCGGACCATGTAGATAGCGTGCGGCAGAGCTTGTCGGATATCGAACAGGAAGAACAACGGTTGGTGCGCGCGACGCTACGTCTGGAAGGCTGGACGTAACGCCGCGCGGGCGGGCGTGTGTGCGCGCGCGATGGGCAGCGGCCCTTAGCGGTCGGCCGTCGCGCAGCCAGCCAGCGCCAGCGGTTTGCCGGCGTACACACGGCCGAAGCGGTTGTTCAGCAAGGCGTCCAGATCAATCGCTTCCTGGCCCACGAATCCCTTTTGCGGCAAGGCGCCTTGCGCCACCAGATCCAGCGCCGCGCAAATGCCTGCCGCCGTCGACAACTGGATGGCGCTTAGGCGATGGCCGTCCACGTCCGCGCCGAACACGCGGATCGGATACGACTCTTCTTCCAACCGCCCGTGGCGGTGGCCCGATGCCGAGGCCTGGATGACGATGACGTCCTGCTCGGTGGTGGGGATGGCGGACTCGAAGATATCCTTGAGCAGATCGCGGCGATCGCGCAGGCGCAGGTCGTTGAGCAGCAACTTCATGATGTTGCAGTGGCCGGGATAGCGCACGGATTTGTAGTCGACGTTGCGGGCGCGGCCCAGCAGCGTCGCCGGCAAGGTCCCCAACCCGCCAGAGGTGTTGAAGGCTTCGTATTCGACGCCATCCAGCGCGAATGTTTCGTAGCCTTCCAGCGCCGGCACGCTGGTCAGTTGCCCATCAACGATAGCCTCGCAAGGGTTGCAGTATTCGTTGATCAGCCCCTCGGTGCTCCAGGTCAGGTTGTAGCGCAAGCTATTGGAGGGGTAACGCGGCAGCGCGCCCACGCGCATGCGCAGGTCTAGCAAGGTATCGAAGCGGCGCGCCAGCGCGTTGCCGACGATGCCGATGAAGCCGGGGGCCAGGCCGCATTGCGGCATCAACACGCTTTGCACATCGCCCGCCAACGCCTGGATGGCATGGGTGCTGGCGACGTCTTCGGTCAGGTCGAAGTAGTGCACGCCGGCGCGGGCGCAAAGGCTTGCGACGGCGGTGGCGCGATGAAAGGGCAGGGCGTTGACCACGGCATAGGCGCCTTCGATGCAGCGCGCTACCGAGGCGTCGTCGCTGATCTGGCGGGTTTCACAACCCAGCTCGGCCAGAACGGCCAGCCGGGCAGGGTCTTGATCGGCAACCAGGACGGTGTAGTCGCCGCTGCGTTCCAGCATCAGGGCAATGGCGAAACCGATTTTTCCGGCGCCCAGCAAAACGATGGGGCGAGTGGCTGAGGTAGACATGGTGCGGCTCCTGCAAGGAAAGGAATGGGGTGGCCTCATCCTATTCGGGAGCGCTGTCGATTTGTAGAATCAAATCCGTCGTAACGGTTTAAGTTAACGCCGATATGACTTAATTTGCTGTCGAATCGTCAAAAACAAAGCCCCTCGGCGGTTTGCCGAGGGGCTTTCGATGGGGCTGTCACGGCCTTTGCAGGCCCGTGGATCAGCTGCCCATGGGGGGGTAGTCCAGATTGCCGAAGGTGACCAGGCCTTCTGCCTTGGCTTGGGCCAGTTGCGACTGGACCTGCGAGCGGCTCAGCGACGTGGCTTGTGCAGCAGCGGCGACGGGCGGGTAGTCGAGGTTGCCGAAGGTGACTTCGCCAGCGCTCTTGGCTTGCGCGAGTTCAGCTTGGACTTGTTGCGAGGTCAGGCTGGACGTCTGGGCGATGGGGGCGGGGTAGCCTTCTTCGCCGAACGTGTATTGGCCCGAAACCTTGGCTTGTTGCAGTTCGGCCTGAACCTGTGCGCGGGTCGGGCCTTGGTCGGCTTCGGCGGCTTGCGCGCCGGCAGCCAGAACGGACATGGACAGCATCAATGCGGTAGCAAGGGTTTTCATAGCAGACCTCCGGTGTCTTGTGAGCTTGGGATTCGAACCGCTGGCGTCATTGCCAGGGTTCGCTTGCTGTGTCCCGATGAAGTGCATTCTGTGCTCAAAGACCCCTGGGATAAACCCTTATTCTCTGAAAACATCTTTCCAAAATCCGCACTAATCGATTTAGATTTTGCCAATCGTCACCATAGATGGCGATATTTCCATCTGATGACAAAAACAAAACCCCGGGGCATGCCCGGGGTGGATGGAGCCCAAACAGGACGGAACCGTCTCAGCGGTTCAACTCAACCAGCGCGGCGTTGTAGTCGGACTGGGCTTCTTCCAGTTTGCGCTGGGCCTTGTCGATTTTGTCTTGTTTGCCCTTGGCGCGCGCTTCCTTCAGCTCTTGCTCGCGTTCGGACACCTTGGCTTGTTTCTCACGCACGTCGGCTTCGCGTTGCGATTGCAGGCGGCTGTCCGTGCAATTTGCCCGGGCTTCGGCCAATGCCTTTTTCAAGCCGGCTTCGCGGCGGGTGTTGTTCTGTGCCTGAGCGGCGGCGATGTCGTTTTCGATCTCGCAGAACTTGGCCGCGCAACCGCGCTGCGCTGAGCAATCGGTGGCGGCTTGCGCGGGCATTGCACCGAACACGGCAAATGCGGCGGCGGCAGTCGCCAGGGATTTCACGAAAGAGGGCATGCGGTGTCTCCGTAAGTCGTTTCGACAAGCGCCATGATGGCGCGATCCGACCCAGGCGGCAATGCGCGCGGCAAATCGCGGCCGGCTCATGCGCCCCTTGCCCTTCCTAGCGGATCAGCGTGCCCGCCAACGCGGCCGCCACCAGCAGCGCGCCCAGCCACAGGTTGGCGCGAAACAGCATGAAGTTGCGGTCGGGGCGCTGGATGTCGAACACCTTCAACTGCCACGCCAGATGTACCGCCACGGCGGCCATGCCCACCTGATACGCCCACGACAGCCCCATGGCGTACCCGCCCCAGGCCCACAGCACCACGGTGGCGGCGTAGAAGCCGCCGATCCACAGCTTGCCCTGGTCGCCAAAGCGCATGGCGGTGGAGTGCAGGCCCAGGCTGCGGTCATCGCGCACGTCGACATAGGCGTAGATGCTGTCGTAGCCCACCTGCCAGAGCACCGCGCCCAGCCACATGGCGATGGCGGCCAGCGGCACCACGTTCTGCGTGTCGGACCAGGCCATCAGCATGCCCCAGTTAAAGCAGATGCCCAGCACCACTTGCGGCCAGTACGTGACGCGTTTGCACAGCGGGTAGATGAAGACGAAAGGCAGCACGGCCAGGGCCAGCCAGCGGCTCATTTCGTTCAGGAAAAAAAGCAACGATCCACAAACAAGCAACTGGCCCAACAGGAACCACACGGCGTTCTTCATCGACAACTGGCCGCTGGTCAGTGGACGGAAGCGCGTGCGTTCGACGTGCTTGTCGAAGTTGCGGTCGCACATGTCGTTGACGGTGCAGCCGATGCCGCGCATCAGCAGCGCGCCCAGCGAAAAGACGACCAGCCGTTGCAGGTCGGGCAGCCCGCCCGCCGATTGAACCAGCGCGGCGATGGCCGGCAGCAGCGTCAGCCACGTGCCGATGGGCCGGTCCAGGCGGCACAGACGAGCGTAGGGCCGCCACGACTTCGGAAGCCAGCGTTCGACCCAGTCGGTGAAGACGATGTCGCTGAGATCGACGGGAGATTGTTGCGAGGCGCTCACTGTCACGGTCAGAAAATGGTCGGGAAAGCCGACAGCATAAAACAACGGCCGGGCATTGCGCCCGGCCGTGGAAGTTCAAGCGACGTTCAAGCCGGCGTTTTTCAGGCCGTGTATTCCTTGAGCAGCTTGCCCAGGATGGCGATGCCCGTGCGGATCTTGTCTTCCGGCACGGTGGCGAAGCTCAAGCGCAGCGTGTTCGGCTTGCCCGCGCCGCTGTAGAACGGCGCGCCCGGCACGAAGGCCACGTTTTGCGCGATGGCTTTTTCCAGCAGCTTGGTGCTGTCCATGTGTTCGGGCAACGTCAGCCAGATGAACATGCCGCCTTCAGGCTTGGTCCAGGTGACGGTGGACGGGAATTCCTGCTTGATGGCGTCCAGCATGCAACTGCCTTGTGCGCGGTAGATTTCGCGCACATTGGGCAAGTGCTCTTCCAGGAAGCCGTCCTTGACGATTTCGTACACGGCCATCTGCGTCAGCGTGGGCGTGTGCAGGTCGGTGGCTTGCTTGGCCTGCACCAGCTTGTTGATCAGCGAGCGTGCGCCGGCGATGTAGCCCAGGCGCAGGCCGGGGGCCAGTACCTTCGAGAACGTGCCCAGGCGCACCACGTTGGCGCCGTATTCGGCGGCCAGTGCAACCAGGCCCGGCTGCGGCTCGCCTGCGTAGCGCAGCTCGCCGTAGGGGTCGTCTTCAACGATGGTCAGGTTCAGTTCGGCGGCGCGCTTGACCAGCGCGATGCGGCGTTCCAGGTTCAGCGTGCGGCCCGTGGGGTTCTGGAAGTTGGGCAGCGCGTAAAGGAAGCGCGCGCCGTCAGCCAGTTCGGGCGTGATGGCTTCGGGGATCAGGCCGCCTTCGTCGGTGGGCACCGGCACGAACTTCGGCTGATACAGGCTGAACGATTGCAGCGCCCCCAGGTAGCTGGGGTCTTCGACCAGCACCTTGCTGTCTTTGTCGATCAGCACTTTGCCCAGCAGGTCCAGCGCCTGCTGCGAACCCGAAACGATCAGGATCTGGTCGGCGGCGACGTTGGCGCCCGCGCGGTTCAGGTCGTCGGCAACCCATTGGCGCAGCGGCGCATAGCCTTCGGTGGGGCCGTATTGCAGGGCAGCGCGACCGTTCGTGGACAGTACCTTGTCGAACGCAGCACGTACCACTTCTACCGGGAAGCCGCCGGGCGCCGGCAGGCCGCCAGCGAACGAAATGACTTCGGGGCGCTCGGTGACCTTGAGGATCTCGCGGATGGCGGAGCTGGTGAGTTGCTGAGCGCGTTCCGAAAAGGAAAACGCAGGTTCTAGAGGCTTGTCCATGGATTGCTTCTTGAAGAAGAAGGGTAAAGGGAGAGGCTTGTAACAGGCACTGCGACAAAAAAGTATTGTCCCATACGGTAGCAGCCCGGCCCCTTTAACGCGCGGAACCCCTAAAATCACCTGCATCGAAAACCGCCTGTACAGTTACATTTATCGCCATGTTCGAAGCCGCCCCTATCGTCGCCGAATCCAAGTCCGCCCTGTACGCCGAACTGGTGGCGCAGGCCCGCGCGCTGCTGGAAGGTGAGCCCGACCGCATCGCCAACGCCGCCAACCTGAGCGCGCTGGCCTACCAGGCCTTGCCCGATTTGAACTGGGCGGGCTTTTATTTTTTTGATGGCACCGAGCTGGTTCTTGGACCCTTCCAGGGCAAGCCGGCCTGCGTGCGCATTCCCTTGAATCGCGGTGTGTGCGGCGCGGCCGCCAGCCAACGGCAGACGCAGTTGGTGCCCGACGTGCATGCTTTCCCCGGCCACATCGCCTGCGACGCTGCGTCGCGTTCGGAAATCGTGGTGCCGCTGGTGCATCAGGGCGAATTGATCGGGGTCTGGGATGTGGACAGCCCCGTGCCGGATCGCTTCGACGAAGACGACCGCCAAGGCATGCAGGCGCTGTGCGCGGTGTTCCTGGCCAGCCTGGGTTAGGCGAGACAAGGGCGGGCTGAGCGCCTTCGAGCCGTCCTATGCGCGCAAGCCGCCCGCCACCGCGCGCCGTTGACACGTTGACGGCCGCCCGGTAGATTTCCGCATCAGCCGCCACCTGTGTCTTGTTGGCGCGTCTTATCGTTTTATTCATTCATGATTCATCAGGCCATCCAATCCGTTTCCTGCATCCGCGCCCTGGGCGTGGTGTTGGCTGCGGTCGGCCTGAAATCCAAAAAACAGCCGCTCATCTGACCGGAGCATGCTGTTCCGTCAGATGGGCGACGGAACAGCGGCCTCCTGGCGGCGCAGCAGCGCCTCCGCGCGCATCCCCTGGTATCCCGAGCACTTCTGTACGGTCCAACCGCGGTCCGCCTACATCGAAGGAGTGTTCTCATGTCTATTCAACAATCTGTGTTCCAGGGCGTCTGGGTGCCCTTGGTTACCCCATTTGCTGGCGGCGCCGTTGACGGCGGCGCATTGCGCCGACTGGTGCGCCACTATGCCGCGGCGGGCGTGAACGGGCTGGTCGTGTGCGGCAGCACGGGCGAGGCCGCCTCGCTGGACGACGCCGAGCAGTTGGCCGTGCTGGACGCGGTGTTGACTGAAGCCGGCAGGCTGCCGGTCATCATGGGCCTGGCCGGCAACCACCAGGGGCATGTGCTGCAACGCCTGTCGGCCTTTGGCACCCGGCCGCTGGCGGGCATTCTGGCGCCCGCGCCGTACTACGTGCGGGCCGGGCAAGAAGGGGCCGCCGCCTATTTCCGCTGTCTGGCCGATGCTTCGCGCTTTCCCCTGGTGCTCTACGACATTCCGTACCGCACGGGCACCACGCTGGACACATCGACCTTGCTGTCGCTGGCGGCGCATCCGAACATTGCCGCCATCAAGGATTGCGGGGGGGCCCTGGACAAGACGCTGGCATTGATCGCCGACGGCCAGATGAACGTGCTGGCGGGTGAAGACCTGCAAACGCTGTCGGTGCTTTGCCTGGGGGGCACCGGCATGATCGCGGCCGCCGCGCACTTGCGGCCCGACCTGTTCGTGGCGATGTATCAAGCGGTGCGGGGCCAACAACTGGATCTGGCGCGCAGCTTGTTTCATGCCTTGGCGCCCGTCATCCAGTTGGCGTTTGAAGAGCCGAACCCGGGACCGTTGAAGGCGCAACTGGGGCGGCAAGGTTTGTTGACCGACGAATTGCGGCTGCCCATGCCCGCGGCCAGCGCGGCGTTGGCGACGCGCCTGGACGCGGCGGTGGCCAGCCTGAACCGCCGGTATCCCTGCCACTAGCCCGGAGTCAGGCCGTAGCAAGAGCAAGGCTCTTCCGCTTTGTGGTGCCTTGATGCATTTGGTAATACATGCATCACCGGGAAGCTGACGGATTGCTTATCATGCGGCCATTCTTCGGGTGAAACAAAACGTTCATGGCTCAAGCATTTGAAGCCTTGTCCGCGTGGCAGGTAATGCTGGCGGGGCTGCTGTTCTTCGGCGGTATCTATCTGGCCTTCGGCGCGGCTACGTGGCTGCTGACGCGGCACGTGTTGCCGGCGCTGGGCATGGGGCGGCCGCTGGACCCGCGCCCGCTGGCCCCTGGCCAGATGCGGCGCGAGCTGGCGCAATCTGGCTTGTCCATCCTGCTGTTCGGCACCGGCATGATCTTTCCCTGGGGCCTGCTGCAACTGGGCTGGGCGCATCTGGACCCGAACCCAAGCTGGCAGAAAGTGATGCTTGAAATCCTGGTGCTGGTGGCCTGGAACGACGTGCATTTCTGGGTCAACCACCGGCTGCTGCATACCAAGCCGCTGCGCCGCTTTCACCTGCCGCATCATCGGTCGGTGGTGACCACGCCGTTCTCGACCTACAGCTTTCACCCGATTGAAGCGCTGATGCTGGGCAACGTGATCTTGCTGCCCATGGTGTTGCACGATTTCAGTTTCTGGGCGCTGGCGTCGGTGCCGCTGTTCAGCCTGTTCTTCAATTGCATCGGGCACGCCAACTACGATTTTTTCCCCAAGGTGTCCTACGCGCACTGGTTCGCCGCCAGCCGGCGCCACCATCTGCACCACGCTTGCTACAACGGCAATTACGGCTTTCAGTTCACCTTCATGGACCGCTTGTTCCGCACCCGCCTGACCGCCGACGCCGCGGCCCCGCAGCTGGATGCGTTTCAGCGCAGAGAATCTGTTGGCGCAAGGGCTTAGCATTCGGCGCCGACTGCCGTCGCTGCGTAACCCGCGCGATTGGCAAAGCCTGGCTTACCTGGCCGCGCTGCCCGCGTTGGCGGCCTGGCAATGGGTCTACGGCATTTGGTGGCCGCTCTACGTGCTGATGCTTTTCCTGACGCTGGGCATCGGCGTCATCCACCACAACCACACGCATCTGCGCATGTGGCGCGGCCGCTGGACCAATCGCGCCACCGATTTCTGGATCACGCTGCTGCAAGGGCACCCCACGTTTGTGTTCTATCCGGCGCATGTGGCCAACCATCACCGGTTCAAGCACGGCGAACGCGACGTGGCGCGCACCTATCGCTTTGGCGGCGACACGAATCACCTTGCGGGCTACCTGCTACACCCGCTGCAGGCGGGTTGGGTGCTGTACCCGCTGTTTTTCGCGTGGCTGGGCCGGCTGCGCCGCCATTGGCCAGGCGCCTGGCGTTATTGCCTGGCGCAATACGGCGCGTGGCTGGGCTTGTGGGGCGGGCTGCTGATGGTCAACCCCGTCAAGGCGCTGGTGCTGGTGATCGTGCCGCAATTGCACGGATTGCACTGGCTGCTGGCCACCAATTACTTGCAGCATGCGCATGCCGATGGCGGGCCGCGCCAGGTTGCGGGCCTGAACTACGCGCGTAATTTCGAAGGGCTGGTCAACCCGTTGTTGTTCAATATCGGCCTGCACACCGCGCATCACGAGCATCCGCGCGCGCATTGGTCCGAACTGACCCGACTGCATCGCGAGCACTATCGCGCGGGCGTCGACCCGGTACTCAATGAGCGCGGGCTGCTGCCCTATATGTGCCGGGTCTTCGTGTTGGCGGCGTTCGTGCCGCGTTTGCGCAGCCGTTCCCGCATGGCGCCCGAGCATGTCCGCTAGCGCCCTATCCTTTCCCCAACGAGGCCTGTCACATGCCCATCGCGTTTAATCGTGTCTACCTGGAAAGCGCCGGCTATTTCATGCCGGGCGAAGCCGTGTCCAACGACGCCATGGACCGCTACATCGCGCCGCTGAACCGGATGTCCAGCCGCATCAAAAGCCGCATCCTTGCCGAGAACGGCATCAAGCAGCGCTACTACGCCATTGATCCGGAAGGCCAGACCGTCTACACCAACGCGCAACTGGCGGCCAACGCCATCCGCGACTGCCTGCGGCGCAATGACAGTGAGCTTGCCGCCGTGTCCTTGCTGACCAGCGGATCGTCGGGTGGTGACGCCCTGATGCCGGGCTTTGCCAACATGATCCAGGGCGAGCTTGCCGCGCAGCCCATGGAAACGCTGTCGGTACATGGCATTTGCGCGGCCGGTGTGTCGGCGATCCAGGTGGCGGCGCAGGGCGTGGAGATGGGCGGACACGCCAGCGCCCTGGCCGTAGCCAGCGAACTGCCGTCGCGCCTGTTCAAGCGGTCGCGCTTCGCGGCGCGCGGCTATGACGCGGACTTCGACGCGCACTTCCTGCGCTGGATGCTGTCGGACGGCGCGGGCGCGTTGCTGCTGGGCAACTCGGGCCGCGCGCTGGCGGGGGCGTCCAGCGGCGTGCGGCTGAAATTGAAATGGGTGCATCAGCGCTCGTTCTCGGGCGACTACCCCGTGTGCATGCAGTTGGGCCTGTCCGCTGATCGCCAAAAGGGCCATCTGGATTATCCGTCCTGGAACGAGGCCGAGGCCGACGGCGCGCTGTCGCTGCGCCAGGACATCCGCCTGTTGCCGCATCTGTTCGACATCGGTATCCACGAGTACGCCAAGCTGGTGCGCGATGGTTGGCTGGACCCGGACCAGGTGGACCATTTCCTGTGCCATTACTCATCCGAGAAATTCATTCCCGTGGTCGAAGACCTGATGGAGAAGGCGGGCCTGGTGATTCCGCGCGAGCGCTGGTTCAGCAATCTGACGTGGCGCGGCAACACGGGCGCGGCATCGATCCTGATCATGCTGGCCGAGTTCCTGGAAACGCGAGAGATCAAGCCGGGCGAGCAGATCTTCTGCTACATCCCGGAATCGGGGCGCTTCATGGCGGCCTACATGCTGCTGGAGGCTGAGGCGGTACATGCGCCAGCCGCGACCGGAATCACGACGTCCGCCGCCAAGCCGGCGACCCGCGACGACACGCAAAGCGATGACGCCGACGCCATCGCGCCCCCGCACGACCCTGACATGGCCCCGCAAGGCCTGGGCCAACTGCTGACCGAGCTGGCCGCGATCTGGCACGACTACCGTTCGCGAGTATGGCGCACGCCGGTAGTGCGCCGGCTGCGCAACCGCCAATTCCAGACGGCCGACTACCTGAACTGGATGGAGAACTGGATTCCGCAGGTGCGTGAAGGCAGCAAGTGGATGCGCGAGGGCGCCGCGTCGCTGACGGAGCAATACGCGCCGCTGGCCGCGCTGATCGACATGCATGCCGGCGAAGAGCAGAACGACTTCCAGATTCTGTTCCAGGATTATCAAACGGCGGGCGGCGCGGTCGACAACATCGACGCGCTGCGCCGCAACCCCGGCGGCGAAGCGCTGAACGCCTATCTGCACGGTCTGGCCGCCACGCGCGACCCGATTGGCTTGCTGGGCGCCATCTACATCATCGAAGGCACCGGCCAGCGCATCGTGCCGGCGCTGCTGCCGCTGTTGAAAGCCAGCCTGAAGCTGCCGCCCGACGCCTTCCGCTTTCTGGAATACCACGGCCACAACGACGAGCATCACCTGGCGCGTTGGCTGTCGGCGGTGGAACTGGCGCTGGATTGCGACGAAGATGGCCGCGCCGAACAACGCATCGTGGACACCGCGCGTCGTACGGCGGCCTTGTATCTGATGCAGTTCCATCACGTCATGGAGGGCGATGCAGCATGAGCAAGGAACCCGAATTTCTGGCCAAGCCGCACGACCCGGCCGACCCCAATCCCTGGCTTGCCCTGTATCTGGACCGCAGCACACCCTTGCCGGACAAGGTGAAAAAGGCCTGGCTGACGGATTCCAGTTGCGCCTCGCGTCAATACCTATTGCCGTTTCTGCGGCCGCTGGCGCGCGCCTTCATCATCCTGATCCAGGTAGTGAAGACGTTCGTGCCGCGCCGCTGGTCGCATTCAAAGCTGCTGCATCGCATTCTGGCCTGGGGGCTCAAGCGTTTCGTGTCGCCCGAGGCCAACTGGCTGATCCTGCGTCACTTCCATCTGGGCGCGCAGGTGCTGGCGTTCATCGCCGCCAATTCCCCGGTGCCGATCACCACCACGCCGCTTGAGCCAATGGAGATTGATGATCTGAAGGACGAACTCTTCGTCAAGCACGACCTGAACCTGTTCAACTTCGTCATCCGCTTGAACCAGGCGCTGCGCGAAGCTGGCGTGGAAATGCACGCGCCCGAGACAGTCGACTTTTCGATGATCCAGGACCCGCCGCTGAAGCTGGAAGACATGCCGCAGGGCAGGCTGAACTTCCTGGACCTTCAAAGCGCCATCGAACTGTTCACGCCGCTGTATCAGCTGATGCTGACCGACAACGACTTCTGGCGTGCGGCCAATTCGTTGCAGCTGGACGAAACCATTGGCATCTACGCGGCCAAGTTGCTGGGCGCGCCGCAGCACCTGATTCTGGTCAACAACAGCCATCCGCTGGTGCCCATGTCGACCTTGCGCGCGGGCTACCGCCTGGTGCTGCACGGCTTGTCCACCGAAATGCTGCACAGTCTGTTGATGGAGATGAAGGCGGCGCAGCAGGGCGCGGAACCGCCCGCGCCGATCAGCTAGGCAGGGCCCTGGAGCGGGCCGGCGTATCGGGCTTGGCGCGGGGCGTGTTGGTATAGACCCTGCGTTACACGGCAATATGCCTGCGTTATATTGCCTGCCTTGTTCGGTCAGCAGCGCCGGATCGCGCTCGCCTCGCGTGAATTCCCGTTGCGTGATTCTTTATTTCGGAAGTCCCTCCTATGCCTCAACCCATTGAAGTCATCGCCACCATTCTGTTTGCCGTGGCGGTTCTTCATACCTTTTCCGTTCCCGTTTTTGCGCGGCTTGCCCACCGCGGCGGCCCGCACGCGGGCATCTGGCATCTGTTTGCCGAAGTGGAGGCGGTGTTCGGCGTCTGGGCGTTTGCGCTGATCGTGACCATGGCGGCGCTGTCCGGCCCCGCCAGCGCCGTCGGCTACATGGATACGCGCAACTTCACCGAACCGCTGTTCGTCTTTGTGATCATGGTGGTGGCGGCCAGCCGGCCGATTCTGGAAATGGTGGGGCTGATGGTGCGCATCGTGGCGCGCGTGCTGCCGCTGCCGCGCGAGCTGGCGACGTTCTTCGTGGTGATGTCGCTGGTGCCGCTGGGCGGCTCGTTCATTACCGAGCCCGCCGCCATGACGTTGGCCGCCATCTTGCTGCGCGACGCCTATTTCCGCACCAGCGGCCGCGCCGGCTTCAAGTACCTGACCTTGGGCGTGCTGTTCGTGAACGTGTCCATCGGTGGTGTGTTGACGTCATACGCCGCGCCGCCGGTGCTGATGGTGGCCTCCACCTTCGGATGGGACGCCGCGCACATGGTGCAGCATTTCGGCTGGCGCGCCGCGGTGGCGGTCTTCCTGAACGCAGGCATCCTGACCTTCGTCTGCCGCAAGGCGCTGATGGAACGCTCGGTCGGTACGGGCGGCGGGGTGGATGCGCCGGAAGGGTCGGACTCGCGTCCCCCGGTGCCTGTGCTGGTCATCCTGGTGCATCTGGCGTTCCTGGTGGCCGTGGTGCTCACCGCCCACCACCCGGCCATCTTCATGGGCCTGCTGATGATGTTCATCGGCTTTTCGGAAGCCTACAAGCGTCACCAGAACCGCCTGCTGATCAAGGAAGGCCTGATGGTGGGCTTCTTCCTGGCTGGCCTGGTGGTGTTGGGCGGCTTGCAAAAGTGGTGGCTGCAGGACTTGCTGGGCGGGCTTGAGCCCTTTGTTCTGTTCTGGGGCGCCACGGCGCTGACGGCCATTACCGACAACGCCGCGTTGACGTATCTGGGCTCGCTGGTTGAAGGCACGAATGAGACCTGGCGCTACATGCTGGTGGCCGGCGCGGTGACGGGCGGCGGTTTGACCGTGATTGCCAACGCGCCCAACCCGGCGGGCTTTGCAATTCTGAAGAACCACTTTCCGGACGGCAGTATTTCGTCGGGCCGCCTATTCCTGTCGGCGCTGGCGCCGACCCTGGTTGCGGCCATCATGTTCCTGCTGCCGGTATAGGGAAAAGCCTGGGAAAGTCGGCTGGCGTCGCCGCGGCCGGCCCCCGGCGGATGCCGCCCGGCGCCCCAGGCCGGGCCAGACACCGACGGTTAATGAAAAACCGCTAAAATTCAAGACTTTCCCGAATTTTTTTCCGGCCTTGCCCTCCCGTTGCTCCCGGCATTCCTTGCCTGGCGACTGACGGCTTATGATTTTCCGGGCGCGCGCCTGGGAGCCCTTGATGCCCATCTACGCCTATAAATGCAGCGCCTGCGGCCATGCCAAAGACGTCTTGCAGAAGATTTCCGATGCGCCCCTTTCGGTTTGCCCCGAATGCGGCCAAAGCACGTTTTCCAAGCAGGTGACCGCGGCTGGATTCCAGCTCAAGGGCTCCGGCTGGTACGTCACCGATTTTCGCGGTAACGGTTCCGGGGGCGCTGCGTCCACCGGGGCGGCAGCGGAAGGCGGTGCGCCTGCCGCGGCGCCGGCAGCCACGCCGGCGGCGGCTCCTGCGGCAAGCGCCCCTGCCTCAGGTACGCCTGCCGCAGGATCGCCTGCCGCAGGTACGCCTGCCGCCTAGAGCCCTCGCGATGCGGATGCGCCTTATCAAAAAGTATTTCATCACCGGCCTGCTGATCTGGGTTCCCCTGGTCATCACGGTGTGGGTGCTGGGTTTGCTGGTCGCCACCCTGGAAGGGTTCGTGCCTGGCTTTCTGTCGTCCGAATCGCTGTTCGGCATCGACATCCCCGGCTTCCGCTTCGTCCTGGTCATCGTGGTGGTGCTGTTGACGGGCGTGTTTGCGGCCAACCTGATCGGCCGTACCATGGTGGACCAGTGGGAAAACCTGCTGGGCCGTATTCCGCTGGTGCGTTCCATCTACAACTCGGTCAAGCAGGTCAGCGATACCGTGCTTGCCCCGAACGGGCAGGCGTTTCGCCGCGCGGTGCTGGTGCAGTATCCGCGGGCGGGTTCCTGGACCATCGCTTTCGTCACCGGCACGCCCAGCGGTGAAGTGGCCAGCCTGATGCCAGGCGACCACATCAGCGTGTATGTGCCGACGACGCCGAACCCCACGTCCGGCTTTTTCCTGATGATGCCTCGCGCCGACGCGATCGATCTTCAGATGAGCGTGGACGCGGCCTTGAAGTACATCGTTTCCATGGGCGTGGTCGCCCCGGCCCAGGCGTTCACGCCTGAAGGCCAATCGGCCCCGCTCTCTCCGGCGGCTGGCGCGCAAGACGCGCCGCGCGCCGATTCGTAACCCTTACGCTACAACTAAGCACACAACGGAGTCATCCCGCATGCGTACCTGCTACACCGGCCAGGTTTGCCGTGACCATCTCGGCCAGACCGTCACCCTGTACGGCTGGGTGAACCGCCGCCGCGACCACGGCGGGGTCATCTTCATCGATTTGCGCGACCGCGCGGGCCTGGCCCAGATCGTGTTCGATCCGGACAATGCCGCCTTCGCCACCGCCGAGCGCCTGCGCAATGAATTCTGCGTCCGCGTCACCGGCCTGGTGCGCGAGCGTCCGGCCGGCACCGCCAATAGCGAACTGGCTTCGGGCGAAATCGAAGTGCTGTGCAAGGAAGTTGAAATCCTGAACGCGTCGGTCACGCCGCCGTTCCAGCTGGACGACGACAACCTGTCCGAAACCACCCGCCTGACGCACCGCGTGCTGGACCTGCGCCGCCCGCAGATGCAGCGCAACCTGATGCTGCGTTACCGCGTGTCGATCGAAACGCGCAAGTTCCTGGACCAGTTGGGCTTCATCGACATCGAAACGCCGATGCTGGCCAAGAGCACGCCCGAAGGCGCGCGCGACTATCTCGTGCCCTCGCGCGTGAACGCCGGCCACTTCTTCGCGCTGCCGCAATCGCCCCAACTGTTCAAGCAGATGCTGATGGTGTCGGGCTTTGACCGCTACTACCAGATCACCAAGTGCTTCCGCGACGAAGACCTGCGCGCTGACCGCCAGCCCGAATTCACCCAGATCGACTGCGAAACGTCGTTCCTGGACGAGTTCGAGATTCGTGAAATCTTTGAAAACCTGATCCGTCACGTCTTCAAGGTCGTGCAGGGTGTGGACCTGGCTGCGCCGTTCCCCATCATGCCGTGGACGGAAGCGATGCGCCGCTACGGTTCGGACAAGCCGGACCTGCGCGTGAAGCTCGAATTCACCGACATGACCGACGTCATGCGCGACGTGGACTTCAAGGTGTTTGCCGCCGCCGCCACGGCGCCTGGCAGCCGCGTGGTTGCCCTGCGCGTGCCGGGTGGCGCGGAAATGTCCCGCAGCGAAATCGATGCCTACACGCAATTCGTGGGCATTTACGGCGCCAAGGGCCTGGCCTACATCAAGGTCAACGATGTGGCCAAGGGCCGTGACGGCCTGCAATCGCCCATCGTCAAGAACCTGCACGACGCCGCGCTGGCCGAACTGGTCAAGCGTACCGGCGCGCAAGACGGCGACATCATTTTCTTTGGCGCGGATCGCGAGAAGGTCGTCAACGACGCCATCGGCGCGCTGCGCGTGAAGATCGGCCACAGCGAATTCGGCAAGAAGACGGGCCTGTTCGAAGCCGGTTGGCAGCCGCTGTGGGTGGTTGACTTCCCGATGTTCGAATACGACGAGGAAGACGGCCGCTACACCGCTGCCCACCACCCGTTCACCAGCCCCAAGGACGGCCACGAAGACTTCCTGGAAACCGATCCCAGCAAGGCCTTCGCCAAGGCTTACGACATGGTGCTGAACGGTTGGGAAATCGGCGGCGGTTCGGTCCGTATCCACCGCGAAGAAGTGCAAAGCAAGGTGTTCCGCGCGCTGAAGATCGGTGCCGAGGAAGCCCAGGAAAAGTTCGGCTACCTGCTGGACGCGTTGCAGTATGGCGCGCCTCCGCACGGTGGTATCGCGTTCGGCCTGGACCGCATCGTCACGATGATGACCGGCGCCGAATCGATCCGCGACGTGATCGCCTTCCCGAAGACGCAACGCGCTCAGGATCTGCTGACGCAAGCGCCTTCCGAAGTCGACGAAAAGCAGTTGCGCGAGTTGCACATCCGCTTGCGTAACGTAGAAAAGTAAGCCCCCCCGAGGCGCCGGGGGCGCCTCCCCCCCCAGGGGGCGCCTCCCCCCCCAGGGGGCGCCTCACGGGACCGGCGGAGCCGGATCCTCGGCGGCCCGGCTTGTGGGGCGGCATGGGCTTGCGGCGGGTTGCGTTCTTTGGCGGCTTGGCTTGCGATAAGTGTGTTCTTGTTGCGGCTAGGGCTTGCTGAATTGGAGTAATCTGGCAGACGCCGCTTTGTTGGCGGTGCTTGCCGGGGCTGTTGTTGGGCCTGGCTCGTGGTTCCTCTGCTTTCAAAGGCGCCATCGCTTTTATGTCGCTCATCCGTGTCGTCAGCTACAACATTCACAAGGGCCGTTCGGCATTGGGCCGGCTCGACTCCCTGAATGAACTTCGCTTGGGGCTGTATGGCCTGCGCCCCGACCTGGTCTTCCTGCAGGAAGTTCAGGGCCGCAACGAGCAACGATCCTTGCTTCACGCGCAACACGAATCGCTTGCCGCCGCCTTGCGGCTAGATGTGGCCTACGGCCGCAATGCCATCCGCCACGCCACGGACCATGGCAACGCGCTGCTCTCGCGCTTTCCCATTCTTGATCACGAAAATCTCGACATCTCCGACCACCGCCTGGAGCAACGCGGCCTGCTGCACGCGCGCATCGACGTGGGCGACCGCCCGGTGCATTGCTTTGTGGTGCATCTGGGCCTGTTTGCCGGCAGCCGTACGCGTCAGGTGCTGGCCTTGACCGAGCGGATCCGGCGCATGGTGCCGGACGGCGAGCCCATTCTGATCGCGGGAGATTTCAACGATTGGAATGACCGCCTGGCGCCGTTGTTCGTTCAACAGTTGGGGCTGTACGAAGTGTTTTCCCATGCGCCGCGCAGCCATGGCGGTGAATTGCCGCGCTTGCGCGATTCGGTCAAACGGCTGAGCAACGCGCTGCGCGGCTTGCCCAATGGCGGCTTATCCGTCATGGAACGCACCAACCAACTGGGCATGGGCGGCAGCGCGCGCATGCTGCAGCCGCCGCCTCGCACCTTTCCGGCCGTGTTTCCGTGGTTTCGCCTGGACCGCATCTACCAGCGCGGGTTTGCCGTGCGCAGCGCGCGGGTATTGCGCGGGCGGGAGTGGGCGCGGCTGTCGGATCACTCCCCCTTGCTGGCGGAGCTGGAACTTCCGTGAAGACCGAGCAGGTCAAGCTGGAATGGACGGACGGCAACCACATCCGCTTGTTGCAGAACGGCGCCGACTTCTTCCCCGCGCTGTGTTCGGCTATCGATGCCGCGCAGGTCAGCGTGCATCTGGAAACCTATATTTTCATGGTGGACCGCACCGGTTCGCAGGTGCTGGAGTGCCTGACGGCGGCGGCGCGGCGCGGCGTCAAAGTGCGGGTGGTGCTGGATGGCTTCGGCAGCGCCATGAGCGTCGAGCACGTGCGCGCGATGCTGCTGGACGCAGGTGCCCAATGCCGCATCTTCCGGCCTGAACCGCGCTGGTTCGCTCGCTTTATTCCGTCGCGCAGCCGGCTGCGACGGCTGCATCGCAAGGTCAGCATTGTGGATGGACGCATTGCGTTCATCGGCGGCATCAACGTCATCGACGATTACGATGATTTGGATCCCACGGACGGCATATCCGCGCCGCGCTTTGATTTCGCGGTGCAGGTGGAAGGCCCGCTCGTCACCGAAGCGGCCTATGCGCAGGACTTGCTGTGGGTGCGCTTGAACTGGGCGCGGTTGCGGCGCCATCCGCGCGACTGGAGCCGCATGCGGCTCACCAAGCCGCACCATGCGCCGGTTGAACCTTGCGGCACATTGCGCGCGGCGCTGGTGCTGCGTGACAACCTGCGGTATCGCCAGACGTTCGAACGCGCGTATCTGTATGGCATCACGCAGGCGCGCCGCGATATCTTGATCGCCAACGCCTATTTCTTTCCAGGACGCCAGTTCCGCCGCGCGCTGGCCAAAGCCGCCGCGCGCGGTGTGCGGGTGCGGCTGCTGTTGCAGGGCAAGGTCGAATACCGCATGCAGTACCACGCCACCCGTTCCCTGTACGACCAACTGCTGCGCGACGGCATCGAGATCTTCGAGTACATGCCGGGATACCTGCACGCCAAAGTTGCCGTCATTGATAACGTGGCCACGGTGGGCTCGTCCAACCTGGATCCGTTCAGCCTGCTATTGGCGCGCGAGGCCAACGTCGTCATCGACAGCCAGCCCTTTGCGTGGGACCTGCAAGAACGCCTGGAAACGGCCATCCGCGAAGGCGGCCGCTTCATCCGGCCCTTGGATTACCAGCGCCGGGGATGGTTGCGGCGCTGGGTGGACGCGGTGTCTTACACGCTGCTGCGTATAGGTGTGGCGTTGACGGGGTCGTCGGATAAATACTGAAGCGCCTGCTCAGGCCCGGCGCTTGATCAGCCCCAACGCCAACGCGGTCCCTATCAGAATGATGGCGGCCCCCAGCGCGATGGACGGCGTGATGCTCTCGTCCAACAACCACGCGCCCCACACCACGCCGAAGATCGGCACCAGGAAGGTGACGCTGACGGCGCCGGTCGGCCCCACATTGGCGATCAGCCGGAAGAAGATGATGTAGGCCGCGCCCGTGCAGACGACAGCCAGCAAGATCGTGGAGATCCAGGCGGTCATCGACGCTGGCGTCTCCGGCCAGGCGGATATCGCCAGCGGCAGCAGCACGAGCGACGCGGCGATCATGCTGCCCGTGGCGCTGGCCAAGGCGTCCACGCCGGTCAGGAAACGCTTGGTCCAGTTGGCGGCGATGCCGTAGAACACGGGCGCCGACACGGCGGCAAGCACGGCGGGCCCGGTGCCCCCGGCCTGGAAATTCAGCTTGTCCCACACCAGCACGATAATGCCCACAAAACCAATCAACAGGCCCAGCGACCGCATCCAGGGCAACCTGTCTTTCAGCCACAGCCACCCGACAACCGCGCCCCATACCGGCGTCACCGCGTTGGCCACCGACAGGAACCCCGCGCCCAGCGATTGTGCCGCGTAGGCATACAGCAGGAAGGGCACGGCGGCGTTCAAGGTGCCCACCACCAGCAGCGCCTTCCAGTGCCGCGCAATCAAGGGCAGCTTGCCGCGCCAGATGGCCGCCGGCAGCAGGAACAGCGCGGCCAGGCCGACACGCAACTCGATCAGGGCGATGGGCCCGAAGTCCTGCACGGCAAGGCGCATGAACAGGAAAGAGCCGCCCCAGACCGCCGCCAGCAGCAGCAGGTCCAACAGATTGCGTTGACGCATGATGTATCTCGGTTTGCCTTATTTCCGGCCAGTGACCAGATTCTTCATCTTGACCCGATGCGCAAGCAGCGCACAGGCCAGGGACAGGACAATACACAAGACCAGGCCGGCCCGCACTCCGTTTAGTACCGTGCCGTGTGAAATCATGATGCCCACCAGCGCGGTACCCAAGGCGCTGCCGATCGCGCGCGTGGTCTGGACCAGCGCCGACGCCACGCCCACGTCGCGGCGTTCGCTCAGCATCTGCATGAAGAGCGTCAGGTTGGGAAGCAGGAATCCCAGCGCGCAGCCGTTGACGAAGAAGGCGGCAAGAATCCACCATGCCGACGTCCCGGGCGAGATCAACAGCACCATCAGCGTGCCGCCCGCCAGCAGCAGGCCGCCGAACACCATCAGGCGTTGTGGTTCGGCCTGCTTGGGAAACATCCGGCCATTGATGATGCTGCCCACCGAAATCGCGGCGACCAGCGGAGTCAGCAGCAAACCCGCTTCGCTGGGGGAATAGCCCAGCACCTGCTGCAACAACAGCGGGCTATAGAAGATCAGCACAAACATCACCGCGCCCACCATCATGGCGGCCAGGTTCAGCAGGCGGGATTCCTGCCCCGCCAGCACACGCAGCGGAAAAATGGGCGACTTTACGCGGCGTTCAGTGGGAATCAGGATGGCGATGGCGGCCACGCCAACCACCGCCAACATGGCGCCCAGCAGGGGATGGGCATGTTCGCCCTGGGCAAAGGCCAGTTCCAGCGCTGCGAGCGGAGCGCCCACGGCCAAGACCAGCAGGATGGCGCCCACCCAGTCGATCTTTCGGCTGCCGTCGTGAATGGGGCGGATACGGGGGAAGTACCGGGCCAGCAGAAAAAATGCGCCGGCCGCTGCAATCGGAGAAATGAAGAACGCCGCGCGCCATCCCAGCGCCTGGGTCGCCGCGCCACCCAGCACCGGGCCGATTCCGCTGGCCATGGCGAAGGCGGCGGACACAAGCGCCATCCAGCGCACCCGCTGCTTGGCATCGGGAAACAGGTCGGCGGGCGCCGCGAAAGCAGTGGCGATCATCATGCCCCCGCCTACCCCTTGCAAGGTGCGGAACACGATCAACTGGGTCATGGACTGCGCCAGTCCACAGGCGATGGAGCCCAGCGCGATGATCAGCACGGAAACCAGCATCAAGGGTTTGCGGCCGAACATGTCGCCCAGCCGGCCAAAGATCAGGATGGACGCCGCGGTGGCCAGCAGATAGCCGGTGCCCACCCAGGCGTAGAGCGCCATGCCGTTCAGGGCCTCGGCCACGCGAGGCAGTGTGGTGCTGATGATGGTGGAATCCAGCGCGGCCAGCACCACCGTCGCCGATACGCCCGCCATGGCCATCAGCAAGTCTCGTCGAGAGCGAGTGGAATCGGCGGCTGGCTGTGTCGGTGGCGGCGGCGGAGTCATGCCGCCTAGGATATCACCGGCCCACTAGGGTTTTCACTTGTAAAACGAGTGATAACCCCAGAAAACCGCGATAACCAATACGACCAACAGCCAAGACCAACGGGAATTGGACAGACCGCGGGGTTCGGGTTCGGGAGGCGGGGGGGAGGCGCGACGCGTGGCTGGGCAGCCATGTGGTCGATGAAGGCGGCAAAGAACTTCTGGATGATTTTGTCGCCCGCTTTCAGCAGCAGGCCTTCTCCGCACTCAGCCAGCTTGCCCCCGGCCATGCCGGCCACGGTGTAGGCGACGCGGGTGCCTTGGTCCTTGGTGCTGAGGTTGACCTGGGCGGTCCCGATGGCCAGGCAGGCCGCGCGGCCCTTGCCTTCGAAGACCAGCGTGCAACTGTCAGGGGCGTTGACGTCCGAGAGCAGGATCTCGCCCTCGTAGTCAGTGTCGATCCCCGCGATGTTGGCCCGCAAGGTGACGGCGTATTCGGTAGCGGACCGTTGCGTCACGTTCACGCATCCCGGTATGCATCGTTGCAACACCGCCGGATCCGTGAGGGAATCCCAGGTTTGGTGCTGGGTGGAGGGAATCCATTGGGCATCTGCAATGCGCATGGTTGTCTCCTTGCTTGGCGTAGTTGTAAGTTCATTTTGGACTTAATCCACGGAAATGCCAACCATACTTCGGCAGGCGCTGCAGGGGACCTGGGTATCCCCATGGCGTAGAGGTAAAATACCGAGTTCCGCCGGTCATAACCCGAGGGGTGGCGGCAATCTACTCTGGCGCGCATTTCCATGAGCATTCTTGTTAGCGGTGGGGCCGGTTTCATTGGCTCGAATTTCGTGCTCGATTGGTTGGGCGACTCTGGCGAACCGGTGGTCACGCTGGATAAGCTGACCTACGCGGGCAATCCCGCCAATCTGGCGTCGCTGAATGGCGATCTGCGGCATGAGCTGGTGGTGGGCGATATCGGCGACACCAAGTTGGTTGAGTCCCTGCTTGCGCAGCACCGTCCGAGGGCCGTGGTCAATTTCGCTGCAGAATCACATGTTGATCGATCCATTCTCGGGCCAGGTGAATTCGTCCAGACCAATATAGTCGGCACCTTCAATCTGCTCGAAGTGGTGCGGACCTACTGGGCCGCGCTGCCGTCTTCGGAACGTGCGGCCTTTCGCTTCGTGCACATCTCCACCGACGAGGTGTATGGCTCGCTCGCACCCGGAGACGCAGCCTTCAGCGAGACGCACCGGTACGAACCCAACAGTCCGTATTCGGCCAGCAAGGCGGCAAGTGATCATCTGGTACGCGCTTACCACCATACCTACGGGCTACCGGTGCTGACGACGAATTGCTCGAACAACTACGGCCCCTATCATTTCCCCGAGAAGCTGATTCCGCTGGTGATCCACAACGCGCTGGGCGATCGGCCGCTGCCGATCTACGGCGACGGCCAGCAGATTCGCGACTGGCTGTACGTCAAGGATCATTGCAGCGCTATCCGTGCCGTGCTGGCGGGCGGCCGGGCAGGGGAGACCTATAACGTGGGCGGCTGGAACGAAATGTCCAACCTTGACGTCGTCAAGACCATCTGCCGTCTGCTCGACGAGCTCAAGCCGCGTACGGACGGCCAGCCGTACGAGGCGCAGATCACCTTTGTCAAGGATCGCCCTGGCCACGACCGACGTTACGCCATTGATGCGCGCAAGCTGGAACGAGAGCTGGGATGGAAGCCGGCCGAGACCTTCGCGTCCGGCATCCGTAAGACAGTGCGGTGGTATCTGGATAATCCGCAGTGGGTGGCGGACGTGACCAGCGGTGCGTACCGCAACTGGATGAAGGTACAGTACGACGTATGAAAATTCTGCTGATCGGTGCCAATGGCCAAGTGGGGCAGGAATTGCGGCGGACGTTATTGCCGCTGGCGGAGGTTACTGCCTGGGGGCGGGAAGACGCCGATCTGGCCAGCCCCGACACCTTGCCGTCGATGCTGGCCGCCTGCGCGCCCGACCTGATTGTCAATGCGGCTGCCTATACGGCGGTGGACCAAGCCGAAAGCCAGCCGGATGCCGCCGACGCGGTCAATGCTGTCGCGGTCGCGGCGTTGGCGGCCTACGCCAGGCAGGCTGGCATTCTGCTGGTGCACTACTCCACGGACTATGTGTTCGATGGAACGCTGGATCGGCCATATCGCGAGACCGACACGCCCGCGCCCTTGAACGCGTATGGGCGTTCGAAACTGGCAGGCGAACGGGCTATCGTTCAGAGCGGCTGCCAGGCGCTGGTCTTTCGCATCAGCTGGGTGGTGTCAGCGACCGGGGCGAATTTCGTGAAGACGGTGCTGCGGCTCGCTGGCAGCCGTGATGCCCTGCGCATGGTGGACGACCAGTTCGGCGCCCCGACGGCCGCCGAACTGGTGGCGGATACGACCGCGCTGGCGATCGTGGCCTACCAACGTGGCGCGCTGGCAGCGGGCGTATACCATCTGACCGCATCTGGCATGACGTCCTGGTGCGGTTTGGCTCGGCATGTCGTGGCTCGCGCTCGCCACAACGGCGTGGCGTTGAAGGTCGACGAACGCGGCATCACGGCGATCAACACGGAAGATTATCCCTTGCCCGCCGTCCGGCCGCGGAATTCCCTCATGGACTGCGCCGCCTTGTCCGAGGCGTTGGGGCTGCAATTGCCCCATTGGACGATTCACGTGGACCGCGTCGTGGATCAACTCACCAAACAGGAAAATCGATCATGAAGCGCAAGGGCATCATCCTGGCGGGCGGATCCGGTACCCGACTGCATCCAGCGACGTTGGCGCTTAGCAAGCAGTTGCTGCCGGTCTACGACAAACCGATGATCTACTATCCCCTGACCACGCTGATGCTGGCTGGCATCAGGGAAATTCTGGTTATTTCCACACCACAGGATATTCCCAGGTTTCAGCAATTGCTGGGTACCGGAGAGCGCTGGGGGTTGGACCTCCAGTATGCGGTGCAGCCGTCTCCCGATGGCTTGGCGCAGGCATTCCTGATCGGCGAGTCGTTCATCGGCGACGACTTGTGCGCGTTGGTCCTGGGCGACAACATCTTCTATGGTCACGACTTTCCGCAACTACTGGGCAGCGCAATGCGGCGTGAGCAGGGTGCCAGCGTGTTTGCCTATCATGTGTTGGACCCGGAGCGCTATGGCGTGGCCGAGTTCAACCAGGCAGGAAAGGTGCTGTCGATCGAGGAAAAGCCGGCGCAGCCGAAATCGAACTACGCGGTCACGGGCCTGTATTTTTATGATCGCCAGGTGGTCGAGCTGGCCAAGCGAATCCGTCCATCGACGCGGGGCGAACTCGAGATCACGGATCTGAACCGTTTGTACCTGGAACAGGATCAACTCAACGTCGAAATCATGGGCCGCGGCTACGCCTGGCTGGATACGGGTACGCATGATTCCCTGCTGGACGCGAGCCAGTTCATCGCTACGCTGGAGAATCGCCAGGGCTTGAAAGTCGCCTGTCCCGAAGAAGTTGCCTACCGCAAGAAGTGGATCGACGGGCCGCAGCTCGAAGCGCTGGCGCAGCCTTTGGCCAAGAATGGTTATGGTCAGTACCTGTTGCGTATTCTGAACGAATCGGTGTTTTGATGAAGGCCACTCCGCTTGCCATTCGTGACGTGCTGTTGATCGAACCCAGGGTGTTTGGCGACGCGCGCGGCTATTTCTACGAGAGTTTCAACCAAGCCGCGTTTGACGCGGCGGTGGGTCGTAAGGTCGAGTTCGTGCAGGATAATCATTCGCGGTCGGCCCGCCACGTGTTGCGCGGGCTGCACTATCAAATCCAGCGCACGCAAGGCAAGCTGGTACGGGTGGTGGAAGGCGAAGTGTTTGACGTGGCCGTAGACCTGCGCAAGTCGTCGCCCACGTTCGGGAAATGGGTCGGCGCGGTCCTGTCCCAGGAAAATCGGCAGCAGCTATGGGTGCCGGAAGGCTTCGCGCATGGTTTTGTGGTGTTGTCGGATTACGCCAGCTTTCTTTACAAGACGACGGACTATTACGCACCGGAGCACGAGCGCAGCCTCAAATGGGATGACCCGTCGATTGGCATCGACTGGCCATTCGAGGGTGTGCCGGCCCTGTCGGCCAAGGATCAGGCCGGGGTGGTCTTGGCTGAAGCTCAGGTGTTCGACTGACTGGCCGCGGTTTCCGAACGTCCGGCGCCCAGGCGTATGGCCGCGGCGACCAGCGGCAAATAGGCAAGCACGGCGAACGCCCACTGCCATTTAGGCCAGGCGACGCTGGCCGCTGCCAGGGGCGCCAACCACAATACATTCACGGCCAGCACAAGGCAGGTGACTCGGCGGTGGCCACGCTTGCGCGGTCCATGCCAACGGCGTGCAAGGTGCTGATAGGCATGGCTGCGATGGGCCTGCAACCAGCGCTCGCCTGCCATCATCCGGCGCAATAGCGTCGACGTGGCATCCGATACGAATACGGCGGCAAGAATCAACCATGTCGTCAGCGGCATCCAGCCTGCCGAGGCCGACAGCAGGGCAAGTGCGAACAGAGAGAAGGCCAGGAATGTGCTGCCCACGTCACCCATGAATATCTTTGCCGGAGGCCAATTGAATGGCAGAAAACCGGTGATCGCACCCACTAACGCCAAATTCCAGAGCCAGATGGGATGGCTGTCGGGAACAGCGGGCGCGACGACTGCGGTCAGTACGGCACCCCCCACTGCCATGAACAGAGCCTGGACACTGGCCAGGCCATCCACGCCGTCCATGAAGTTGAACAGGTTGACCCACCATATTCCAATAAACAGTAGCGGGGCCAGTTGCATAGCGCCACTCAGTGACCAACCGCCCGGCAGGACCAATGGTGGCAACGGGGGCAACACGATCAGGAGCGTGGCGCATACCCCAATCTGTACCAAGAAGCGCACGCGTGCTGAAACAGGCGCGACATCATCGCGGAAGCCGACCAGGGCCAGGATGCCGCCGGCGCCAGCGAGCGCTACCCACGCTTGCGGCTGCGCGCTTTGCGTCGCGATCCACAATCCGGAGACGACACCGGCCACCGCCATACCCGCGCCGCCGCCTCCTGGTGTGGGCACCTCGTGCGACGAGCGCTGATTGGGCGCCTGGATCAGGCCCAGCCGGGCTGCGAAACGCAGCGTCAGCACGGTGACGAGACCGGAGAGCAGCAGCGCGGCGCTCAGGAGGATAAGGCCTGGATTCATGCCGGGATGTCGTTTGGTGAAAGATGGAAGGGGCGAGGGCGGAAACCAAGGTCCTGGCGGGCGGCGGTATAGTCGAACACCATATCGCGGTTCATCCGTTCCGCCATGGCGGGCGACCATTTCCGGAAGCGAGGTAGCACGCGCGCAAGGCATACCGCGATTCGAAACATGAACAGCGGGATGGCGATCATTCGTACCGGTCGGCCCAGGGCCTCGAAAATTCGTGCCACCATCTGGCGATAGGGCAAGGTCTCGCCACCGGACAGGTTGTAGGCTTGATCGGCGGCCGCAGGCGAGGTCAATGCCGCGACGCAGGCGCTGGCAATATCCAGAGCGTGGACGGGTTGGCGCAGCCCCTGAGCGGGTCCCAAGAGTGGAAACAGCGTAGTGCGCTGTATGAGGCGGGCAATCTCGGAGACGTTTTTGTCTTGGCCGAAGCCGTAGATCAGCGTTGGTCGCAAGATCACCCATTCGATATTGCGGCGTTCAGCCCATTGCCGCACTTGTTCTTCCGCTTGCGTGAGCCGCTGTGCTACAGCGTTTTCCTCGTCGTCGCTGGAATCGATCTTGGTGAATCGGCTGGTCGAGGACAACGCCACGACCCGGCGCGCGCCACAGGCTTCCAGCGCCGCGAAATACTGAGGCAGTGTCCAGATGGGCGCCAGGCACAACCACCAAGGAATCTGCGCCTCGTCAGAGGCGAGCACGGGTGGCATCAGGCGCCACGGAATGCCCGTCACGTCCAGGCCGGACGGGCGTGGACGACGGGAATACACACACGCATGCCATCCGGACGCCGCCAGTAGCGGCAGCACGGCTTGCCCGACCAGACTCGATCCGCCCAGAACGGCGACGCGGCGGCCATCAGCCATTCTTGCGTCCCTGGATACCGAACCATCGGCACAGCGTGTGGTACAGCGAGACTAGCGAGAAACGCAGCCATACGCCGGCGGTGACGAGCCACATCAAGGCGCCTGGATACTGGTGACTGAAGAACTTGTGGTAGAACCGCATCATGCCGCGGTGCTTGTGCCATTCCACGAATACGGGTCGTGACCGGCTGCAGACTCCCTTATAGTGCAGCACCTTCGCGTCCGGCACGAATAGAATCTTCCAGTGTGCCCGCCAGAACCGCATGCACCAGTCCAGATCTTCGCAGTGCATGAAGTACTCCTCGTCCAGTAGGCCGACTTCGTCGAGCGCTTCACGACGGGTGAACATGCACGCGCCTGAGATGGCCTCGACTTCGATCGGGGCGGGTGGCAACGGCTGCTTGTGCAGGTGGAAATCGGTGAAGAGTTTCGGCCAACGCTTGGCAAGTCGGGCCAGGCCGAATGCCCGCACAAAGGAACGCCACGGCGTGGGCACGGCGCGCCGGCCACCGGCCTGCTCGGTGCCGTCCGGATTGAGCAGCAGGCCGCCGACCATGCCCGCCCTGGGATCTGCTTCGCACACCGCCTGCAGGCGCGCGAGCGCGCCAGGCTGCAGTTCACAATCCGGATTCAGAAACAGTAGATACTTGCCCTTGGCTGAGTGGGCTCCGCGATTGCACGCTTTGGCGAAGCCCTGGTTGTCGGGGTTGCGTAGGATGACTAGATTGTCGCGACCGGCGCAGCGTTGTTCGAGGATGGCCAGACTGTCATCCGCGGATGCGTTGTCGACCACGATGATTTCCTGCACGTCATCGATAGCTGACAAGACACAGGCCGCCAATCCTGGGCCGGCGTTGTAGTTCACGATGATGATCGAAGTAGGGCTTTTCATTTGTAGTGCGCGCTGTCTGCGCGCTAGTCTTTATACGGTTTCTTATTCAGTACGCGGAGCAGTTGCAAGGGCGCGATCAAGCGGTTGCGCTGCAGGACCCGGCGCTTGCGCCAGATTTTTGGTAAGCCGCGAATGGCATCCCATTTGGCGCGCATGACACCCCGAAAGTTGCCACGCCGGACATACCGCGCGATTCCAAGCATGTTGAGCGCGATATGCAGTGGCAGGAAGAGCCAGAACAGGTACCCCGGCATATTCTTGGCAAACGTCCAGACCAGATTGCGCTGTCCATGATAAATATAGAACTCGCTTTGTTTTCCGGTCACGGCCGAGCCAGCATGCAATACGGTCGAACCGGGTACGCCCAGGCAGCGATGGCCCGCTAGGCGCAGCCTGAAACCGAGGTCAACATCTTCCATATAGCAAAAAAAATCTTCGTCAAACCCGCCGGCGGCAAGAATAATATCTCGCCGGTATAGTGCGGCCGCCGCGCAGGGTGCAAATATCTCACCGTTATCCGTGGAATAGGCGGTGGCCGGCCGATTGATACCGCTACGCCACGCATAGCCGCTGACGTGATAGCAATCGCCATTGCCATCGAGCAAGGCCGGATTATCTGCTCGCAGCAGGCGTGAGCCAAAAAAGGCAAACTGCGGATAGTCGAGGGTGGCCTGCGCCAGCCGCGCCAACCACTCAGGATGCGGCACGGTGTCCGGATTCAGCAGTGCAATCCATTCGCAATCACCCACGTGGGCGAATCCCAGGTTATTGCCAGCGGCAAAACCCAGGTTGCCAGCCGCTTTGACGTAGACCAGATTGGTGTGATGCGCCAGTCGCGCGACGTCGTCGGGAGATTCGTTGCCATTGTCGACGACAACGATGCGCATGGGCGGCATAGTCTGTGTCATCAGGGCTTCCAGACAAGGGTGCAGCAGGTCCCAGCAGTTGAAGGCGACGATTACGACGGAGCAGCGCGGCGCCCCGGGCATTCCGGTGGCGGCCCCGGCAAGAGCGAAGGTGTTCATGGCCGAGAAGATTCCGGGGCTGCTGGCGACGCCGTGCCAGCGGTGAGCAAGTCGATCAGCTCGGCAAGGCGTGCGGGCGCCAGGGCGTCCGGACGAAAGTCGAAATACATCCGGATCTCCTGTCGTTCGGTATCTAACATCGCATGGTACTGGGCTGGGTTTGCCAGTGTGTCCAGAAGCGTATCGAATTCTTCCCAAGTGGTGAATTTGGTGCCGGGCAGCGAGGAGAACAGACGCTGGTCATATGGCGAACGTACCGAAATTCCCGACATCAGGCAGATACGCCCACGTGCGATGCTCTCCACGGCGGCGGACGAAATATTGGTGACGCAAAGCCACACACGTTCGACCAGCGCGCTTAACTCGATGTCGACATGTAATTGCAGCCCAGGTACATCTTGCAGCCTTTTGTAGGCTGCCACGTCATCGGCGGGGTGCAATTTGATGTGCAGGATGGCTCCCTTCGGCAAGCGCCGGTCGAGCACACCGCGTAGCTGCAGGAGTTCCTCAATCTGCCTCTCATGGGCATGAGCATCTCCCATCCCACTTAGGAAGTTGGTGCAGAAATACAGCACGTCGCGGGTGTCGAACACGCCTGGTTCGGTATGGGAGATATCCAGGCTGGGATGACCGGTGATATGTACCGTGGTGCCCGGACTCGGCTGCCTGTCGGACAGAATTTTGGCCCATCTTTCGCCATGTGCGGCGATATGGTCGCATCCACCCATGCCATACGGAACACGGCCCAGTTGTGCTCCACCCAGAGCTAGCCATGCCTTGGTGCGTAGCAAATGCAGGCGGCCTCGCCAATCGAGCGAGAATTGGTCGGAGACGAAACCGTCCTGGACGAGTAGAGTCGGAATGCGCAAGGATTGCGCTGCGGCGATCGCGGCGCGTTCGAGATGGCCTGTATCGTTGCCCAGCACCAGGAGTCTTGCTTGGTTGCGAACCAGCATCTGCCTGAAATCTCGCATACCATCACGTCGCGCGGCCAAAGCGCGCTTCATCGTGCGGACCAGACGCGACCCATCGTCGGCACGAATGGTGGAGATCTGCTCCATCGGCAGATCCAGACGCTGGGCCGCGACGGCCGAGGCGACGTTTCCGTGAATGCCGCGATAGAAACTGTCCAGCGACACCATGACCGGCTGCAATTTTCCCTGTTCCAGCAAGGTGCGCAAGGTCGGCGTGAACAGTTTGACGTGCAGCGCACTGCTACAGGCAAAGAGGATATGGGGAAGCGGTTTCATAGCGGCCGCGCTTTCATTTGCTGCACAAGATAACGTGCCGCAGATGGGCCGTCGCCGGCGCACCATTGATTCGAAAACTCACGGCTTGCGGAGTGAAATTGATCAGGGGGGGCGTCTAGCAGGGCCTGTAATGCTCGCTCTATCTGATCGGGGCGGGTCACGTAAGGCAATGGCGGCGTGGCGATCGAGAAACCAGTGAACTCTGGGGTGCCCGCCAGATTGATGAGCAGGACAGGCCGGTTGGCGTTAGCCGCTTCCAGAAGTACGGTGCTGGCCTTGCCCACAATCACGGCGGCCTGGGCCAGCTCAGTAGCCAGTTCCGTTTGCGTGCCCGAAACCACGCGGACGTTCGGTAAGCCCTCAAGCATGCGCTCGTAGTCTTCGGGAACATGGCGCGGGTGGGTTCGCACCACCAGATCAGCCCCCCGCGGTAGATGTCGGGCGAGGGCGCGAAGTGTGAAGGCTTCCTCCTCCACGGTCATCAGGTACGGACAGACCAGCGCATTGGCGCCGGTCAAATACAGAATGCGCGGGGGGAGGCTCTGTCCGTCTGCGGCAGGTCGGCCGACCGGTTAAATCCCATGATATCCAAGCGTTGTGCGGGCAGCGCGTAGCGCAACAGCGTATCGCGGTACCCGGGGCCCCACACAAAGAAGCGATCCGGGATCAAGCGTGTATCGGATTCCAGGGCGGGCAGGTAAAAGCCGGCATTGGTGACGCGTTGCGGGGTAATGATGCCGCCTTGTACGCCCCAGAGCTCTCCGCCGGCCTGGTGTACCGCCAACGCCAGCGAACGGCCCAGGTTGGAAAAGGATTCCACGGCGAGGACGCGGCCGATGCGCTCGTGCGCAACGAAGCGCTGTGCGATCGCGGAATGCAGCGCACCCGCGGCCAGCAATGACGGCATCAGTTCGGCCAGCGCTGCGCGTACCAGGGGATAGAACTCCATGCCGTCGGCCGAGAACAACGCCTGGAACGCGGGCTCGGTGTCCCAGGTGGCAAAGCGGGCCTGGAAGTCGCGCCGGGCTCGCCAGATGGCTCGCATGTCGGCGAAGCGGGCGTACGTATACCAGGGACGGTATTGGCCTGTCAGGATGGCGCGCCAGGCATGCAACTGCTGAGCCAGCGCACCGCCGCCAGCGCGCGCCGGGTGCAGGCCCGTCTTTACGTAGTCGGGAAACTCGGCACGGATCTCCGCTTCGATATGATCGTAATAGACATCGCTGATGAACTGCTTTCCGTCCTTGCCAATGAACGTCTTGGTCATGTCACCAAGCGAGCAGAATAGCGCTAGCCGTCTTTTGTTCGAGCGGCGGCCTTCGATTATTCGGCGCAATGTCATCAGGCCTTTGGCGATGACTAGGGTGTCCAAGCGGCGCCAGATCCCTGCCAACTTGCCGGGTGGCCGCAATGGTTGCGGCGCAGCCTCGTGCGAGGTCCAGACCGGATTGAGCCGGACGCCGGGTAGCTGCGCGAGTGCGGCGGCGATCGCATGCCCCTGTGGCGCGAGAATATTGATCGTGGCGCCGGGATGATTCCGGCTTATCTGCCGCACCAGGAACAGGTGCAGAATTGACTCGAAAATGCCGCCGCGAATTTCAAACAGCGAGTCGTGGCACAGGTTCCAGAGGGATGGCGTGTCTGCGTCGAACAGCGTGGTGAATCCGCTGGCGCTGGCGCGTGCACGCTCAGGCAGTGTGGCCAGCCACGACAGCGCGGCGGTGGCTGCGCTGTCGAAGATGACGTCGCAATCGCGATATAGATACCGGGACGTCAAGCCGGCCTGGGCCAGCGCCGCCTCTGTCTCGATGGAATCCGTGTAGAAGCACGACGTGTCAGCGAAGCCGTCGCGGGCGTCTCGCCACGGTGCAGGATCGAGGACGAAGGTAATAGAAGGGGTGGTCATCATGCGTCAGATCTTGCGGACTATAGATCCGCGCTGGCCGTACCCTGGCGGACGCCCGCTTCCTGCAGGATGAGTGCGGTGATCCGCGATGCCGCTTGTCCGTCGCAGGGGCCGAAAATACGCTGCGCGAGCTTGCGCGCCGCCTCGACCGACTCACGCCGCACCGCCTCGTGCTCGAGCAAAGGCCGAAGGGCGGCCTCTAAATCCTGTGGCTGGTCGACAAAGGGCATCATGCCGCGATAGTTCTCGACATGGGGAAGGTCGAAGTAATAGCGGGACTCGGGGTAATTCAGAAGCACGCACGCATTGCCGGCTACCGTGGCCTCGCCAAGGATCGACGAGAAGGTACCGACAATCCAGTCGGTCACCGCCAACAGGTCGGCATTGCCCAACACTACATCCTGGGGTGCGATCCAGATGCGGTCGCGGTTCAGTGTGGCAATTTTCTCGATCAGCGGCATATCGTCGCTGGTCCAGGGCTTCATAATGATGCGGAAGTTAAATTCCTGGCCGAGGCGGCACAGGGTCGAGATCGTGTCGATGAAGTGGTCATCGCGTAGCAGCAAGGTATCGAGCACCTTCGACTGGCCGGTGAACATCAGATAGCGGCAATCGGTTGGGAGCTTGAGTCGCTTGAGCCTCGCGTTACGGCTTTCCTCGCTGTGCGCGCGCAGTCGTGCGTGCTTGTCGACGCGAGCGTACCCGGTTACGACCAATTGGTCTTCGCGGTAGCCGAAATCCAGGAACTGTTCCTTATGCATGTCACCCCACAGTGCAATCTTGTGCGGGGTGGCGAAGCCTAGGGGGTTGGTGACGCTGTAGTAGCCGAAGCGCTTGTGATCCAGCGCATGCAGGTAGGGCCCAAGCGCCTGCTGCACGCCCACGACGCGGCATCCTGAGAGCAAGGCGGCGGTGGTCAAGGGGCGGAACACACCTTCCCAGTTATACATGAACAAGGCCTTCGGCTTTATCTTGCGCAGCACCCGCAGATAGGCGTCGAACTCCGCCAGGCGCACGGTCAGAATTTCCACCAGCACGGGCAGCGTCAGATAGCCGCCGATTACAGGCCGGCTGATCTCGAATACTTCGTGCAGCGCCCGCAGGAAGGGGGGCGGCAGCGACTTAAGAGTGAGCGGAGGCAGCGCTGAGCGTAGGAAGTCCCAGCCCTCGGTCGGTACGTCGACATCCCGCTTGGCATGCACTGAATAGCGGTCACCCAGAGCCTCGTGAGTCTGTTCGATGACGTCTTCTGCATACGGCAGCACCGCGGTAACGCCGTCGTCACCTATATCCACATGGCGCCGCAGGTTTTCGAGCTCTATGACGCTGAGTACATCCGCGCGCCGTTGCTGCGCCAACCAGAGGCCACGGTAGAGGTCACGCGCCGTGCGCTGCATCCAGTCT
Organism: Achromobacter spanius; assembly: GCF_003994415.1. NCBI lineage: Bacteria > Pseudomonadati > Pseudomonadota > Betaproteobacteria > Burkholderiales > Alcaligenaceae > Achromobacter > Achromobacter spanius. The sequence goes on along the minus strand of NZ_CP034689.1, from coordinate 6,507,517 downwards.
CGGAAATCCTTCAGCGACTGCCGATTCGCGATCGAGCGGGCCGTCTTGATGTCGAAACGTAGGCGGGCGCGTTCGGATTTATTCAGGCCCTTGATGGGCGCCGCCATGACCGGTAGCCGGCTGTACAGGCTGCCACCCAGGGACACCCAGCCTTGGTCGCCGTGGGCGGCTGCGGCCTTGCGCAATGCTTCCTGGCGGCGTATGGCAAGGTAGGCTGGTTCCTGGAAGGCGATCTCCAGGAACCACCATGCGCTGATGCCTTGGTACGTGAAAGATTGATATATCGGCTTGCCGGTGGTCTTCAACACCGTTGCGGACAACTCTGCTACCCAGTCGCGCGCCTTGGCTCGTGCTGAATCGGCGGGATCGGTCGGACCGAACTCGGAGATGTGCCGGACGTCGGGATCGCCATGAAACCCCCCCATCGACCTTGCCTCGACGCAGATTGGCGCGTTTACGAAACCCTCGCAGGCCTCGCGGATCTGCGTGGCGGAAAGTACGCCCTGTACAAAAACCAATGGCTTGGGGCCGCTGCCAGGGGACAGGGGCGATTCTGGCTGGACCGTCGGTGCGTTCATTAGTGGCGCGCCGTGTCTGCAAACCCGCTGGTCTGCATTTGTTGCTGGATGGCCATGTCCAGGGGATTGAAATCCGTACCGGGGCTGGCATCGCCCATGTGCAACACATTGAGGTAATGCGAGATGACTTCCTGGGGGTCCCCGTAAGCCTTCATCTTGCCACCCGAGATCAGCACCGCCTTGTTGCAGCGCTGGGCAACGAACGGCATGCTGTGGGTGACGATGATCACGGCCTTGGCGCGGTCGATCAACTGACTCATGCGGTCGGCGGCCTTTTTCTGAAACTTGATGTCGCCCGCGCTGAGCAATTCATCCAGCATCAGCAAGTCTGGCGACACGCTGGTCGCCAGGGAGAACACCAGACGCCCCTTCATGCCGTCCGAGTAGTACTTGAAGGGCTTGTCGATGGCGGGACCCAGCTCGGAGAATTCCCAGATTTCATCGAACAGCTTGTCCAACTGCGCCTTGGACAAGCCCATGAAGGTGCCGGCTAGATAGATGTTCTCGCGGCCGGTGAGTTCGTTGCGCGCACCCAGTCCTGCGCTCAACAGCAGGTGGTGGGCACGCAGGATGATCTCGCCTTTGTGGATAGGCAGCAGGCCTGCCACCGCTTTCAGCAGGGTACTTTTGCCGGCGCCGTTGGCACCAACGATACCGACGATGTCGCCGGGAAAGACGTCGAAATTGACGTCATCAAGCACCAGGAACCGCTCCCTTCCCGATCGCTTGATCAGCGAACTCAGTGCAAAGCGCTTGTTCGGCGTCAGCATGAACTGTGCCGTGAGGTGATTGACGGAAAGAATGGGCGTGGGCAGCGAGCCTTCGTGTTCCTTGGTCCATTGCGCCGCCCGGTCGGGCGACACCCAGTTCAGCAGCGTGTCATAAATCCATTCCTGTACGCCGTGCTTGGTCAACTGCGTTTCGAGCAGCGCCAGGATCTTGTCTTCGATGCCGGACAGCCACTTCTCATCCACACCTTTGAGCAGGTGATACACCTTGCTGGTATCGCCGCTGTCAATCAGTTCGACGGCGCGGGTGGCGAACAGGGGTCGGTCTTCTCCGAACGGCTGCAGGACCGCGGAGGGCGTATGCTGGATCTCGATGCCATGGATATAGCCACCCAGATCGGGACCCGGGTCGCCCAGCAGCCGTATGGCCAAGCGGTCGAAATCGCGGTGTCCCGCGCGTTGCTTGCTCTTTTCGAGCACGCCATTGACGTACAGACGCGCCGAGGTGTCGTTAACTACCAGGGAGTACAGCTTTAGTACCCGCGCATTGCAGGCAAACACCACGCCATCGTGGATGAGGGAGACGTTGGAGTTACTGAAGCGGATGCTCTCGCTCCCATTGGCACCTTCCAGCGCGAGGTAGAAATTGTCGCCGATGTTGCTCGGGAAGCTGGCCAGGAAGTGAACAGCATAGCTGCCGCCGGCCGGCAGGTTCGAATACTCGAGCGAAATCCTCTGTGCGCCGAGCGTGACGAGTTCGACCCCCGGCCCTGGCCGCGCCGTGCCGTTACCTTCCTGGGTGAAATGCTCCAGCCATTCCTGCCCGCGAGACATCGCCCAAGTTCTGAAGATGCGGCTGGCGCCAGTCTGTGTAGCTTGCGCCTCCAGATAGGCGTCCAGCAGGGCAGGCGAAGTGTCGAAATCGCCAAGCGCGCGGAACAGGTCGGCGGGCAGCGCCTCGCCGTGCGCCACATTCGCGCAGGCTTGTGCGGCGGTTGTGAAAAAGCCGTTGTCCGCCGTTTCCAAGATGGCGTGCAGCGACGCAGGAAGAATTTTCGATTCGAGACTCATGATTCGCCTAGCGCCTTACAGGAACGCGAAGAAATAGTAGCGCGCCCAGTTAAAAACGCGGATTGCCAGCACACAGAGCACCGAGGACACGCCGAGGATCAACCACAGTGGGCCGGTGGCCGGCGCAATACCGTCTATTAAGATGTCGCGATAGGCGGGCAGGATGTGGGCGAACGGATTGAGCATGTAGATCCAGAGATACTGCTCGGGAATCTTGGATACCGGATAGATACCGGGAGACAGGTACCACCAGATGCCGGTCACGGCGTACAGCACACCGCTCAGGTCCTTGATGAAGGTGCCAATCACGGCGAATACGACCGTCAGGAAGAGCATTAGCGAGAATTGCGCCGCGACCACCAATGGCAGGTAGACATACGCAGTAGTCGGGAACGCTCCATGCCATCCGAGGAACACCGCCAGCACGATGAAGGACATCAGGAAGAAGAATGTCTCGGTGGCCATAAAGCCCAGCACCACCATGATGACCGGGAAGCGTGTCTGCTTGAGCACCGCGCCATAGCCGATGATACTGAGCGGCGCGCCGTCAATGGTGCGCGAGAACCACCGCCAGAACACCACTGAAGTCAGGATAAAAAGGAACTGACGCTGTTCTCCGCTGTACGTGAAGATAACCGTGGTGATGAAGAAGTAAAGCACGGCCATGACAATGGGCTCGAGCAGCAACCAAGCCTGGCCCAACGCCTTGTCGAAGATACGGGTGCGAGCCTCGGAACCCACGATGAAGCGGATCCGTTGCAGATCGATGCCGAGTTGGTGAAGGCGTTCCTTCCATGCGGGCTTGCGCTCGACGATACCTTGCGGCGTTACCTTGAGTACGAAACTGTCAGGTGCGGGCTGGGGACTCAGCGCGCGCCATTGCTTATTGATCATTGCTGTAAATCCTGTTGATGCTCATAGTGGAAGCAGGCTAAGCAGAGCTGCGTCTACCAGGCCGTCCAGCCACCGTCGACGACTAGGTTCTGTCCGTTGACGTAACTGGAGGCGTCGGCGGCCAGGTACATGACGGCGCCGATCATTTCGTTAGCCTGTGCCATACGGCCCATCGGGACACGGGCGGAGTAGCGCGTGTCGAATTCCTCGTTCTGGCCCGACGACACGCCGCCAGGAGTGATGCAGTTCACACGCACGCCCTTGGGGCCCCAGTATGTCGCCAGGTATTTCGTCATTGAGACGATGGCGCCTTTGGTGGTCGAGTAGATCATCGGGGTATTGATGGCGCCGCCCAGGTCGGCATACCAAGAACCTTCGTAGATGCGCTGGTCGGGGCCGACGAGCCCATAGATGGAAGAGACATTGATAATGCTGCCCGAACCCCGTGCGGCCATCGACGGTCCCAGTTCGCGAACTGTCAGAAACAGTGCATTGACGTTCACCGCCATTACCGCGTTCCAGGTCTCCAGCGAATAGGACTCTAGAGGTGCGAAGAAGCCATCGGCCTTGGCCGCCGCATTATTCATCAGCACGTCGACATGGCCAAAAGTATCCAGGATACGCTTGGCCCAATCCTTGATCGAGGCTTCTGAGCTCAGGTCCACGGCCATGCCGACGACCCGCGAGCCGGTTTCGGCGGCAAGCGTCGTTGCCAGCTTGTCGCAGTCTTCCTGGCTGCGGTCGGCGATGATGACCGTAGCACCCAGTTCGGCCATGGCGCGGCAATAGCCACGGCCGAGAATGCCGACGCCGCCGGTAATCACGGCGATCTTGTCGTTCAATTTGAACAGTTCAGTGGCGGTAGTCATGTCGAAAGTTCGATCTGGCAAAGGAAAAGACGGCAGGGTCCGAGCTGGGCCACTGCCGGGGTGTCAATACAGATGCGTCGGGCGACGGCCCGGGCGCCTTGTGGGCGCGGATTCGCGGTCTTGGGCCGACGGTTCGTGATCGCCAACCCCTATTTGGAGTTGGCGGGCACGTGGGGATGCCGTTCGATGGCTTGCGGTACTAGTTGTACTTGCGGAAGACTGGCTTGACTACGGGGCCGGTCAGCAGGCCTTCGACGCTGCCTTTGTCGATGGCGTTGGCGACGACCTTCAATGCTGCATCCATCGCTTCCAGCGTGCGGTCCACTTCTGCCTGGCGATGCGAGGCCGAGATGGCGATGTAAGGGATCAGCACACCCTGACGGATGGTCTCCTGCAGGAACAGCGTACGCAGGGCCATGTCCACCTTACCGGACGCATCGTAGAACGCGTACCAGGGGCTGATTTCCACTCCGGCCATCTTGGCGCGTTCGCCAATGCCGTATTGCTGGGCCGAACGGTTGAAGCCAGCAGTCAGCTGTTTGCCGACATTCCAGTTCTCTTCGATGATCGACGTGTCACGCAGCAGCTTGATGGTGGTCAATGATGCGGCCAGCGAATGCGTTTCCGCACCGTTGGTGGTCGACAACAGGAATACGCGGGGATGTGGGTGATCCAGGCCGCCGCGTTCCATGATGTCGCGCCGTCCCACCAAGGCCGACAGCGAGAAGCCGTTGGCCATGGCCTTGCCGAACGTGGCAAGGTCGGGCGTCACGCCATAGAAATGCTGGGCGCCACGCACATTCCAGCGGAAGCCACTGATGATTTCGTCGAACACCAGCACTGCGCCATGCTGGGTAGCCAGCTCGCGCACACGCTCCAAGAAACCCGGCACCGGCGCGGACGTGGCTGCTGCCTCCAGGATGATGCACGCGACCTTGCCATTGTTCTCTTCAAGCAGGCGCTCCAAAGCCTTGGCGTCATTGAACGGGAAATGGCGCGTCAGGTCCTTCGAACTCTGGGGGATGCCGGCGTCCATGGCGGTATCGCCGATGAACCAGTCATCCACGCTGAAGAACGGGTGGTCGAGGCAGCGGATGATCATGTCGCGGCCGGTGAAGGCGCGCGCCAGGCGGACTGCGGCGGTGGTGACGTCGGAGCCGTTCTTGGCGAACTTGACCATCTCGGCGCAGGGTACCAAGTCCACCAGCAGTTGGGCGAGTTCGGCTTCCAGCGGCGCGGGCCGCGTGAAATTGACCCCGTTCTCGAGCTGCGTCCGCACGCTGTCGAGCACCGGCTCGTAGGCGTGGCCCAGGCAGACCGAGCGCAGGCCCATGCCCCAGTCAAGGAACTGGTTGCCATCTAGGTCCCATGCTTGGGATCCCTTGCCGCGCGTGATGAAGCCGGGCGACAGTTCAGGGAACTGGTCGTCGCCTTTGCTGTAGGTATGACCGCCGCCGGGAATCAGCTGGTTCGCGATCTTCCCATAAGCTTTGCTCTTTTCGAATTGCATGGAGTTTTCCTCGCTGGAGCCTAGGCGGCGACTCGCCGGCCTGTCTTTGCCGATTCCTCGGCGCGATACAGCAAATCCAGAATCTTGATGTCGTCCCGGAGGGTGTACGTCGGTGCCGTCTTGGACTGGATACAAGACAGATAGGTACGGATTTCCTCAATGTACGGTTCTTCGGGATTGATGTACTTTGATTCCACGGTGCCCAGGCCCACCGATTCTTCCGTCCATTGGCCAGTGGCGGCGCTGTAGACGCGGATGCGTTTAGCGCTGTCGTCCCACTCCAGCGTGCCTTCTGAGCCAGTGATACGCAGGTGGCGTACCGCCGAGCGACTGAGCACATCGACGATCAACTGGCCCAGCGCGCCAGACTCATGCCGGGTTTGCAGCATGTAGATGTCATCGATGGCGGCCGGCATGTCCGAACGCTTGGCGTGGCGCCCGTCGATGTCGGTCACGGCGCCGAATAGGGGTTCCAGCCAGACCATCTCGAACGGGACGATTTCGCGGCAACCGCCAGTTTCCGGGTTCGAGACGTAGAAGTCGGTGATCGGCTCCCAAGGGTGCCAATCAGGCAGATACTGGCCGCTCTGGTACTGCCAGGCGAGCACCTTGCCGATGGCGTCGGACTGGACCAACTCACGTACGCGACGCGGGCCGGCGAAAAAGCGCATGGTGCACGATGGAAATGCGACCAGCTTCTTGCTGTCGACTTCCTGCGCCAGCTCTTCCAGGCCCTCGGCCAGCACGCTGGCTTCGATGAACATGTGCTTGCCCTGCGCGGCAGCCTTCTGCGCATAGGGCAGATGGTGGTCAGGCGGCGTCGAGATCACGAAGGCATTGGTGGCGGCGACGTCTTCATCCCGCAGCGTCGTGTGGGCCGTGATGCCGTATTTGGTGCGCGCCTCTTCCGCGCGATCCTCGCGCTTGTCCACGCCAATGATATCGCTGGGCGAAATGCCATTGGCGAGCAGGTTGCGCACCCGGCGCTTGCCCATGGATCCAAGACCTACAACTAGAAGCTTCATTGATCTATCTCGCGATTACTTGAACTTTACGGGAGCTGCCTTTTGCAGGTGGTTCTCGTACTTCACTTGGGCACTGGCGTTGAGAGTGGCGAGGTCGGGCCTGCGGTTGACCAGTAGGTCCATCAACTCGAAGCTGGAGAAGTCCGTGCGGTTGTCGAAGGCTTTGACGACTTCGCACACCAGCGCATAGTCTTCCTCGTAGTCGAGCGTCAGTCGGATGCCGGGATGATTCAGCGCGGCGTCCTTGACGGCTATTTCCTTGGCGCGGAACTTGCCCGAGCCGATGAAATAGCCGCCCCAGACTTCCGTGTCCAGTTCATCTTTGAGTTCCAGCACGCGTGCCAGCGCGGTGGTGGTCAGGCCAGTCGAAGCGGCGCCTAGCGGCAGGCCGGACAGGTAGACGCAGTCTGCGTCGCCCTGACGCAGCGCTTCGGCGACCATTGTGATGGCCTCGGGGAAGCAGAAAGGATCGTCACCATCCACCACCACAACCGCGTCCAGACCGTATTGCTTGGCGGTCTGGTAGTAGCGGTCGAGCTTATCTTCTTCGCTGCCACGGAAGGCCGCAAAGCCTTCCTTCTTGGCCAAGTCCGCCAGCACGGCATCGTCTTTGTGTGTCGACGTTGACAGGATGACGGCGTCAATTCCCTTGGCCATCGCCAACCGCTCCAGCAGGCGCGCCGTCAGCGGCTTGCCAGCCACGTCCAGCAAGACCTTCTTGGGCAGGCGGGTAGCCTTTTCCCGTACGGAAAGTAGGCAGCCGATCTTCACACCAAATCCTCCAGCGCGATGCCGTCATTCTCGACCAGGCTAGACTTGGTAGTGCGACCGATGACGGCATTTAATTGGGCCGGGCTCATGCCGACGTCGCCGCGCTTGAAGGTGATGTCGGCGCGGGTCAGCACCGTGCCCGAGGCGATCGGACGCGCCGCTACCATGCGCTTGCGCGATACCGAGCGGTAGCGCTCGGCGGCAGGCGACAGGGCCGTCCAGTTTTCCTGGCCCAGGGCGATTTCACCGGCGCGCACGTAGGCGACGAATTCCTTGAAATCGCTCGGGTTCAGGGCAGCCTCGAAATCCTCGCCCTTTTCCGCACGATCCCAGGTGATGTGCTTTTCCAGGCAGCTTGCGCCCAGCGCCAACGCCAGCATGGGGATGGCCTTGGCGATGGGGTCTGCGCCGTCGATGTGGTCGGCCAGACCGACCTTCACGCCGAACAGCTTGCCCATCGTCTGCATTTGCTGGACGTTGGTGTCTTCGAGCTTGGTCGGATAGTTCTGGAAGCCGTGCAGCACGGTCACTTCGCCGCCGCCATTGGCCTTGAAGATGTTGAGCGCATTTTCGACTTCGCCAATGGTGGCACCACCGGCGCGGAACAGCGTAGGGCGACCGGTCTTGGCCAGCGCGTGGATGAACTCCTCTTCCACAAAGGCGGCGGCCGTCAGCACGTAATACTCGGGCTGCAGTTGAGCTTCACAGAATGCCAGGCTGGCCTGGTCATTCGCCATGACGCACAGCGCGATGCCCGCGGCGCGCGCTTCCTTGGCGAAGCGGACCCAATCGTCGTTCGACGGATTGATATCCTGCAGGTACTTGTAGACCTGCATGTGTTCCTTGCCAGCCGACACACGGCCCTCGCCGCTGCCATAGTGCGGAACCATGTACGTGGGCAGGTCGGTGATGTGGATGCCGATAGCGTCCGCGCCCGCGTCCTTGGCGGCCTTCATGATGCCGATGGCCTTATCGATCGAGCCGTCGTGAGCCCAGGCCATTTCCGCAACGATGAGAGTGTGTTGGTTTGCCATGATTCAATATCCAGGGGGAAAAGTGCTTCCGATGTCTAGTCGGGAAAATAAAGCTCGGTGTTACTGAAAAACCCGGCTGATATCCGAGTTCGCCTTTTGGTAGTCAGGCAGCCGCCCGATATCAAGCCAATAACCATGGACTTGATATACGCGCGACCGCATCTTGTGGTCGATCATTTGTTCGAACAGCGTGGGCATGTCGAAGAACTGGTCTTTCGGCACCAATTCGAGTGCGGCCGGCGACAGGACGTAGATGCCAGCGCTGATCAGCGACTTGTGGGCCGGCTTTTCCTCGATATGCGAAATATCACCACCCTGCTCGTGCACTACGCCATAGGGAATCTGGAATTCATATTCGCTGACGCCCATGGTCGCTACCGCTTCGGTGTCCACATGCATATCGAGCATGTGCGAATAATCGATATCGGCCAACAGGTCACCGTTGGCCACGATCAGCGGTTCGGTGGGCATCTCGGGGATCAGGCTGAGCGCGCCGGCGGTACCCAGGCGCTTGTTCTCGCGCAGGTAGCGAATCTGCGCACCGAACTTCTCGCCATCGCCGAAGTGGTCTTCAATGACTTCGGCCATGTAATTTACCGCGAAATAGAAGTTCTTGAAGCCCTGGTCCAGAAAGTTGCGGACGATGGTTTCCAGTAACGGCTTATCGCCCACCTTCAGCATCGGCTTGGGGGTGGATTTGGTCAGTTCGCCCAATCGCGTTCCCAGGCCGCCGGCCATCAATACCACCCAGTTCTCGCGGCAGGCAGGCAGCAGATAGTCGTCCAGCACCTCCAGGCCGACAACACGTTGGGCGTTGTCGACGATGGGCATCTGGTGCAGCTTCAGCCGGCGCATGAGCGCCACGCTGACGTCCCGGCTGTCAGCGGCGCTGACAGCGTGGGGGGTGCGGTTCATGCACTTGTCGACCGTGTCGGGCAGGGACAGACCCTTGAGAAAACCGCGGCGGATGTCGCCGTCCGAAAGGGTGCCCAGCAACTTGCCGTCGTCGTCCACGACAATGGCAAGTTGGGCGCCAGCCGCGTCGATCTTTAACATTGCTTCGCGGATCGGGGTGCTGGGTTGCACCAGCAGGGTCTTCCAGTTTTTCATGTCTTTTCCATTGGTCTTGCGGGCACGCCAGCTAGCCGGGACCGCGTAGCGGCATCGCGCACAACCACGGCGCCCGCGGCGACCAGGCAATGATCGCCCAGGGACACACCTTGAATGATGGTGGCACCAGCGCCGATATGGCAGTTTTCGCCGACTGTAACGCCGCCCGAGAGAGTCGCGCCGGTCGCCAGGTGGCTATGTACGCCGATCGTGCAGTCATGGTCGACAATCGTGCCCGTATTGATAATCGTATTGGCGGCGACGGTCGCGCCCACCTGGACCACCGCGCGTGCCATGACCTGGCAGCCTTCACCGATCGAGGCGTGTTCGGAGACGGTGGCGCTGGGGTGCACGATAGTGGCGAAGCGATAGCCTTGCGCCTTGAATTTCAGGAATACGTCGCGCCGCAGCGTCGAGACGCGGGTCGTGCCCAGGCCGTTTGCCAGCAGCACGGATTGCGGTTCATGCCTTTTCAGCACGTCATCATTGCCTAGAACCGGAGCGCCGCAGCGCGTCGTGCCCCAGGCGGCAGGATCGTTGTCGGTGAAGCCGAGCACCGGTCGTCCCGCAGCCTGCAGCGCGTCCGCGACCACGCGTCCGTGTCCACCTGCGCCAACAATGATGATGGGCAACTCACGCATCCAGGATCTCGTCCGCGGCATATTGGCGGTTAGCAGGAGTACCGGACAACTGCCAGTAGAGATACGGCGACACTCCGTTGCCGGGGCGCTTGCAGGCCAGCGCCAGCGGTTCTCCAGCTGCCACGTTCCGGGCCAGCACCAAGCTCTTGCGTGCAACGATCTTATTGCGGGATTCGGAAGCCGTTGGGCGCTTGATGCCGTCGCCCAGACAGACTTCGATATCCCGGATGGCCGAAACCATCGCGGTCAGCTCAGTGGGTTCTAGCGACGCCTTGTGGTCGGGGCCCGGCAACTCGCGATTGAGTGTGAAGTGTTTTTCTATGATGGTCGACCCACGCGCCACGGCGGCGATCGGGATGTGGATGCCGACGGTGTGGTCGGAATAGCCGGTTTCCAGGCCGAATGCAGCCCTGAGTGTTTCGACGGCGCGCAGATTCACTTCGGCAATGGGCGCGGGATATTCGGTGGTGCAATGCAGGACCGCGACGCGTGCCTTTAGGGCGGCTTGGCCGGCGTCGGAGGCGTATGCCGCGTCGAAAGCCGCCGGTCCGGGCGGGGCATCGACTGCTGCGACGAAGCCGAACGCCAGCACGCCCAACGCGGCTTCGACCTCGGACAAGGCGCACATACCCGTCGAGAGGATGACGCGTTGCGAGGCGCGGGCGATTTCCAGAAGGAAGGGCGCGTTGGTGATATCGCCGGACGAAACCTTAATGGTGGTCAGGCCTAAGCGACCGGTCAGGAGATCAAGGGTGGTGCTGTCGAACGGCGTCGAGAGGAACTCGATGCCGCGGGTTTTGGCGTGGGCAATCAGTTTCAGGTGTGCGGCTTCGTCAAGTTCGAGCTTCTTAAGCATGTCGAACTGGCTTTCCGCGCTGGATGTGGTGCGTGTCTGATAGTGCGCCTTGGGAGCCACCTTCGAGGCCAGTTGCGCGGCGCGGAAGGTTTGGAACTTGACTGCGTCGGCGCCGGCCGACGCGGCGGCGTCGATTAGCTGTATTGCCATATCGAGCGAACCATTGTGGTTCACTCCCGCTTCGGCAATGATAAATGTCTTCATGTCAGTTTCCGTGCGTTATATCGAAAAAACGCTTCCGGATGTCGGGCAGCGACTGTTTGAGTTGAGCCACAATCGCCGCCGCAGCATTGCCGGAGCCATACAGCGACTCGGTGGTGCGCAGGGTTTCCTGGAAGACTGGTGATAACGCTTGTCGGATGGCGGCGACGATATCGCCCCGGCTTTCGGGCACGTCAATCACGGAGGCCGCCTTAAGGCGGCCATTTTGCCGATCACCGATGTTTACCGTCGGCCTGCGCAGGGCGGGGGCTTCGGTCAATCCGCTTGAGGAATTGCCAAGTACAAGATCCGCCAGCCGCATCAGGTTCAAGTAGCGTTTTTGTCCCAGGGACACGAATGCCTTGGCGCGTTCAGCGTGCCTGGCAACGAAGTCGTCGATGCACTGGATCAACGCGCGGCCACCGGTATCAGCATTCGGATAAGTGAAGATCAGCGTGGCCTGGGGAAATTCCTCCAGCGCCCCCAGCAGTTCCTGCATGGGACCCACGGGGGATTTGCCGGACAGCGTCACCGGATGGTAGGTAATGAGGAATAACGGCGACCTCAGGGGGAACTCGAGCGATTCGGCCAGCTCTGGAGGCGACATCCACGTCTGCTGCGACAAATAGTCCAGCCCAGGCGCCCCCACATTGAAGACGCGTTCGGGTGCTTCACCGAGCTGTACCACACGTTTGCGATACGGTTCGGCAGCCACGAAATGCCATTGCGCCATTTTGGTGATCGCATGCCGAATCGCCTCGTCGAAGGCGCCTTCGGAGATTTCCCCGCCATGTATATGGGCCAGCGGAATCCGAGCCAACAGAGCGGCCTGCGCTGCGGCCAAGATCTCGAAACGGTCTCCAAGTACGAGCACGATGTCCGGCGCCAACCGCTCGTACGCATCGGCAAAGCCAATCACGCCAAGGCCGAGCGATTTCGTGACCGCGACTTCCGTATCGGCCGAGATCAGCATGTCGACTCTCGCATCCACGGTGAAACCGTCCGCTTCGATTTGCCGGACGGTTTGCCCGAATTCGGGCGACAGGTGCATGCCGGTGGCGATGATCTGCAATGCCAGAGCGGGATCAGCGTCAATCGCCCGCAGGGTGCTGCTGAGCAGACCGTACTCGGCCCGCGAGCCGGTGACAACGCAGACGGTGCGTGCGTGCGTCATGCGCGCTTTCCGGAGAGCTTGGGGCTGCTGGGAATATTGATCAGGCTGGCTTCGAGCGCCAGCGCAACCGGCAGTTCGGCACGTGGGCATTCGGTGTACATGGGCAGCTTGTGCAGAAGCGTCCAGGCGGGGCGGCACTGGAAACCGGCTTCATTCGAAACGTCCAGCAAGCGATTGCGGGCTTCGATATCCGGCGTTCTCAAGCGCACTACGTTCAGCCAGTAGTTACTGTGGCAATCCGCCTGCTCGGAGACGAATGCGATGTCAGGTGTGGCTTCGAAGCTTTGACGATAGTTGTCTGCCAGGACACGTTTGCGCTGCAAGAATTCGGGCAGCAATTCCAGTTGGGCGCAGCCCAACGCGGCGTTCAAGTTGGGGAGGCGGTAGTTGTAGGCGACCTCGTCATGGAAGAATTCCCAGCGATGCGGACGTTTGGCGGTCGTGGTCAGGTACTTGGCGCGCCGTGCCAGTTCGGAATCATTGGTAATGATGGCGCCGCCGCCGCCCGTGGTGATCACCTTGTTGCCATTGAAGCTCAGGATGCCCAGGTCGCCAAAGGTGCCCGTATGACGGCCCTTGTAGGTCGTCCCGAGCGATTCGGCCGCGTCTTCCACGATGGGCACGCCGAAGCGGCGTGCCACGGCCATCAGCCGGTCCAGATCGACGGCGAAGCCGAAAGCGTGCATCGGCACAATCGCTGCGATGCGGCGGCCCGTCAGCCGATTGAGCAGGCCGCCGGGTGTGTGTTCGCCGATGCGTTCAAAATGCGCCTCCAGTAGCTCGGGATCAAGCCCGAGACTGTCCATGTTGCTGTCGACGAAATGCGGGATGGCCTGGCAGTGCGAGACCGAATTGGCGGTGCCGACGAAAGACAGCGCCGGGATGATCACTTCGTCGCCTGGTTTGACGCCAGCCAGGTTCAAGGCGATTTGCAGCGCGGCCGTGCCGTTGACAATGGCTACGGCGTGCTTGGCGCCTGTGACCTCCGCCAAGCGGCGTTCGAATTCATCAACGTATTTGCCGACCGAAGACACCCAGCCGGTATCGATGCACTCTTTGACGTACGACCACTCATTGCCGCGGAATTCGGGCTCGTGCAACGCAACAAGCGATTCGGGCTTGCCGAGAACCTGGTGCAGGCCGGCAAGCAGTTGCTGTTCAAGCGAATAGTGTTTTTCGGACATGGCGTGCTGCTTAGATGTTGTAGCGGTCAGCTTTGTATGCAGCCAGGTTGGCCGGGTTTCGGAACCATTCGGCGGTTTCTTCCAGGCCGCGCTTGAAGCCGTCGCGGCCGCCATAGGATGGTTCCCAGTTGAACAGCGCCTTGGCCTTGGCGTTGGCGGCCCAGAGTCGCTCCACCTCGGAGTTCTCGGGGCGCAGGCGCGCTTCGTCGGTGACGATTTCGATTTCCTTGCCCATGACTTCGGCGATCAGCTTCGCGGTATCACCGATGGAGATTTCGAAATTGCTGCCGAAGTTGACCACCTCGCCCAGGCCACCAGTGCCTTCCAGTGCGGCGATAAAGCCGGAAACCGTATCTTTAACGAAGTTGAAATCGCGGGTCGGCGATACCGCGCCCAGTTTGATCTGGCGTTGCCCGTTGGCAATCTGCGTAATGATCGTCGGAATCACGGCGCGGGCGGACTGGCGCGGACCGTAAGTATTGAACGGCCGGGCGATCACGACCGGCAGGTCGAACGAGGCATGGAACGAGTAGGCCAGTTGGTCCGCGCCGATCTTTGAGGCCGAATAGGGCGATTGTCCTTGTAGAGGATGTTCTTCAGTAATAGGAACGAAACGTGCCGTGCCATACACTTCACTGGTCGATGTGTGGATGACCCGTTTAATACCGAGTTCGCGTGCGGCCTGCAGCACGTTCAGCGTGCCCTTGACGTTGGTATCGACGTACGTGTCCGGCGAATGGTAAGAAAATGGAATGGCAATCAAGGCCGCCAGATGCAATACCGCGTCACAGCCTTGCATCGCTGCCTTAACGCCGTGGGGATCGCGGATATCGCCTGAAAAAACGTCGAGTTTCTCGCGAATGTGTTTCGGACTCTGGTCCAGCCAACCCCAGGAATTGAATGAGTTATACAGCGTGAAAGCACGGACGTCGTAGCCCCGAGCGATTAGGGTTTCAGTAAGATGAGAGCCGATAAAACCGTCCGCGCCCGTGACGAGTACTTTCAAGATAACTCCCTGATGTCTTTATTTCAGACTGACAAATGATTAATGGATTCCGCGGGTTGAAACCAGCCAGAACCCGAACGAAGTTTCTCGTTAAACGTATCGTTAATAATTCTCATTAATACGATGCGGATTTCGAGAGACCAATAGAATCAAGCTATTTATAGAAAATTCTCATAGCCTGGGGCTCGAGCGGCAACCACGCTATGCGAAATTTCTACCGGATTTTCACTGGCATTAGTTTACCGGCTTTGCCACCGCCGGGCACTGATGAAGGTGCTGAGTTCTGTTGCCAGTAGAGTCAAAACATCGCTTGACAGGCGATTTTCGCACTAACTGCGCGTGGTTCACGCTGTCAGTGTTGCGCCGGCGAATATTCGCTGACGATTTGGCGCAAAAGCTGAAGAATCCGAGCGTGGTCGCACGCCGTCAACGCGGCGTCCAGGGCGGTCAGTTGCGTCATGAGCTCGGTATGGGAAAAACACGACTCGGTTGCCTTCATGATGCGGGGATGTGGCGTTTCCTGAACGTTGTCGCCGATAAGTAGCTCTTCGTAGAGCTTCTCGCCAGGGCGCAGACCGGTAATGCGGATTTCGATGTCCCCGTCGGGTTGTTCTGGACTCTTTACCGTGAGGCCATAGAGACGGATCATCCGCTCGGCCAGTTCCTGGATGCGTACAGGAGCGCCCATATCCAACACCATCACCGTGCCTGATCCCCCCATGGCGCCCGCTTGCAGCACCAATTGGGCCGCCTCAGGAATCGTCATGAAATAGCGGGTGATGTCGGGATGGGTCAGAGTGATGGGCCCGCCGGCTAGGATCTGCTTGCGGAATAGGGGCACCACGCTGCCCGAGCTGCCCAGCACATTGCCGAACCGGACCATCGAAAAGCGCGTGGCGTCCTGAATCTGCGCCTGGGCCTGCAGGACCAGTTCTGCCATGCGTTTGGAGGCACCCATGACATTGGTCGGTCGTACGGCCTTGTCGGTGGAAATCAGCACGAAATCCTTTACTCCTGCTGCAATCGCAGCCTGGGTAAGCATCAATGTGCCGAAAGTGTTGGTGCGCAATCCTTCGGAGATATTAGTTTCGACGATCGGAACATGTTTGTATGCGGCAGCATGGTAGATGGTTTCCACCGAATGGCGCCGCATTAAGTCCAGGCAGTATTCCCTGTCACGTACTGAGCCCAGCGTTGCGATTATTTCGCATTCCTCTTTTTTGACCAGGCGAGAAATATCCTGCTCGATGTTATATAGCGCCGCTTCAGAAACTTCGAAAAGAATCAGTTTACGTGGCTGCAGCGCCACAATCTGGCGGCACAGTTCCGAACCTATGGAGCCGCCAGCTCCCGTGACCATAACGATACGGTCAGTGACGCATCGCCCCAGCAATTGTCCGATGGGCGCCACGGGGTCGCGGCCGAGTAGATCCTCCACCTGGACGTCGCGCAGACGTACGCCGTTGGATGGTTCGATCAGTTCCTTCATGCTGGGGACGAGGCGGATGCGTAGATGGTAGGGTTCGGCCATCTCCACAATGGAGCGGATCCGCGGCCGCGAGGCCGACGGCATCGCGATCAGCAACTGCCTTGCGTTATGTTTGGTGACGAGGCGTTCCAACTGCGACGGTGCGTGTACCCGAAGACCTGCCACCATCAGCCGGTGCTTTTTGGGATTGTCGTCCAGCATTGCGACTGGATAGTAATGTGGTCCCGCCCGCAATGTGACCGCGAGTTGCGACCCCGCGCCACCCGCGCCGTAGATCAGCACGGGCTCACGTTCCGCGGTGACGCGGGCGTCATTCGGGAAAAGCGCTCGGCGCGCGGCATAGCGGGTGGCCAGCAAGCCAGCCAGTGCTAGCGAGGCGTATATGACGAGTACACCGCGCGACAGGCCCGAGGAAATGTGCAAGAAGGTATTGGCCGCCGTGACGACCATCACCGATACAAGTACGCCGCCGACTATCGACAGAATCACGCGCTCGCTCATGTAGCGCAGGATGTAGTAGTAGACGCCCAGCGCCGCCATTGCCACTATGCCCCCGCCACAGGCAACGACCGACAGCAGCAGATATTGTGGCGTGAGGAAGAACAATTCGAAGCGCAACCACAATGCCAGGTGGAACGCGGCCAACAGGATGGCGGCGTCAACTGCCACGGACAGCAATTGTTTCGCGGGCCGCGGCAGATTCACGAAAATCCGCCTGAACGCGTAGGGAAGCACCATGTTATGTCGTGTTGCTGAAAAGAGGTCGGCTCCGCCTTTGGCGATCAGGCGTGGTTGTCCAGGTCATCCGGACGCTTGGGAAGAGTGGCCAGTACTACGCCCAGAAGGAACCAAAAGGGCTGGAAATATACCAGTGAACTCGGCGCGATGCCGGCCGCGCACACCACGATCAGCGCCAGACGGCCAAAGCGGTCGGCGCGCCATAACAGCCAGCCGATGAAAAAGATCCAAGGCAAGCCGAAGAAAAAGAACATTTCCAGCCAAAAGAAATGCGGCGACGCCCAAGCGCGGTTGTCGAGCGGCCAGGTCACATTCAGTTGCCCCACACCCAGGCCGGTGAACCATTTCCACCAGGACATGTGCTGCGCCGTCTCGTACATCTCATACAGGATCTTGCTGCGGATGGCGGACGACACGTCACCGCCATGGGCTACGACATCCGTTGTAGTGGGCGTTGCCGCGGGTGGCATCGGCGGCGCGGCCATGGACTCAGCCGATGCCGTGGCGCCTGTGGCGGGCGGGGAGGGGATGATGGGCGCGACCGGCGCGGCGGCTGCTGGCCCGGCGGGCACACCCGGTACTGCCGCAGCGGAGGGGGCCGGGGTTGGCGTAGCCGGAAGCGGCGGCGCGTGCGGTACCGGCGGCGGCCAATCGGCCGAGCCGACTCCAGGAGGCGGGCGCACGCACTGCGCGGCGATCATGCCCAGAGGAACGGCGTCCGCCGGCACGTTGGTGCATTGATGGAAGGGCGGTTCCTGGACCAGAGAGGGCAGTGCCCCGATATAGAAGGTGCCGCCGTGCAGCGCCATGCCAGCCGCGCTGGCCGCCACCCAGGCGAGCACGAAGCGCAGCCGCGGTATGACGTTTTTCAGCCCCATTAGCAAGTAGCCCAATCCCAGAATGGCCAGCGCCAGCACATCGGCGCGTCGATTAAGGCCGAGGGCGTAAACCCAGGCCGCGGCAAACAGGAACCAGGGCAGGCGGCGCCGGCTCAGCATCCAGATCACGCACGCAAATACCAGCGCCGTCGCCATGTCGTTGATGTTGTACCAGACGCCACCGGTAATGGGCAGACTGTCCCGGAACAGGGTGGAGTTGGTCCATGTATCGAAAATCGGGAAGAGGGCGGTCACGAACCAGTAGATCGCTAATGGTACAAACCAGCGTTCGAAAGCTATGCCCCGCCGAACCATGGTCTCCGCGAGCACCATATAGAGTGCGCCGATGGTGAAGAAAAGAGCGTAATTGAGGTAGCGACCCGAATCGACCATCCAGAGGGATGACGCCAGGATCAAGCCGCCTCCTACGGCAACCACCATGCGTGAGCGGGTCTGCGCCAGCGTGCGCCGCCACTCGGGATTGATCGCGAACAGCACCACGATCAGCCCGGCTCCCCAGTGGAACGGGCGCAGCGGCTCGAGCAGGTGTATGGACGAGCCGGCGAAGGCCAGCAGGAAGGAAAATGTGGCGATGGTGGCAGGATGCCGGAAAACGCGTATGGGCTCAGTGTCAGGCGAAGCCATAGCTGATTCCGAGGAAAAGCACCGGGGCGATCAGCCCGATTGCGATCAGCCGGCCCGTCAGCATCGCCTGGACGGCGTGGTAGACATCGGCGGTGGCATGGTCGTCGACAATGCGCGCCACCCTCGGCTCCAGGATGAAGGTCAGCAGCACCGTGGCGGCGCCATTGATGATGCCGGATAGTTGTGAAATGGTGCTCCGGTAATCGTGGAAAACCAGTGCGAAGAAGTACGAAAGCAGTACGCCCAGGCTGTAGCAGAGGAACACCGCAGCGGCCAGCACAACGATCTTGCGCAGTTTCAGATTGGATGGAACGTCCAGTTGCGCGCGGATCTGCGCGGCGCTCAGGAGGGGCTGGCCAGCGCGGCGTAGCACGAAATTGGCAAGTAGGCGAATCCATGCATAACGCATGGAACGCGCCGCCAAGGACAGCAGGGAGGCGCAGATCAGCGCGCCTAGGCACATCTTGATGTACAGCGATATAGGCACCTGCCGGTCCACCATGAATCCCAGCAGGGGTAGGAGTGCTAGATAAAAGAAGCGGGTAACGGTGGTGGTGGCGTTCTGGATGGCATAGCCGGTCACGGGTTTGCCGGCGACGCGACCCGCCACGCGGGCGTAATAACTGAGATATTCCAGCAAGTGGATGCTGGCGTAGCTAGCAATGACCAGATAGGGAAGGAAGGTCATGGCGTGCCTGCGTCGGTATTGCGGTATTGCCGCAACGTGTTTTGATAGGCGCCGAGCATGCTGTCGAGACTGGCCTGCCAAGAATAGTGCATTTGGACATGTGCGCGGCCGGCCTCGCCTAACTGCCGGCGCAGCGCCGGATCCGCCACCAGTTGCCGGAGCCGCGTCGCGGCGGCGCCGGCATCCAGCCGGGGTACGACATAGCCCGTCACGCCGTCGACCACGATCTCGGCGGGGCCATCGGCATCCGAGACCAGCACCGGGATGCTACAGGCGCATGCTTCGAGAATCGCCACGCCAAAGCTGTCCATCCGGCTCAACGCCACGTAGACGTCCAGATCCCGCAGGGCGGCTGGGACGTCACTGTGGGCGATATGACCGAGGAATTGGGTGCGATCGGCGATGCCGAGTTCGGTGGCCATGGCCTGCAGTGCCTGCGCCTGGGAGCCAGAACCGTAAATCTTGAGGAGCAGCCGGCTAGCGGCCGCAGAGGCATCGGCTTCGAGGGTGGAGAGGAGTTGAGCGAACGCTTGCAGCAGGATATCGATGCCGTACGTGGTTTCCAGGCCCTTCACCGTGCCGATGACGATGGGGCCGGCGTTGTCGGGCCGGGGCGTCGGCGCTGGCGAAAAGCACTCGGTATCGATTCCGAACGGGGTGATATGCACGGGCCGGTCGGTGAATTGACGCACCTGCCGGGCCATTGCCTGCCCGGTGACCGCTACCGCGGTGGCCCGGTCCAGATTGCCGCGCAAGACACGGCGATGCAGGCCGCTCTTGTACGGAAAGGCGTAGATATCGCTACCCCAGGCGGACAGCAGCGAGGGCGTGAAACCGGCCAGCCGAGCAAGGGTGCCGTAGCCCGTGGCATAGTGGGTATTCAGCAGATCGGGGCCAATCTCGCGCAGCGTGCGACGCAACGCAGGAGCCGCCAGCAGATAGCCCTGCGGCGGACCCCAGGGCAGACGGTGCAACGACACGCGCGGATTGTAGGCGTCATCCTGGCTGGTGAGCGACAGAACGTGCGTGTCCACGCCTCGGTTCGCCAGGCCATTGGCCCACCGAATCGTGTGGATGCTGTGCGCGGGTCCCAGGAGCGCGATTTTCATGTTGCGTATGCTCGAGGTATTGGCTCAATGGAAGATTGCGGCAGCGGTCTTGAGGAGAATTCCAAGATCACCCGTGAAGCTGCGGGTTCGCACGTATTGCTGTTGCAGTTTGAGTTTTTCCGGCAGGATGACTTCCAGGTAGGCACGCTCGGGATCTGTCGACTGGGCGAGGATTTTGCTTTCGTTGCGGAAGTGGATCGAGGCCAAGTCAGTGATGCCTGGCCTGACCGACAGGATCTCATCGCGCGTCTCGACTGGATACATCGCGACATAGCGCGGGACTTCCGGCCGGGGCCCGACCAGGCTCATGTCGCCTCTGAGTACGTCGATCAGTTGCACCAGTTCATCGAGTTTCCATTGGCGGATCAGCTTCCCTACGCGGGTGATGCGGTCGTCGGCGCCAACGGTGATCTGGCGGTCGATGCCGGATTGCCGTACCTGCATGCTGCGCAGCTTGTGGATCTGGAACGGAACACCACGGCGTCCCACGCGTTCCTGCCGGAAGAAGACCGGGCCGGGGCTGTCCAGCTTGATCGCGATGGCGAGCACGGCCAGGAAGGGCAGCAGCACCAGCAGGCCCAACGCCGAACAGCAGATATCGAAAAGACGCTTTAGCATCCAGCGTCCTAGAACAATAGGGCTTTCACCGATTCAATAACGCGCGCCACATCGGCGTCGGTCATCTTCGAGTAGATCGGCAGGCTGACCATGGAGTTGAACGCCGCTTGCGATTGCGGGTACATCTCGGGGGTCAGGTCGTAGCGGTCGCGCCAGTAGGGTTGCAGGTGCAACGGCACGTAGTGGACGCTGCAGCCAATGCCTATTTCGGCCATCTTGGCGATGAACTGGTCGCGATGGGCTGGATTCTGGTCGTGCAGGCGCACGACATACAGGTGCCAGGCATGCAGGTCGGTAGCGGCATGCGGCATGTCCGCATTGCCCGGACGCGGGGGCAATGTCAGCGGCAAATCAGCGAACGCCGTGTTGTAGGCGTCGGCGATATTCGCGCGCCGGGCCTGCATCTCGTGCAGCCTGCGCAGTTGCACCCGTCCCATGGCCGCGGCGGTGTCCGGCAAGTTGTACTTGAAGCCGGGCGCAACGATTTCGTAGTACCAACTGGGCTGGTTGGACGTGTAGCGATCAAAGGCGTCGCGGTCGATACCGTGCAAGCGCATGACGCGACAGCGCTTGGCCAGTGCCGGGTCGCGCGTGATCACCATGCCACCTTCGCCAGTGGCCAGCGTTTTGGTGGCGTAGAAACTGTAGACGGTCAGGTCACTGGCCAGCGTGCCGATCTTGTCGCCTTGCCAAGTGGTGGGCAGAGCATGCGCGGCGTCTTCGATGACGCGAAGATTATGCTTGCGCGCGATTGCCAGGATGCTGTCCATGTCACAGGACAGGCCGCCGTAGTGGACCGGAATGATCGCCCGGGTTTTGGGCGTGATCGCGCGCTCGATGGCCGCGGGCGAAATGCACAACGTTTCGGGGTCGATATCGACCAACACGGGCTCGGCGCCCAGATAGCGCGCGACCTCGGCCGTCGCGGTGAAGGTATGTGACGGCGTGATGACTTCATGCCCTTCGCCGACACCGATGGCTTCCAGAGCGAGATGCAGGCCCGCTGTTGCGGAGTTGACGGCCACTGCTTCCACGTCGCCACCGAGATAGCGCGCGAATTCGATTTCGAATTCACGCGCGTTCGGGCCGGTGGTCAACCAGCCGGATTGCATGGCTTTGGTGACGGCTTCGATTTCTTCGTCCCCGATATCGGGCAGGGCGAAAGGGATAAATGGATTCATGGCTGGCCAGACACAATACTGCGATGTGATGCCGGCGCGTATTCACGAACGCAAGCCAGCTTATTGATTTTTGATGAGTCACGCATCTGTCTTGGGAACAGGGGCGAAAAACCAAGGAATTTTCTCATGTGCATCTCAGCCCAGGGGCAGATAGTACGCGGTTTAGGAATTCAGACCTCTTTCTGCTGACGCGGCGCGGGCCCCAGCGCTTGCAAGAATCTGGCAGCCAGGGTTGGGTAGGCGTGGTGCGATTGGACGAAGCCACGGCCATTTTCGCCCAGCTGGCGTCGTTGATCCGCAGTCATGCCTGCGAGCCTGCCAAGCGCGTTGGCGATTCCGTCCACGTCTTCGGCCGGGACACTGATACCGCAGCCTGCGTCCTGCACGATATCGTAAGGTGAGCTGGTGGAGTGGACCACCGGCAATCCCGCCATCATGTAATCGAACAACTTGTTGGGACTCATCCCCTGGGCGTACAGCGGACTGTCACGCCAGCCAATGTACGCCATGTCTCCCAGGGCCAGCAGGGACGGCACTGCCGTCTTGGGGATGGGATCCAGGAATTGCACATTGGCCAATCCCAGCTGGCGCGCTTTGCGTTGCAGTCTATCCTTTTCGGCCCCATTTCCCACTAGTACCAGTCCTATATTTTGCGCACTAGGGCGGCCGGCCGCTTCAATAAAGGGATCCAGCGCGTTTGAGACCGCATGTCCGCCCGCGTAGATGCAAAGAGTTTCAAATTTCTCGCGGAACTGTGCAATTTGCGTGCGGATTGCATCGGGTACTGGCGTGGGAGCAGCGCCTGGGTCAATGCCATTGGGGATGTAGACGAACTTGTCGCCGCGCAAGCCATGGTCGCGCATATGGGCTTCGGTGCCCGGCAGTAACGAGACCGCTTTATCTGCATGGGCGTAGGCGTAGTTCTCGGCGCATTGCATCGAGAAAATCATTGGATGCCATTTCGAGAAGCCGCCGAGCATCTGCGGGGTCAGCGGCCAGACATCGTGCAATTCGTACACGAGCTTGGCGCCGGCACGCCGGGCGATATGGCGAGCGGGCCAGATGTCGTAGGGATAGGTCGAAGAGGCGATCACGACGTCCGGCCGCTCGGCCGCCAAGGCCTTGGCGTGTCGGTAGAGCAAGCCGGTGAACTGCAGCATGTTCAGCAAGCGAGCCGCGCCATTGCCCCGATAGGGACGTGTGCGCAGCCAGAGATAGTCCACGCCGTCGAGGGTCTCGGCATGCGTTGGACCGTTGAACTCCGGGCTACGCTGTCTGATATGGGACACGCTGCTTGCCACGATCGTGACACGGTGACCTTGCGCGATCCATTCCCGAGCCAGGTAGTAGGGCCGGAATTCCATGCCATGGCGCGGCGACCCGGCATAGTGATTGATCAGGAGAATATTCATTGGGTGGCGTGTGGCGCCGCCGCTCCGCTGTTTCCTGCCATAGGGCAAACCGGGGAGTACGAAGGCGCCATGGTGTCAGCGAGCGGCCTGCATGACCGTTTGGACGATATGGTTCTGCGTCTCCGCGTCCAGGTCGGGATGCATGGGCAGGCTGAGCACTTGGCTCGCCAGCATTTCAGAGACCGGGGTGGACCCATCCGCGTACCGGCTGTAAGCCGGCTGTGTGTGGATCGGACGCGGATAGTGGATGGCGGTAGGGATGTCCGCCGCCTTCAGCGCGGCAATGATGCCATCGCGATCCTGCACCATGATCGTGAACTGGGCCCAGACGCTGTCGCGGTCGGGCCGGACGGTGACGGTCCGCACGTTGGGCACATCAGCGAACAGGGCCTGATAGCGCGCGCCGATCCGGATCCGTTGTTCCACTTCCCAGCCAAAGCGCTCCAGCTTGGCGAGCACGACAGCGCACTGCAGGGTATCCATGCGGCCGCCCACCCCGACCCGGGTATGGTAGTAGCGGGCTGATTGCCCGTGGACG
The DNA here is from genome assembly GCF_003994415.1 of Achromobacter spanius. Lineage (NCBI taxonomy): Bacteria > Pseudomonadati > Pseudomonadota > Betaproteobacteria > Burkholderiales > Alcaligenaceae > Achromobacter > Achromobacter spanius. The sequence continues at coordinate 6,483,569 of NZ_CP034689.1, read as the reverse complement.
CGAATCTCCCGGCATGCCTGCGCCAGCGCGTCGTCATTGGTGAAAATCGCGCCGCCGTCGCCATAGCAGCCTAGCGGCTTGCTGGGAAAGAAGCTGGTGCAGCCAATCGTCGACAGGTTGCCGCTTTTCCTGCCCTTGTACGTGGCGCCGAAGCTCTGGGCGGCGTCCTCGATTACGGCAATGCCGTGCCGGGCCGCGATGGCGTTGACTTCGTCCATGTCACCGCATTGCCCATAAAGGGACACCGGGATGATCGCCTTGGTGCGCGAGCTGATCCTGGCTTCGATATCGGCGACCTTGATATTGCAAGTGTCGGGTTCGACGTCGACAAAAATGGGGGTGGCGCCCAGCAGCACGATGACTTCGGCCGTGGCGACGAAGGTGAACGAAGTGGTGATCACCTCATCGCCTGCCCCGATGCCCAGCGCCATCAGCGACATCAGCAGGGCTTCCGTGCCGGAGGCGACGGTGACGCAGTGTTTGGCACCCGTATAGGCCTGCAACGCGGCCTCAAGCTCCTTGACCTCCGGACCCATGATGTACTGACCGTGGTCCAGCACCTGCTGGATGCGGGTGTTGATGGGATCACGCAGGACTTGATATTGCTTCTTGAGATCGATGAATTGCATGGGGCTCACGCTAGTTCGCAAACGCCGTTGTTCAACACGTACCGCTCACCGGTCGCGGGACAGATGGCCTGGGCGTTTCCGCTGAGGGGCAGGTCCAATTGTTCGCCGTAACGGCTCATCCAGCCGATCTGGCGGGCGGGCACGCCAACCACCAGAGCGAAATCCGGAATCGATTTGTTCACCACCGCGCCGGCGCCCACGAAGGCGTGGCGACCAACCGTCACACCGCACACGATGGTGCAATTGGCGCCCAGCGTCGCCCCCTGGCGGACCAGCGTATCGCGGTATTCGTTCTTGCGTTCGATGGCCGCGCGGGGGTTGTAGACATTGGTGAACACCATGCTCGGCCCGCAGAAGACATCGTCCTCCAGGGTGACGTTGTCATAGACCGACACGTTGTTCTGAATCTTGACGCGGTCACCGATACGGACCTGATTGCCGACGTAGACATTCTGGCCCAGCGAGCAACCGGCGCCGATCACGGCGCCGGCGCTGACATGGACCCAATGCCAGATTCGCGTTCCGGCCCCGACGCGGGCGCCCGCGTCGACGATAGCGGTGGGGTGGATGCTCATGAAGTTCAGTCCAGTGGCAGGGGGACACGAATACCGTCGCGGGCTGAACGGTAGATGGCCGTCAATAGAGCCAGCGACTGGAGACCTTCGCGACCGTCGGTCTCAGGCTCGCATTCTCCGCACAACGTTTTGATGACGTTGTCGTAATAGAGAGGATGGCCGAAGCCGTAGACCGAAGTGGTTTCATAGTTGGCTTCGCGGATCTTGGCGTCGTCGGCCTGCTCGTCGGCGAATTTCCACTCGTCGATCCGATTGACCGCCACGCCGCCCACGCGCACCGTGCCCTTTTCGCCCAGGATGGTGATGGAACCTTCCAGGTTTTGCGGATAGGTCAGCATGGTGACATTGATGGAGCCCATGGCGCCGTGGCGCCAGCGCACTGCCGCGACACCAGTATCTTCCGCCTCGATACGGCGGGCAAGCGTGGCGGTATAGGCGTAGACACTTTCCACCGGACCGATCAACCAATCCAGCAGATCGACATAATGGCTGGCTTGGTTCATGAAGGCGCCGCCGTCCCATTCCCATTTTCCGCGCCAGCGAGCCGCATCATAATACTCTTGCGGGCGGGTCCAGAATACGTTGACCGTCACCATGAAAATGCGACCGAAACGGCCACTATCGATCGCTTTCTTGACCAACTGCAGCGTCGCGTTGCGGCGATTCTGCTTGACGATGAACAAACGCACCCCGGCTTCATCGCATGCCTTGACCATGCGCTTGCCGTCTTCCCAGCGGGTTGCCATGGGTTTTTCGCTCACCACGTGGCGCCCGGCTTGCGCGGCTTCCACCGCCTGCCATGGATGCAGTCCGGAGGGGGTGGCCAGCACCACCGCGTCGGCATTGCCCTGCTGCAGCAGTTCCGTCAGCGAGGCAAAGCCCCTGGCGCCTGTCGCCTGTACTGCATTGCGCAACGATTCAGGATTCGTGTCGCAGACCTCAACCAGTTCTGCGCGGTCGGAATGCTGGGCAAGGGCGGCAATGTGATTCTTGGAGATGCGCCCGCAGCCGACCAGGGCAAAACGGATCTTTCGATCACTAATCGGAGGAAGATTCATTGTGATGAGTTTGTTGTAAATTGCCGGGATTCTTCGAATGTGCGCCCCGGCACAGTCGGGAATGATACCGTGAACGTCCCTGGCGCCTGCCGGGGTTGCGTTGGGAAACCTCTAGACTAAGACTTGATGCCAACTCGCATTCTCATTGTCCGCACGTCGTCACTCGGCGATCTGGTGCATATGCTGCCCGCCATTTCCGACATCGCCCGCCATGTGCCGGACGCCGAAATCGACTGGATCGCCGAAGAGGCTTTCGCCGAAATTCCCATGTGGCATCCAGCGGTCAATGAGGTCATCAAGGTGGCCCACCGCCGCTGGCGCAAGGCTTGGTGGTCGGCGCAAGTGAGAGCCGAACGCAGGGCGTTGCGCGAGCGCTTGCGGTCCAAGCAGTACGACATTGTGCTGGATATGCAGGCCCTGCTGAAGTCCGCGTGGCTGGTGCGGCAGGCGCGCGGCGTGCGTCACGGGCTGGACTGGCGTTCGGCGCGCGAGCCTCTCGCATCACTGTTCTATGACGTACGGCATCGGGTGGAATTCTGGCAACCGGCCGTCATTCGCCAGCGCAAGCTCGCGGCGTTGACATTTGGTTACCAGCACGGCGGCTTGCCCGATTTCGGCCTGCAGACGTTTTTGCGCCAGGCGGCGCAGGGCCGGGAGGGCGGTGCCGACCCGGTTCACGAAGTCTCCAGCGCCGGCTTGGATGCCAAGGAACTACCGCGCCTGCATCACCTGGATACCGACCGCGGCTATGCCGTGATCATGCCCTCGGCCAGCCGCGACGACAAACTTTGGCCCGAGGACGATTGGCGCGCGGTGTTCCGTCGCCTGCGCGATGCCGGTTGTGCGCTCAAGTTGCTGGCGGGCAACGACCAGGAAGCTGAACGCGCCAGCCTGCTGGTGGCAGGCATGGACGGGGCGGAAGTGATGCCCCGCATGGACTTGACGGACGTGGCGCGCCTGCTGGCCGGCTCGCGCCTGATGGTCGGTCTGGACAGCGGCCTGACGCACCTGTCCGCCGCCTTGGGCCGGCCGACCATCGGCATTTACCGTGCCTCCACACCGGTTCGCACCCCGCTGGTCGGGTCCAACTACACCGCCAGCCTGGGTGACCGGGGCGCTTCGCCGTCGCGCGAAGCGGTGATGGCTTCGGTTGAACAGGCGCTGGCCGCGCAGTGACATGAACCGCTGCGTCTACACGCTGGCACTGCGGGCGCTCGCTCCGCTGCTCTGGTTGTGGATGGCCCGGCGCGCCAAACGCGCTGGCGGCCAATGGCAGGTGTTTTCCCGCGAGCGTTTCGGCCATGCGATTGGGCCGGCGGTAGCCCCCCACGATTTCAGTTGGACGGCGCCGGTGTGGATGCACGCCGTCAGCCTGGGCGAGACCCGTGCCGCGCAACCGTTGGTGCAGGCCTTGCTGGACCGTGGTCTGCCGGTGCTGTTGACGCACATGACCGCGACCGGCCGCGCCGAAGGCCAGCGGCTGTTTGCCGATGCCCTTTCCCGGGGCCAGTTGCGGCAAGCCTGGCTTCCTTATGACTTTCCCGGGGCGACCCGGCGCTTCATGCGCGGCTACCGGCCTCGCTGTGGCCTGCTGATTGAACGCGAGATCTGGCCCAACCTGCTGGCGGCCGCGCGGCAAGCAGGGGTGCCGATGGCGCTGGTCAGCGCGCGGTACTCGGCATCGTCGCTGCGCCAGGCGACTCGGATGGGCAGCGTGATGCGCGAAGCCTTGGGCAGCCTGGATCTCGTGCTGGCGCAGACGGCTGAAGATGCCGCTCGACTGGAGCAGGCGGGCGCTCCTGCACCCATCGTGACGGGCAACCTGAAATTCGACTTGGTGCTGCCGGCGGCGCAGGTCCAGGCCGGCCGGGAATGGCGCGCGCGTATCGGCCGCCAGGTCATCGCCATCGCAAGCACCCGCGAAGGCGAGGACGCGCCTTTCATCGACGCCATCAAGCGTGTCGGCAAGGGTTCTAGCCATCCCGCCAGTGGCTCCGCCAACAACGCCGCAGGCATCCCCATCGACGCGCCGCTGTTTCTGCTGATCCCGCGCCACCCGCAACGCTTTGACGACGCTGCGCGCCTGCTGAGCGAGGCGGGCGTGTCGTATGTCCGGCGCAGCGCTGGCGGCGATCCGGCGCCAGAAACCCGGGTGCTGCTTGGCGATAGCCTGGGTGAAATGGCCTTCTATTACGCCGCCTCGGACGTGGCCGTTGTGGCGGGCAGCTTTGCGCCGCTGGGCGGTCAGAACCTGATCGAGGCGTGTGCAGCGGGTGTGCCGGTCATCGTGGGACCGCACACGTTCAATTTTCAGCAGGCGGCGGAAGATGCCATTGCAGCCGGAGCGGTGATGCGCAAGGCTGACCCTGCTCAGGCTGTCGATGCGGCGTTGGCCATGCTGAAGGATGACGCACAGCGCCAAGACGCGAGCCATGCCGCTCGTGCCTGGTTTGAGCTGCATGCGGGGGCAACGTGGCGGACCATGGATGCGCTGGCGCCCTGGCTGGGGTAAGCATCAAGCAGCATTACGCCGCCAGGGCGATAAAACGCTTAGCGCGACGTTTGCGTCGCCCGCCCCACCAGCTTTACCGCATCCACGTTCAATTCCTGGCTGAACTTTCGCGTTTCCCGCCCCTCATCTTCCGGGCGCACGCCGATCCAGCCCTGGCCCAGCGCCAGCACCCATAAATTCGCCAGCACTATCAGGATGAAGAGCACTCGCATGTCGGCGGACCTTGCTCAGGCGTGGGTGTCCAGGGTGGCGCGCGCGACCGCGGCCAGGCCATCCAGGACGGGGTGATCCAGGTACACCGGCACGGGGGCCGCGCCGAACGCGCCGCCGGCATCCGCCAGCAGGCGTTCTATCTCTTGATGCACTTCGGGCCAGCCGCCGCCAGCTGCGTAGATCTGCGGGGTTTGGCCATAGCGCTGACGGCCCGCCAGCCATTGGCGCACCACCGCGCCGGCTTGGGCCGCGGCGATGCCCGAGGCGATGGCTTCGTGCGTATCAACGGGGTAGGCCACGACCTGGCCGTTGGCGATGGGCAGGTTGGCGGTGCCATGGGCCAGCGCGTTGCGCATCATGGCCGGACCCGGCAGGATCAGGCCGCCCGCGAAAACGTTGTCAGGGCCGACGGTGTCGATGGTGGTGGCGGTGCCGAAGCTGGCCAGCACGAAAGGCGGATGCGCGCCCGGCAGGCGCGACAGCACGCCCAGCAGCGAGGCCCAGCGGTCGGCGCCCAATTGCGTCGGCACCCGGTAATTGTTGACCAGCCCCAGCGTGGCCGCCTGCGACGGCGACCAGGTCACCGCGCAGCCGTGCTTTTGCAGGATCGCGGCGATGGCCGTGCCGCGTGCGTCGCCCGCCACGTTCACGCCCAGCGCGCGCAGGGGGGGGCGCGGCAGCGCGGCCAGCCAGCCGTCCAGCGCATCCAGGTCCAGGCCGTCGAAGGCGACAGCCGCCGGTTCGCGGGGCATGTCGGGGTTGCTGGCGTCCAGCCAACCCACCTTGAGACGGCTGTTGCCGGAGTCGATGAGAATAATCATGCTTGGCGTCGAATCGAAATTTCACCGATCGAGATCGGGGTGGCGCCCTCGGGCGTTTGCACCAGCAGGCGCCCGTGTTCGTCTACGCCACAGGCGGTGCCGCTAAGTAGGATATCGCCTTTCTCCAGCACGTTCACCGGCCTGCCCGCCAAGGCGTCGACCTGGTTGAAACGCTGGCGGAACGCGGCGAAACCTTCGCGTTCCAGGGTCTGGACGGCTTCCAGCCAGGCGGTGGCGCTGGCGCAGACCAGGTCGGCGGCGGTGGCCACGCGGTCTGCTTCGGCCTGCACCTGGGTCCAGTCGGCCACCTCGCGGCCCAATGCGCGAGACAGTTCGCTCGCGTCGGTCAAATTGACGCCCATGCCGATGACGACGGTGTAGCCGGCTTCGCGGCCGCCCGGGTTGCGGGTGGTTTCCACCAGCACGCCCGCCAGCTTGGCGTCGTGCCACTGCACATCGTTCGGCCACTTCATGCACAGGCCGCGCGCACGCGGGCCGGCTACCGCGCGCAGTGCCTCGCAGGCGGCCACGCCGGCCAAGGGAGACAGCGCGGGCAATTGCGCGGCAGGCAGATGGACGTCGTAAGCGCAGGAAAACATCAAGGTGGCGCCAGACTGGTTTTGCCACGGGCGCCCCGCTCGGCCACGGCCGGCGTTCTGCAGGTGGCTGCCCAGCAGCCAGGGTTTACCAGCCCCGGCGCCCGAGCGCGCGCGCGCCAGCAGGTCGGCGTTGGTTGACCCGGTGTCGCCGGTCCAGGCGATGTCTTGGAATGCGGGCAGGCGCGAGCCTAGCTCCCGGGCCAGGGCTTCCGGCGCGGGCAGGTCGATTGGGCGGACGTGATCGGGCATGGCGGCGATTGTAGGGCACGCGGCCGGCCCTAGCGGCCATTCAGCCCTCAAGCGTTTATCATTGGCGATACATTTTGCATCGGTGCCCCGCCTACATGCCGCATTCCGCTTCATCCGCGTCCGCCGCCGCGCCTTTCCGTCAGGACGGGAAAGTTTGCCATGTGGCGGGCGACTGGAGCGTCCTGGCCCTGGCCCAGACCGGCGAAGTCGAACGCCGGCGCACGGCAATGGCTCGTGCCGCCGAAGATGGCGTGCGTTGGGACCTGCATGGCATCAGCCGGCTGGACACCATCGGCGCCTTGCTCATCTGGCAGGCCTGGGGTGAAAAGCTGCCCGAGCGCGTGCGCTGGTCGGCCGGCCAGCAGGATGTGTTCAACGCGCTGGCCATGAACAAGGGCGGGGTCCAGGCGGCGCCGTCCAAGCCCGAATCCTGGACTTGGGTCCGCGCGCTCGGCGGCGCCATCTTCCAGGCCGCCGAAAACGGCCGGGCGCTGCTCATCATGCTGGGCCAATTGATGCTGGACCTGGGCAGCATGCTGCGCCGTCCGCGTTTGGGCCCATGGCGCGAGATCTCGGCGCAGGTGTATCGAACCGGCGCGCAGGCGCTGGGCATCACGGCGCTGGTGGGGTTCCTGATTGGCGTGGTGCTGTCGTATCTGTCGGCGCAACAGTTGCAGATGATCGGCGCCGACCGCTTCATCGTGCGGCTGCTGGGCGTGTCCATCGTGCGCGAGCTTGGGCCGGTGCTGGCCGCCATTCTGGTGGCGGGCCGGTCGGGCTCGGCCATCACCGCCCAGATCGGCGTGATGCGGGTCACCCAGGAACTGGACGCCATGCGCGTCATGGGCATTTCGCACGGCCAAAGGCTGATCCTGCCGCGCGTGCTGGCGTTGGCGGTAACCATGCCCCTGCTGACCCTGTGGACGAGTGCGATGGCGATCCTGGGCGGCATGCTGGCCGCGCAAGTGCAGTTGGGCGTGTCGGCGCAGTGGTTTTTGACGTCGCTGCCTGACGCCATTTCATTGACCAATTACTGGATCGGCATCCTGAAGGGCGTGACCTTCGGCATTCTGATCGCGTTGATCGCCTGCCACTTCGGCCTGCGCATCCAGCCCAATACGGAAAGTCTGGGGCGCGGTACCACCACATCCGTGGTTACGTCGATTACAGGCGTGATTCTGCTGGATGCGCTTTACGCCATTATTTTCAGTTCGGTGGGCATCTGATGAACAGCGTCCTGCAACACCGCCTGTTCACCGATGACAGCATCACGGTTGAACCCGTCATCACGGTGCGCGGCCTGCGCACGGCCTTTGGCGACCATGTGGTTCACGACAACCTTGACCTGACCGTCTTCCCGGGCGAAATCCTGGTGCTGGTGGGCGGCTCGGGCACGGGCAAGACGGTGTTGCTGCGCCAGATCATCGGCCTGGACCAGCCCACCGCCGGCAGCGTGAAGGTGCTGGGGCATTCGCTGTTCGACCTGTCGCCCGGCGAGCGCCGACGGCTGTCGTACCGATGGGGCATGTTGTTTCAGGCGGGGGCGCTGTTCTCGGCCTTGTCCGTGTTCGACAACGTGGCCTTGCCGCTGCGCGAACTGCGCACGGTGCCCGAAGACCTGGTGCGCGACGTCGTCATGTGCCGGCTGGCCATGGTGGGGTTGACGGCCAATGATGCCGACAAGCGGCCGTCGGACCTGTCTGGCGGCATGGTCAAGCGCGTGGCGCTGGCGCGTGCGTTGTCGCTGGACCCGGAATTGCTGTTCCTGGACGAACCCACGGCCGGCCTGGACCCGCTGCGTTCGGACGAATTCGTGGATCTGGTGCGCAGCCTGCATCGGCAGTTGGGATTTACCGTCGTCATGGTGACGCACGATCTGGACACGCTGCTGGCGTTGGCCACCCGTGTGGCCGTGCTGGCGGACAAGCGGGTGATCGTGTGCGACACGGTGCCGGAAGTACTGAAGGTCGATCACCCCTTCATTCACACGTTCTTCCTGGGCGAACGCGGCTTGCGCGCGCTTGGGGACCTGGCGCCGAAGGGATTGCATCATGGAAAACCGTAGTCATGCGCTCATGGCCGGCATCTTCACGCTGGTCCTGCTGGCCGCCGCCGTGCTGGTGGCCGTCTGGATCGGTCGGGACCGGACCCAGCTGCAAACATACGAAATCATCTCGGCCACGGCCGTCAGCGGCCTGAACCCGCAATCGGCCGTGCGCTATCAGGGCGTGCCGGTGGGCAAGGTGCAGTCGCTGGCGCTGAACCCCAACAAGCCGGGGCAGGTGCGCATCCGCATCGGCGTGGCCCCGAACACGCCGATCACCGAATCGACCTGGGCCGAACTGGGCGTGCAGGGCGTGACGGGCATGGCCAACGTCGAGCTGCGCGACGACGGCTCGTCGCTCACGCGCCTGACGTCCACGGCGGAACATCCCGCCGCCATTCCGCTGCGCCCGGGCTTTCTTGACCGCATCGAGCAGCGCGGCGGCAAGCTGATTTCCAATGTGGAAGAAGCCACCGAGCAACTGCGCCGCGTGCTTAGCGAACAAAACGTGCAAGCGCTGACGGCCAGCCTGCAGAACGCCACCGACATCACGCAATCATTGCGGCAAGCCAGCCGCGACCTGGCGCCCACCATGGCCAAGCTGGGCCCGCTGCTGGATTCGCTGGGCAATACCTCGCGCCAGGCGGATCGCGCGGCGCGCGAAATTGCCGATCTGGCCCAGCAGGCTCGCCTGGCGGTGGCACGCCTGAATGCGCCCGACGGCCCCTTGTCGGTGGCCACGCGCAGCCTGAACGATATTGCCCTGGCCGCCGCCCGGCTGGATGGCGAGACCTTGCCTGCCGTCACCAATATGGCCACCAACGTCAGTGCGGCCGCGCGCGGGGCGGCCGTGACCCTGCGCCGTGTCGACAGCACGCCGCAATCGTTCTTGTTCGGCCCGGCGCCCATTGCGCCCGGGCCTGGCGAAGCCGGGTTCGCCGGTTTCGGGAGGCAGTCCAAATGAAGAAGCTGAAGATGCGTAGTGCCGTTTCGATGGCGACCCGAACGTTGATCCTGTCTTTGACCCTGGCGCTTGCCGGTTGCGGCATTGGCCGCGTGCCCGCACCGCCGTCCGTCTTTGACCTGGGGCTGGACGCCCAGCCAGCCCCCGCCTTGCCAGCACGCGCGCCCATTGCGCTGAGCTTCCAGGCCTCGCCGACGTTGTCGGATACCGGCATGATCTGGCGGGTGGGCGACAGCGCCGCACCCAAGGCCTATGCCACCTACCGCTGGGCGTCGGCGCCGTCCGAGCTGGTGCGCCAGCGTATTGCCGACCGCCTGTCGCGTCAGGGTCCCGTTCTGGCTGACCGCGTCAATCTTCAGACGCCGCAATTGCAGGTTTCCCTGTCGCAGTTCGAACAGGTGTTCTCTGAAGACGGCCAGACCAGCCAGGGGCGCATCTTGCTGCAAGCGGTTTTGGTCAATGGCCGCGCGGTCGTCGATCAAACGCGCATCCTGGTGCAGGCGCCCGCGCCCACGCAGGACGCCGCGGGTGGCGTGGCCGCCTTGCGGCAAGCCACCGACCAGGCGGCCGACCAGTTGGCGCAATGGCTGGCCAACACCATGGCCCCCGCCACGATGACGCCCGCGGCAAAAGCGGGCGGTTAACATCGTTTTCGTTTTTTCGTTTTTCCGCTTTTCACGTTGAGTTCAACCATGTCCGCACGCACTGATACCCACGCCTTCACCGGCCCCGCCGGCCGCATCGATTGCGCCGTCGATTGGCCTGCCGGCACGCCGCGAGGCTGGGCCCTGGTCCTGCATCCGCATCCCCTGCAAGGCGGTGCGCGCGAAAACAAGGTCGTCACGACCGTGTCGCGCGCCTGCGTGCAGCATGGCCTGGTGGCGGTGCGCCCCAACTTCCGTGGCGTGGGACAGTCGGAAGGCGTGTTCGACAAGTCGGTGGGCGAAACGCAGGACATGCTGGCGGTGGTGGCGCAAATGCGCGAACTGCATCCTGAACTGGCCGATGCGCCCTGGGTGCTGGCGGGCTTTTCATTTGGCACCGCCGTCGCCGCGCAAACCTACGCGGCGCTGGCTGAAGCGGGCGATGCTGCCTTGCCGTCCGCGCTGATGTTGATGGGGCCGGCGGTCAACCGCTTTCAGTCGCACGAAGTGCAGGTACCGGACGACACGTTGATGGTCCACGGCGAAGAAGACGAAGTGGTGCCGCTGTCCGAAGCGATGGACTGGGCGCGGCCGCGCTCGATTCCCGTGGTGGTGGTGCCGGGCGCATCGCACTTCTTCCATGGCAAGCTGCTGGTGCTGCGCCAGTTGGTGCAGGCGCGCTTGAAGGTCGCGCTGGACTGACGCTGGCGCCATGCGTCCGCTTGCATCAGCCAGGCGTCAGGTTGCATCAGGTTGCATGTTTTAAACGCACCGGGAACCCCCTGCGAAGCGGACCGGTCCAATCGCCTGCCTATAATTGTCAGCCATCAGCCCCGCGCCGGCGGGCGTCTTTCCTGGGACCCACGTTGCCGATGAAGAAATTGCCTTATTCCGTTCACTCCCCCGTTGTCTTTACCCGCCGCCTGATCACAGGCGCTGTGTTGTCGGCGATGCTCGCGGCCTCGATGCCGGCCTGGTCGCAACCGGCGCCCGCCGCCACACCGGCGGCTAGCGGCACCGCGGCGCCCGCGCCAGCGGCCACGGGCGCGGTGCCGGTGGGTGATGTGTCGGCAGTTCCGGCGCCCACCATCGCCGCCAAGGCATGGATCGTGATCGACGTGAACAGCGGTCAGACCTTGGCCGCGTCCAACCCCGACATGAAGGTCGAGCCGGCATCGCTGACCAAGATCATGACGGCCTACGTGGTGTTCAACGCGCTGGAAGAAAAGCGCCTGACGCTGGAGCAGACGGTGCCCGTGTCCGAGCACGCCTGGCGCACGGGCGGGTCGCGCATGTTCATCGAACCGCGCAAACCGGTGACGGTCGACGAACTGAATCAAGGCATGATCGTGCAGTCCGGCAACGACGCCTCCGTGGCGCTGGCCGAAGCCGTGGGCGGCAGCGAATCGGCGTTTGCCGCGCTGATGAACCAGGAAGCCGAACGCCTGGGCATGAAGAACACCCACTTCATGAACGCAACCGGCCTGCCGGATCCGCAGCACGTGACCTCCACGCGCGACCTGGCCACGTTGTCGTCGCACCTGATCACCGATCACCCCGACTACTTTCACTACTACAAGCAGAAAAGCTACACGTACAACAAGATCACGCAGCCGAACCGCAACCGCCTTCTGTGGGCCGACCCCTCGGTGGACGGCATGAAGACCGGCCACACCGACTCGGCCGGCTACTGCCTGGTGTCGACCGCGGTGCGGGGCGACCGCCGCATCCTGACGGTGGTGGTGGGTACGGACAGCGAAGCCACGCGCGCCGAAGAAAGCCTGAAGCTCTTGAACTGGAGCTTCCAGAACTTCGATACCGTGAAGCTGTTCGACAAGAGCCAACCCGGAATCGACGCCCGCGTGTGGGAAGGCACGGCGGACAACGTCAAGCTGGGTCCGCCGAACCCGGTGTCGATCGCGGTGCCGCGCGGCAAGGCCGGTGACTTGAAGCCGGTGGCTCAGCGCACCGATCCGCTGATCGCCCCACTGACCAAGGGCCAACAGGTGGGCACGCTGCAGTTCACGCTGGACGGCAAGGTGCTGCGCACTGAACCGTTGGTGGTGCAAGACGCCGTTGAACGCGCGGGCTTCTTCGGCCGCATGGCCGACACCGTAAAGCGCTGGTTCCAGTAAGCGCGTCGCGCCACGGGCGCGGGCGCGGGTGTAAGCTAGCAGCGGGCGTTTCGTGCGAAACGCCCGTTTTCTATTTTCAGGCAAGCCCACCGGGTTTGTCCGCGACGTTTGATCCTTCAGGAGTACCCCATGATTCCGGGCGTGCCGGGCGAAAGCCAGGTGTATCTCAACGGCGAGTTCCTGCGTGTCGACGAGGCGAAAGTCTCTGTCCTGGACCGCGGTTTTATTTTTGGCGACGGCATTTACGAAGTCGTTCCCGTGTACCAGGGCAAGGCATTCCGCATGGCGGAGCACCTTAACCGCCTGGATCGCAGCCTGGCAGCCTTGCGTATCGCGCCGCCGCTGGACCGCGCGGGCTGGGTCGACCTGATCGAGCAGTTGCTGGCGCGTACCAATCTGGACACCTGCATTGTCTACTTGCAGGTCACGCGCGGCGTGGCCAAGCGCGACCACCAGTTTCCGGCCACCCCCGTCACGCCCACCGTGTTCGGCATGATTTCGGCGTGGTCCCCGCCGCCCGCCGCGCAGCGCACGCAGGGCTTGACCGCCATCAGCATTCCCGACGAACGCTGGCTGCATTGCGAGATCAAGTCGGTGTCGCTGTTGGGTAACGTGCTGGCCAAGCAGCAGGCGGTGGATGCGAACGCCGACGAAGTCGTGCAGTTTCGCGATGGCTACCTGACCGAAGGCTCGTCCACCAACATCTGGGTCGTGTCGGGTGGCAAGCTGCTGGCGCCGCCCAAGAACAACCTGATCCTGGAAGGCATCCGCTACGGCCTGATGGGCGAATTGGCCGAAGCCGCGGGCATCCCCTTCGAGTCGCGCCGTATCAGCCAGCAAGAGGTGGAATCCGCCGACGAACTGATGCTGTCTTCGGCTACCAAGGAAGTGCTGGCGATTGTTTCGCTGGACGGAAAGCCGGTGGGTTCGGGCAAGCCCGGCCCTGTTTTTGAGCAGTTGCGAGCGGGTTATGATGCCCGCATCGCCGCGCTGTAAGCCGCAGTACCGGGCGGCTGCCACAGCCGCCCGACCTTCCGGCCGGCCTTGCCTGCGCGCAGCTTGCCCCCATATAAAAACATTCAGGGGCAACCACCTCTCTAGGTCACTCTCATGCATATTCCGCCCGAAGAATCGCTTATCGAATATCCCAGCGACTTTCCCATCAAGGTCATGGGCAAGCAGCATCCCGAATTCGCCCAGACGCTGACTGACGTCGTGTTGCAGTTCGACCCCGGCTTTGACGCCGCCACGGTCGAGATGCGCCCCAGCAAGGGCGGCAACTACATGGGCTTGACGTTCATCGTGCGCGCCACCTCGCGCGAGCAATTGGACAACCTGTACAAGGCCTTGCACGGCCATCCGATGGTGTCCATCGTTCTGTAAACCGGAATTGCCGTGATCAAGTGGCTCGCGCGGCCGGCGGACTATCTGCCGGTCTGGCAGGACATGCAGGCGTATACCGCGCTGCGCGGCGCCGATACGCCCGACGAGATCTGGCTTTGCGAACATGCGCCGGTCTACACCTTGGGCCAGGCTGGCCTGCCGCAACATGTGCTGAACCCCGGCAACATCCCCATCGTGCATTGCGACCGCGGCGGCCAGGTGACGTATCACGGGCCAGGGCAGGTCATGGCGTATGCGCTGTTCGACCTGCGTCGCGTGGATATGTACGTGAAGGAATACGTCACGCTGCTGGAAGGCGCCGTTATCGACACGCTGACGCAGCACGGCGTGGATGGCGCCTGTCGCAAGCCCGGCGCGCCGGGCGTGTACGTGCCGGACCCCGATCTGGGCCCCGGCAGCGGCGAACTCGCCAAGATCGCGGCGCTGGGCATCAAGATCCGCAACGGGCGCGCCTATCATGGCGTGTCGCTCAATGTGGATATGGACCTGGCTCCTTTCCTGGGCATCAACCCCTGCGGCTACGAAGGGCTGCGCACCGTCGACATGGCGGCCTGCGGCGTGCGCCGCTTGCCCACCGACGTGGGCGACGCGCTGGCGCGGAATCTGGCGGACGCCTGGCGCCGCGCAAGAAGCACGCTTTGAAAACAGATTTGAAGACCGTTTTGAAGACCGCTTACACCGCCGCCGATGTCGCCGCGACCACGCCAGAACAACTGGCCCAATTGCGTGAAGGCCCACCGGAACCCTACGCCGCCTGGATCGGGGCGGCGGCTGAGCTTGGGCTGGTCGAAGCGCAGACCATCTACGGCCAGATGCTGCTGGACGGCGTGGGCGTGGCGCGCCAGCCCGACGCCGCGCTGGTCTGGTTCAAACGCGCCGCCAATGCCGATCATCCGATGGCCATCAATATGGTGGGGCGCTGCTACGAAAATGGCTGGGGCGTGCCGGCCGACGATACCGTTGCGGCGTATTGGTTCAGGCTGGCCGCAGACCACGGACTGGATTGGGGCATGTACAACTACGCGCACATGCTGCGCGCAGGCCGGGGCGGTGTGACGCAGAACAAGGCCGCGGCACTGGCGCTTTACCAGCAGGCGGCACAGGCCGGGCATGTGAAATCCATCGGCGTGGTTGGCCGGTTTTACGAAGCGGGCGAGGTGGTCGAACAAGACCTGGAACGCGCCTTCGACTGCTACCAGCGTTGCGCCGAGGGCGGCGATTTTCGCGGCATGTTCCATCTGGGCCGACTCTTGCTGCTGCGCGGCAAGAAAGAGGAAGCAGTCCAATGGCTGGTCCAGGTACCAGAAACCGCCACGCCGGCATTCCTGAAAGAAGCGAATACGCTGTTGCAAGACAGCGGCTTTCCTGCGCTATACGAGGTATGAAGCGCGGGACGTAGGACCGTAGGATGGGTGAAGCGCGAGAAACCCGCTACAAGAACCCCACCACTGATCGCGCGCAACCCATCAAGCACCGCCAGCGTCCTGGCCAGTTTCGCCACAAGGCAATCAAGCAATCCAGAATCGCTGCCAGGTTCGGCTGCGGCGGCATTGAGTAACGTCCTTGTTGTGGGACGTTCCGCTACAGCGCCACGTTCGTCTGATGGGTTTCGCGCGATCTACGGTGAAGTTCTTTTGACCGATCTTTCGCGCTGCACCCATCCTACGTGCTTAGGCGGGGTTCGAACGTGACGTCCAGCGTTTGATGCTGGCCGGCCGCCAGCTCACCTTGTAGGCGGTCCAGCAATACCTGCGCAGCCCGACGGCCCAAATCTTCGGCATCTATCCCCAACGTGGTCAGGCCTTGCGCCCATTGCGCGGCGCTGCCGTCGTCCGTAAACCCCAATACCGCCAGATCCTGCGGTACATGCAGGTCGCGATTGTGGGCTTCCGACACCGCCGCCGCGGCCAGCAGGTCGGACGTGCAAAATACCGCATCAAAAATCGTGTTGGTGGCCAGCAAGCGCAAGAATGCCATGCGGCCGTCGTTCATCCGCAGCACTTCCGGCTGCACGATATCCGCCACCCGATCCAGTCCCAACGCCGCCGCGGCGCTGATGAAACCTTGGCGGCGCGCGCGTTCCCACGGATTGTCGGCGCTGATGCAGGCCACCAGCGCATGGCGCTTCTCGGCAAGATGACGCGCCGCCGCTCGGCCGGCCTCTTCATTGTCGATGACCACGGCGGTGTCCAGCGGGTGCGCCGATGCGCTCCAGGTTTCCACCACCGGTATTTCCAGCGCCGCCAAGCCGGCGCGCAACGCGGGTTCGTCCAGCGGGCCGATGACTAGCGCCGCGGCCGGATGCAGCGCGGCAAGTTGCGGCAGCATGGCCGGGTCGTGCCATGGGCCCGCCGTCAGAAAGTAGCCCTGGGGCGCCAGGCGTTCCGCACACGCTTGCATGGCACGGCTTGCGGGCCCGTTATCCAGGCGGGGGGCGATCAAAGCGACAAGGCGTGGCGGGGGAAGGAGGGACATAACAAGGAAGTCAGCAAATTTATCAGGCAAGACGATAACCCAGCCGGCCATGGGGCTCGCCAGGCATCGGCGGCTCTTGTCTCATTCGTTGGGGCAGGCGGGCGTCCGCGCCTCTGCGGCGCACCGGGGCGGCGGAGGGTAAAATGCCTTTTTTGTCTCTAACCGGGCCATTCTGCGCGCCGGTTGCGAAGGTGCCCAATGTCTACGCTCGCCGAGTCCGCTGTTCCCCCGAACGAATCCGCTGCTGCTTCCGCTCCCGTGGAAGCCGTCTACGATCCGACGCAAAAACAGAAGTCGCAAGCCAAGACGGCACGCATCCCCATCAAGATCGTCCCGGCCGAACGCCTGAAAAAGCCCGAATGGATCCGCGTGAAAGCCGCCGCGCCCGGCTCGCGCTTCTACGACATCAAGCGCATCCTGCGCGAACACAATTTGCACACGGTCTGCGAAGAAGCCTCCTGCCCGAATATCGGCGAGTGCTTCGGCAAGGGCACGGCCACGTTCATGATCATGGGTGACAAGTGCACCCGCCGCTGCCCGTTCTGTGATGTGGGCCATGGCCGCCCCGATCCGCTGGACACCAAAGAACCCGAGAACCTGGCGCGCACCATTGCCGCGCTGAAGCTGTCTTACGTGGTCATCACCTCGGTGGACCGCGATGACTTGCGCGACGGCGGCGCGGGCCACTTCGTGGACTGCATCACGCACATCCGCGAACTGTCGCCCACCACCCGCATTGAAGTGCTGGTCCCCGACTTCCGCGGCCGTCTGGACCGCGCGCTGACTATCCTGAACGCCGGCCCCCCGGACGTCATGAACCACAACCTGGAAACCGTGCCGCGCTTGTACAAGCAGGCACGTCCGGGTTCGGACTACATGCACTCGTTGAAGCTGCTGGCTGAATTCAAGAAGCTGCACCCCGAAGTGCCCACCAAGTCAGGACTGATGCTGGGTCTGGGCGAAACGGATGAAGAAATCCTGCAAGTGATGCGCGACATGCGCGAGCACAACGTGGATATGCTGACGATTGGTCAGTATCTGCAGCCGTCTGAACACCACTTGCCCGTGCTGCGTTATGTGCACCCGGATACGTTCGCGATGTTTGAGCGTGAAGCGTATGCGATGGGCTTTTCGCATGCGGCGGTGGGCGCGATGGTGCGGTCTTCGTATCACGCGGATGAACAGGCGCATGCGGCTGGGGTGAATTGATCAACCCAGTTGGGCGTCTTTCAGGAAGGCGCCCAGGCTGTCCTTTTCGGACAGTACCGGCGCCTGACTGCAGGGCCATGCGATAGACAGATCGGGATCGTCCCAGCGGATGCATCGCTCAAGGTCTGGCGCGTAATAGTCCGTGGTCCGATACAGCACCTCGGCCGAATCCGATAACGCCAGAAAGCCATGTGCGTACCCTTCGGGAATCCACAGCTGAAGCTTGTTCGCCGCACTCAAGCGCGTGCCCACCCACTGCCCGAACGTGGGTGAGTCGCGGCGCACGTCCACCGCCACGTCGAAGATTTCGCCTGCGCATACGCGCACGAGTTTCCCCTGCGGACGTTCAAGCTGATAGTGCAGGCCGCGCAGCACGCCTTTGGCCGAACACGAGTGATTGTCTTGTACAAAATGCCGTTGTAGCCCCGTGACCGCTTGGAAGACGCGTTCGTTGAAGCTTTCGAAGAAAAATCCGCGCGCGTCGTTGAACACGCGTGGCTCCAGTAGCAACACGTCGGGCAAAGTTTGCGGTAGCGCTTTCATCAGAACACCGTGTCCGATAGCACGCGATGCAGATATTTGCCGTAGCCGCTTTTTGACAACGGCATTGCCAGCTTTTCCAGTTCCTCGGCGGTGATCCACTTCTGGCGGTAGGCGATTTCTTCCGGGCACGCCACCTTCAGACCTTGCCGGTGCTCTAGCGTGGCAATGAACTGGCTGGCTTCCAATAGTGATTCATGCGTGCCAGTGTCCAGCCAGGCATAGCCGCGGCCCATGATTTCCACGGCAAGCTTGCCCCGCTCAAGATAGCGTTGGTTGATGTCGGTAATTTCTAGCTCGCCGCGCGCGGATGGCTTGATACCGCGGGCAATCTCAATGACGTTGTTGTCGTAGAAGTACAAACCGGTCACCGCGTAGCTGGATAGCGGTACGGCTGGCTTTTCTTCAATCGACAGCACCTGCCCGCGCTGGTCGAACTGGGCCACGCCGTAGCGTTGCGGGTCCTGTACGTGATAAGCGAAAACCGTGGCGCCGGCCGTGCGTTGGTTGGCGTTCTGCAGCAATCTGGGCAGCTCATGGCCATAGAAAATGTTGTCGCCCAACACCAATGCTGTCGCACTGTGGCCAATGAATGGCGCGCCGATTAAAAAGGCCTGCGCCAAACCGTCGGGCGAAGGTTGAATGGCGTATTCCAGGTTGAGCCCCCATTGCGAGCCGTCCTGTAGCAACTGTTGAAAACGGGGAATGTCCTGGGGCGTGGAGATGACCAGAATGTCGCGTATCCCGGCCAGCATCAACGTGGTGAGCGGGTAGTAGATCATTGGTTTGTCGAAGACGGGAAGCAACTGCTTGCTGATCGCCAGCGTGGCCGGATGCAGCCGGGCGCCGGACCCGCCGGCCAGTACGATGCCTTTGCGCGTCATGGTTGGTCTCCGCGGTGATCGCCGCGCGCTACAAGTTGGTCCAACAGAGCGTCGACGTCGCGTGTCCAGTCAGCAAAGCGAATCCCCAGCGCAGCGGCGAGCCGCGAGGTGTCTAGCCTGGAATTGCTAGGACGCATGGCGGCGGCACCATGGTCTTCCGACGTGACGCATTGAATGCGTTCAGGCGTGAGCCTTAGCGGCATGCCACGCTTGGCGGCGCCCGCGATCAGATATTGCGCGTAGGCATGCCAGCTTGTGGCGCCGCTGGCCGCCACATGATAAATGCCACCAGCCATGTCCTGCTGGCGGCGCTTCGCAACGGCCTGCATGGTGACATCGGCGATCAGCGCCGCAGCGGTGGGCGCGCCGATTTGGTCCGCCACGACGCTCAGGGTCTCGCGTGTCCGCGCCAAGCGCAGGATGGTGGCAGGAAAGTTATTGCCATGTGTCGCGTAGACCCAGCTGCAGCGCAGAATCAAGGCATCGCAGCCGCTGTCCAGGACCGCGGCTTCTCCGGCCAGTTTGGTGACGCCGTAGACGTTTAGCGGGTTTGGCGTATCCGTTTCAGTGTAGGGCGACGGATTTGACCCGTCGAAGACATAATCGGTGGAGTACTGAACGAGCAAGGCCTGTGACCGCTTGGCGTACCGCGCCAGGGTGGCGACGGCGTGCGTATTGATCAGGGTGGCCGCTTTCGGATGCGATTCTGCCAGGTCGACGGCGGTGTAGCCCGCCGCATTGACGATGACGTCGGGTTGATGAGCCGACAGCGCTGCGCATAGCGCGGACTGATCGCCCAGGTCGACGTCTGCGCGGCCAAGAGATATCACGTCGCCCAAGGCAGGCATGGTCCGCTGCAATTCGCGGCCAATCTGCCCGGTTTTGCCCAATAAGAGGATCTTCACGCGCGCTCCGGCGGAATCTCTGGGTTCACGCGATACGCGCCACTGGCGACGTTTGCCACCCACTGGGTCTCGTGCAAGTACCACTGAATCGTCTTCAGCATGCCTGTTTCGAATGTATGGGCGGGAACCCACCCAAGCTCGCGCTGCAATCGAGAGGCGTCGACGGCATAACGACGGTCGTGTCCCGCCCGGTCGGGAACGTGGACGATTTGCTCCGCATACGATTTGCCATCCGCGCGGGGTCGCAGGCGGTCCAGTTGCTGACAAAGACCACGTACAAGCGAAAGATTGGAAATTTCGTTCCAACCGCCCACGTTGTAGGTAGCCCCCGGCGCGCCTGCCTCCAGCATCCTGCGGATGGCGTCGCAATGGTCGGAAACGTACAACCAATCGCGCCGCTGTTGGCCATCGCCATATAGTGGCAGCGGCTTGCCGGCGAAGGCCTGGTGAATGACCAGCGGAATCAGTTTTTCCGGGAACTGCCGAGGACCGTAGTTGTTGGAGCAGTTGGACGTCAGCACCGGCAGGCCGTAGGTCTGGTGATACGCGCGAACAAAATGGTCGCTGGCGGCCTTGCTGGCGGAATAGGGGCTGTTGGGGGCGTAGGGGGTGCGCTCGGTGAAGGGCGCGCCGCCATCGTCCAGAGACCCATACACTTCGTCAGTCGACACATGCAGGAAGCGGAAATCGGCCTTGTCTTGCGTGTCGAGCTCGGCCCAATAGCTGCGAGCGGCTTCCAACAACTGGTAAGTGCCCAGCACATTGGCCTGTATGAAAGCGCCCGGATCGGCTATAGACCGGTCGACATGGGTTTCAGCGGCAAAATTGACCAGGGCACGGGGGCGATGCGCGCGAAGCAGGCCGAGCACGGTTGCCTGGTCGGCGATATCGCCGTGTACGAACCGATGGCGGGCGTCGCCGGCCAGCGGCGCCAGATTGTCCAGATTGCCGGCGTAGGTCAGTTTATCCAGTGTGATCACCGACTCATCGCTTTGGGCGAGCCAATCCAGCACAAAATTCGATCCGATGAACCCGGCGCCGCCGGTCACAATAATGCTCATGTATTTAGCACCCTCGGCTGTTAGCCTCCGGCATGTTCCGGCCGCGCCTTACTGGCGAGCCTGGGCGCCCGCCCAAAACGTATCTTGCTGTCCCGCACGCTGATTGATACACCGCGCCAGCACAAACATCAAATCCGATAAGCGGTTCAGGTACTGCCGGACCGGAGCGTTCACGGCTTCCGTTTCCGCCAGCGCCACGACAGCCCGTTCGGCCCTTCGGCATACCGTTCGCGCCACGTGCGCTTGCGCCGCCGCGCGTGTTCCACCAGGCAGTATGAACTCGCGCAGCGGTGTCAGCGTCGCGTTGTAATGGGCTACCTGCGCGTCCAGGCGTGCCACTTGTTCGTCGGTGAGCGCGGTATGGCCCGGGATGCAGAGTTCGGCGCCCATGTCGAAAAGATCGTGCTGGATTGCCAAGAGGTCCGCCGCTACGTCCTCTGGCAATGCTTCGCTCAATAGCACGCCAATCACGCTGTTCAACTCATCCACGTCGCCCAGGGCGGCGATCCGTGGTGCGTCCTTGGGGATACGGGTTCCGTCCCCCAGGCCGGTGGTGCCGTCGTCCCCCGTGCGAGTGGCAATGACAGATAAGCGGTTGGCCATAGACGGTCCTGAGTCGGGATAAAGGGGAATAGTTTGCGTCTTGCGGTAAGCCAGCGCCCCGTTGAAGGAGTGCTCTCGCAATCAACCGTCAGGATTGTTGCGTTCTGCCGCAGGAACTGTTTCATAACGGCGGTATCCTAGCACTGTGGAAAGCAGACCGGGCGGTGCTGCCCGGGCGGCTTTCGGTGTCAATGGAGGATGCCTGTATGGCTTTTGACCGCAAGTATGCAATGCCCATGGCCGTCGCCACCGCGATGGCCGTTGTGTCGCTGGCCACGCCCCTGGCGTTTGCGCAGCAGGCCGATGCCAGCGGCGAAGTGCGTCGTGTCGACCCGGCCGCCGGCAAGGTGACGATCAAGCATGACGAGATCAAGGCGCTGGATTTGCCAGCGATGACGCTGGTCTATGACGCGGATCCGGCGCTGCTGGCCAAGATCAAGGCGGGCGACAAGGTGCGTTTCACGGCGACCCGCAAGGATGGCAAATACGTAGTGACGGCGATCACGAACTGACCGCGCGCATGAAAAAGCCGCTTATCGCAATCACGCGGTAAGCGGCTTTTTTGCAGTGCAAGCAGGTGCAAGGGCCGCGACCTTGTCGCACCCTTGCACTCACCGGCTTACAGCACGTAGCGAGCCAGATCCTGGCTGCTTGCGGCTTCGGCCAGTTGCGAATTGACGTAGGCGGCGTCGATCTTCACGTGCTTGTCCAGGCTGGAGGTGGCGTCAAAGGACAGTTCGTCCAGCAGCTTCTCCATAACCGTGTACAGGCGGCGTGCGCCGATGTTCTCGGTGGTTTCATTGACCTCGAAAGCCAACTCGGCCAGGCGGCGCACGCCTTCGTCCGTGAACTCCAACTGCACGTCTTCGGTGGCCATCAGTGCCGTGTACTGCTTGGTCAGGGACGCGTCCGTGTCGGACAAAATGCGTACGAAGTCTTCGGCGGTCAGCGATTCCAGTTCGACACGGATCGGGAAGCGGCCTTGCAGTTCCGGGATCAGATCCGACGGGCGCGCCAAGTGGAATGCGCCTGATGCAATGAACAGGATGTGGTCGGTGCGGACCATGCCATAGCGCGTGTTGACCGTGGTGCCTTCCACCAGCGGCAGCAGGTCGCGCTGCACGCCCTGGCGCGAGACGTCGGCGCCGCCGGATTCCTGGCGCGCGGCGATCTTGTCGATTTCGTCCAGGAAGACGATGCCGTTTTGTTCAACGTTGTTGATGGCAACCGTGCGCAGGTCTTCTTCGTTGACGCGCTTGGCGGCTTCTTCGTCGACGATCAGCTTGAAGGCTTCGCGCACCTTCATCTTCTTGGGCTTCTTTTTGTCGCGAGCCATGCCGGCGAACATGCCGCGCAGTTGCTCGGCCATTTCTTCCATGCCGGGGGGCGTCATGACGTCCATCTGCGGCGCGGCCTGCGACACTTCGATCTCGATTTCCAGATCGTCGATCTTGCCTTCGCGCAGGCGCTTACGGAAGGTCTGGCGGGCGCTGTTGTCTTCACCGCGTTCCGGCTCGCCCGAGGCGCCGCGGGCGGGCGGCACCAGGGCATCCAGGATGCGGTCTTCGGCGGCGTCTTCGGCCTGGGTGCGCACGCGGCGCATTTCCAGTTCGCGGGTTTGCTTGATCGAATATTCGGTCAGGTCGCGGATGATGGTGTCGACGTCGCGGCCAACGTAGCCCACTTCCGTGAACTTGGTGGCTTCGATCTTGATGAAGGGCGCGTTGGCCAGCTTGGCCAGACGGCGGGCGATTTCCGTCTTGCCCACGCCGGTGGGGCCGATCATCAGGATGTTCTTGGGGTGGATTTCATGGCGCAGGGGCTCGGCAACCTGCTGGCGGCGCCAGCGGTTGCGCAGGGCGACGGCCACGGCGCGCTTGGCGCGGTTCTGGCCAACGATGTATTTGTCGAGTTCGGAGACGATCTCTCCGGGCGTCATGTTGGATGCGGACATGAGGGCGAATCCTAAAAGCTAGAGCGGCGGGCTGGGGAAGCGGCCGCGGCGCAGGGAGGTTTCCCGTGCGCCGCGTGGCGGATGTCAGTCACCCAGCGTTTCGATGACGTGGTTCTGGTTGGTGTAGATGCAGAGGTCGCCGGCGATTTCCAGCGATTGCTTGACGACCGCTTCAGGCGACAGCTCGGTGTTGCGCAGCAAGGCCAGCGCGGCGGACTGCGCGTAGGCGCCGCCCGAGCCGATGGCCGCCAGGCCGTGCTCGGGTTCAAGCACGTCGCCGTTGCCGGTCAAGACCAGCGTGTGCTCGGTGTCGGCCACGATCAGCATGGCTTCAAGACGGCGCAGAACGCGGTCGGTGCGCCAGTCGCGGGTAAGCTCGACGGCGGCGCGCATCAGGTTGCCCTGGTGCTTTTCCAGCTTGGCCTCGAAGCGTTCCTGCAGCGTGAACGCGTCGGCAGTGGCGCCGGCAAAGCCAGCGAGGATCTTGTCGTGGTACAGGCGGCGGATCTTGCGGGCCGTGCCCTTGACGACGATGTTGCCCAGGGTGACCTGGCCATCGCCGCCGAGCGCGACGCGGTTGCCGCGGCGCACACACACGATGGTGGTGGCGTGAAATTGTTCCATGCGTTCCTTCCTTTGAAAGGACTAGCTGGGGGCGGTTCCAAGGAAATCAAGCGCGGTGCGCGACGGCCAATAAAAAAGGCCATGCTGGAAACCAGCATAGCCTTTCAGGGGATGACGTGAAAACGGGACGGATCAGTCGCCGTACAGCTTTTGGCGCATTTCACGGCGTTCTTGCGCTTCCAGCGACAAGGTGGCCGTGGGGCGCGCCAACAGGCGGGGTACGCCAATGGGTTCGCCGGTTTCTTCACACCAGCCGTATTCGCCGCTGTCGATGCGGGCGATGGACTGTTGCACCTTTTTCAGCAGCTTGCGCTCGCGGTCACGGGTGCGCAGCTCCAGGGCGTGTTCTTCCTCGATGGTGGCGCGGTCGGCGGGGTCGGGCACGAACTGCGTTTCGCGCAGGTGCTCAGTGGTCTCGCCGGCGTTGGCCAGGATGTCCTGTTCGAGTTGTTTGAGCCGTTCCTTGAAGAAAGCCAGTTGGCGTTCATTCATATAGTCGGACTCGGGCATGGCCAGCAATTCCTTCTCGCTGGGCAGATCAATCGCCGTATCGCTCGTCGACTTGCTTGATTTTTTAGTTGCTGCCTTGGTAGCCATGAAAACACTCCACTATGAATCGATCCTGGCGCGGGCGTCCTTTCCCGGTTCGTGTTGCTTGCTGCCTACGCTGTTCGTACCTCACAGTACTGCCTTCGTCGCATTGCGTCACGTCGGGAAGGGGGATTACCCCGCCAGGCACTGCTCCAAGCCCCGGGTGAAAATTTCCTGGGGCAGCTTACGTCCGATGAATACCATCTTGGTGGACGGTTTCTCGGCCGCGGTCCACGGCTTGCCGGGTTCGGCGCCCATCATCATGTGCACACCCTGGAACAACATGCGGCGGTTGATGCCCTTCATGTACAGGATGCCCTTGTAGCGCATCAGGTCGGGACCATAAACCTGCACCACACCGCCCAGGAATTCTTCAAGGCGCGCGGGATCGAACGGCTTGTTGGAACGGAACACGAACGCACCGATTTCGTCGTCGTGCTGGTGGTGATGGTGATGGTGGGCGTGATCACAATGCGCCCCGCATTCGCCTTCGTGCTCATGATCGTGGTCGTGGCCATGATCGTGCCCGTGGTCATGCCCATGGTCGTGGGCGTGGTTGTGGGCGGCGTCGGGGTGCTCATCGGCCAGGAACTCCGGGTCGATGTCCAGAATGGAATTCAGGTTGAAGCCACTGATGTCGATGATGGACTTCAGGTCGACTTCGCCAAAATTGACCGGCGTGATCGGCGCGCGCGGGTTCATGTGAACCAGGCGGTGGCGCAGCGCTTCGTAGTCAACTTCATTGACCAGGTCGCGCTTGGAGATCAGGATGCGGTCGGCGAAACCGACTTGCTTCTGGGCTTCGGGTTGTTCGTCCAGCGTGGACATGCCGTGCTTGGCATCGACCACGGTCACCACCGCATCCAGGCGGTAGTATTCGGCGATGTCGTCATCCATGAAGAACGTCTGGCAGACGGGGCCGGGGTTGGCCATGCCCGTGGTTTCCAGGATGACGCGTTCGAAAGTCAGTTCGCCGGCTTCGCGCTTGGCGCGCAGCTCGGACAGGGTACGCATGAGGTCGCCACGCACCGTGCAGCAGACGCAGCCGTTGGACAGTTCGATGATTTCTTCATCGCTGTCTTGCACGAGCAGGTCGTTGTCGATGCTTTCCGGTCCGAATTCATTTTCGATGACCGCAACGCGGCGGCCGTGGAATTCAGTCAGGATGCGTTTGAGCAGGGTGGTCTTGCCCGCACCGAGAAAGCCGGTGAGGATGGTGACGGGAACCATTTTGTCCAAACTGCGCGGGGTGTTCATGGCGAAGCTGCTAGCGTGAAGTCAAGACTGTGAAGTCGAAGCTGAAGCCCTGGCATTCAACAAGGCCCTGACAGGGTGTTTTGCCCTGTGCAGGATGATGTTTGCCACAGGCTGCGTGGGCCGCCAACAGCGGCCGGACGCAGGATTACAGCACAGTCGGGGGCAGGGGGCAAACCCCGGATCAACCCAGGGGCCGAAGCCGTCCGGATCGCGTCTGTAGGCCGGCAGGTATCCGGCGATATCACTATTTTGGGGCGGTTTGCCGGATTTCAAGTGAGGCCGGTTTTCGCCAGGAAATGACGGGCGTCCGGCCACATGCCGTTTCAGTGATGGTGGTGGTGATGCGCTGCATCAGCCGGCTGCTTTTTCTGGCATTGGGGACAGAGCGCGCGGATCTCGGTCTCGTGCGTGGCCAGGGCGTAGCCCGTTTGGGCGACCCGTTCGGCCAATTGGCGGCTCATGGCGGGGTCGGACACTTCGGCTACCGCGCCGCAGCCGGTACAGACCACCAACAAATCATGCGGGGCGCCGCCGGCGTCATGGCAGGCGCTCCAGGCGTTGACCGCGTCCAGCCGATGGATGAGACCTTCGTCCATCAGGAAGTCCAGCGCGCGGTACACGGTGGGGGGCGCTGCGCCGGGATGCACTTCGCGCATGGCGTCCAGTAATTCATACGCCTTCAGGCTACGCCCGTGGCGCAGCAGCAGTTCCAGCACCTTGCGGCGGATGGGTGTCAGGCGGCGGCCGCGCTGTTCGCACAGCGTCTCGGCGACGCTGAGCTGGGCGCCGACGGTGTCGCTGCGGGGGGAACGGGGCGGAACGGGCATGGCGGGCTTTATCTGAATGAAAGACGCGCGCGACGCGCGCGAGATGCCAGGAAAGTAGCAGAAAACTCAGATATGCGGGCACCTCCGGCCAGATTCAAGTCAGTTTAGTTATGATATAACATTGTAAAAATCAATCACGCCACGTTCGGGCGGTTTCCGTGATTCGGAATCGCTGCAGCGCCATTGGCCGGTGCGTGATTCCACCCCCGTCCGCCCTTACATCCTTAGTCTTCAGCCTGCCCGCTTTCCATGTCTCACTTCACGCTTTTGCCCCCGCGGCCCGGCGCCGCGCTTCGGCAAGGCACCATACCCCGCTCTGCTTTTCTGGTTTCCGCCTGGCGCCGCATGGCCGTCGCCTTGGTGGCGGCCGCCATGCTGTGGGCGCTGACGGGGTGGGCGCTGGACTGGTGGCCGCGATGAGCAAGGCGCCCGTCACCATCGAGTTGGCCGACGCGTCCTTTGGCTGGCATGGCCACCCTGCGCTGAAGTCCGTGTCGGGCCGTTTTGCGGCCGGCGGCATGACGGCAGTGGTTGGGCCGAATGGGGCGGGCAAGTCGACCTTGATCAAAGGCATCATGGGCGTGCTGCGCCCCATGGCGGGCAGCGTGCGTATCAGCGGCGCGGGGCGTTCCGAATTGGCCTGGCTGCCGCAGGCAGCCGAACTGGACCGTTCGTTTCCGGTCACGGTGCTGGACCTGGTGGCCATGGGCGCCTGGCGCCGCATTGGTGGCTGGCGCCGCTTTCGCAACGACGAACTTGAACGCTGCATGCATGCGCTGGAAACCGTGGGCCTGGCCGACGCTGCCGGGCGGGGTGTGGACACCTTGTCGGGCGGGCAGATGCAGCGGACCTTGTTTGCGCGGATGCTGGTGCAAGACGCGCCGGTGCTGCTGCTGGACGAGCCCTTTGCCGCGGTCGACACCCATACCGCTGATGATTTGATGGCGTTGCTGTGCGGGCTGCACGGTCAGGGTCGCACGGTGATCGCTGTGCTGCATGACCTGGATCTGGTGCGCGACCACTTTCCCGAATGCCTGCTGCTGTCGGGCTCGGTCGTGGCGTGGGGCGATACCGCCAGCGCCTTGAGCGACGCGCATCTGCAGGTGGCGCGGCAATGGCACGCGAGGGCCTACGCATGACGCTGGCGCAATGGTTCGTTTCGCCCTTCCTGGACTACGGCTTCATGCGTCGCGCGCTGGCCGGAGCTTGCGCCTTGTCGCTGGGCGCGTCGCCGTTGGGCGTGTTTCTGGTGCTGCGGCGCATGAGCTTGATGGGCGACGCGATGTCGCACGCGATCTTGCCCGGGGTGGCGGCGGGGTTCCTGCTGTCCGGGCTGTCGCTGGGCGCCATGATGCTGGGTGGTATCGCCACCGGCTTGGCGGTCGCCTTGCTGGCTGGGGTGGTGGCGCGGCTGACGCCGCTGCGTGAAGACGCCAGCTTCGCCGCTTTCTATTTGATATCGCTGGGGCTGGGCGTGCTGCTCGTGTCCTTGCGCGGTTCGAACATGGATCTGCTGCATGTGCTGTTCGGCACGGTGCTGGGTCTGGATGACGCGGCGCTACTGCTGGTGACCATCACGGCCAGCGTGACCTTGTTGGTGCTGGCCGCCATTTACCGCTTGCTGGTCGCCGAATGCCTGGACCCGGGTTTCCTGCGGGCCAGCGGCGGCGGCGGGGGCTGGGTTCACATGGGGTTTCTGGTGCTGGTGGTGGTCAACCTGGTGGCGGGCTTCCAGGTGCTGGGCACCTTGATGGTCGTCGGGATCATGATGCTGCCCGCCGCCGCCGCGCGCTTCTGGGTGCGCTCCGCCGCCAGGCAGATTCCGCTGGCGGCTGGCTTCGGCGTGCTGGCTTCGGCGAGCGGCCTGCTGGTGTCCTACCACTTCAACGTACCCGCGTCGCCCTCGATCATTCTGGCGGCGGGCGCCTGTTACCTGTTTTCCATCGTCGGCGGCCCGCAAGGCGGGTTGCTGCGGGCGCCGCGCCGCATGCGCCAAGCCTGACTTCATAAGGAGATTCGTTATGCGTTCCATTCTGCCGCTGCGTCGCCGCGCCTTGTTGGCAATGACCGGGCTGTGCCTGTCGGCCGTGTTCGGGGCGTCGCATGCCGCCGAACCGCTGAAGGCCGTGGCCAGCTTCTCCATCCTGGGCGACATCGTGCGGGAAGTGGGCGGCGACGATGTCAGCCTGACGACGTTGGTCGGGCCGGACGGCGACGCCCACGAATATGAACCCACGCCGGGGGACGCCAAGAAACTGTCCGCCGCGAAAGTGCTGTTCGTGAACGGCCTGGACTTCGAGACCTGGTTGCCCAAGCTGACGAAGGCGTCCGGCTTTGCCGGCCAGACGGTGGTGGCCAGCAAGGGCGTGACGCCGCGCAAGTTCGCGCAAGCGGGTGGCGATGGCAAGCACGATGAGCACGATCACGACCACGACCACGACCACGATCATGACCACGGCCACAAGGAAGGTCATCACCATCATGGCGATTCGGATCCCCACGCCTGGCAGAGCCTGGCCAATGGCGTGATCTATGCGCGCAATGTGGCCGAGGGCCTGGCCGCCGCCGACCCGGCGCACGCCGACGCCTATCGCCAGCGCGCAAGCGCCTATATCGCGCGCCTGGAAGCGGTGGATGCTTCCGCCAGGAAGACGTTCGCCGCCATTCCGGAAGCGCGCCGCAAGGTCGTGACGTCGCACGACGCCTTTGGCTATTTCGGTGATGCCTACGGCGTGTCGTTCATTTCGGCGATGGGCGTATCCACGGACGCCGAACCTTCGGCCCGTGAAATCGCCAGCATCATTGAACAGGTCAGGCGCGACAAGGTGCCGGCGGTGTTCGTCGAGAACATTTCCAGCCCCAAGCTGGTCCAGCAGATTGCGCGCGAGACCGGCGCCAAGGTGGGTGGTACGCTTTATTCCGATGCGCTGTCCAAGCCCGGACAGCCCGGCGCTACCTATCTGGAAATGTTTGAATGGAACGTACGTCAGCTCGCCGCGGCCTTGCAGCCCTGACCGCCGCGACGGCACTGCTGGCGGCAGGGTCCGCCAGCGCGCACCCGCACATGTGGATCGACGCCCGCGCGGTCATCGATGTCGACGCGCAGCAGCGCATCACGGCGGTTCGCCAGGTCTGGTTGTTCGATGAAATGTTTGGCGCCTATGCCACGCAGGGCCTGCCGAAAGGCAAGGGCGGTTCCTTGCCCGCCGCCACCTTGAAGGGCATGGCGGACGACTGGATGAAGGCGCTGGGCGAACCGATTTCGCACTACTTCACCCGCGTCACCGTGGGCGGCAAGACCGCCGCGTTCGCCGCGCCGCGCGATGCCAAGGTCGACTGGAACCCCAAGACCACGCGCCTGACGCTGTCGTTCACCTTGCCCTTGGCCACGCCCCTGCCGGTGGGGGCCGACGGCGCGCAGGTGGATATTTACGACCCTACTTATTTTGTTGCGTACGCTTTTGACGAGAAAGGCGCGGTGTCGCTGGGCGGCCCGAACGCCGCGGCGTGTACGTCTGCCTACCGCAAGCCCAAGGAATTGGATTGGAAGACCATGCAGCAACTGGCCGCGATCCCGGCCGACCCGGACGCATTGCCGGACGAACTTTTCGCCATCACCAAGGGGCTGACGCACCGCATCGAGGTGCGATGCCCGTAACGCTGTCTTCTTGGCGCTTTGGGGTGTGGATGGCGGCGGCGTTGCTGCTGTTGCCGCTGCTGGGCGGCATGGGCGTGGCCATGGCCCAGGGCGCGCATCCGTTTGGCGTGCCGGAAAGCGGCACGGGTATGGGCGGACCGGGCTGGCTGGCCAGTTTCTTCGGGCAAGTGGCCGTCTGGCAAAGCCATTTCTACCGCCAATTGACGGGTGCGGTGCGCGCCTGGCAGGCCGATGGCGGTGCGGCGTGGACCTTGATTGGACTGTCGTTTGCCTACGGCGTGTTTCACGCGCTGGGCCCCGGGCATGGCAAGGCGGTGATCTCTTCTTATGTGGTGGCCAATCGGCAGACGGCGCGCAATGGGGCGCTGCTTGCATTGGCGTCCGCGCTGATTCAAGCGTTGGTGGCGATTGCGATGGTGGCAGTGTTGGCGCTGGTGTTCAACGCGACCGCCGCCACGATGAACCAGGCGACGCGATGGTTGGAACTGGCGTCCTATGGCTTGGTGACCCTGCTGGGTGCGTGGCTGGTGTGGATCAAGGCGGTCAGGCCATTGCTGCGGCGTCGGCGTGAGCCAGTTGCGGCGGCCGTGGCCAATGCGGCCCATGCGTCAGCGTTGAAGGGCGCGGCTGCGCTGCGTGCCATCGCCGTGCATGCGCCGGCGCCCGCGCCGCATGCCGCTGCCGATGTGCATCAGCCCGGCCCCCATCATCATCACCACCACGATGATTGCGGCTGCGGCCATGCGCATGTGCCAGCGCCTGACCAGGTTGCCGGCCAGTTGAACTGGCGGCGTGCCGTGTCGGCGATTCTGGCGGTGGGGCTGCGTCCGTGCAGCGGCGCGCTGATCGTGCTGGTGTTCGCTTTGTCGCAGGGCTTCTTCCTGGCTGGCGTGGCGTCGGCATTGGCGATGGGCTTGGGCACCGGATTGACGGTGGCGGCGCTGGCTTGCCTGGCCGTGGCTGCTGGCGGCGCGGCCACGCGCATCGGCCAACGCCTGTCGAGTACGGGCGCGGCGCGCGTGCGCTACGGGGTGGAAGCGCTTGCGGCGGTGGTGGTGCTGTTGCTGGGCGTCATGCTGCTGGGCGGCATGGTGGCCGGAGGCGGCTAGCCCGCTTCAGGACTTGCGCCCCGCGCGGGGATGCGCCTGGTCATAGGCTTTGGCCAGATGCTGGAAATCCAGCCGGGTATAGACCTGGGTAGTCGAGATATTGGCGTGGCCCAGCATTTCCTGAACGGCGCGCAAGTCCTGCGCCGACTGCAACACATGGCTGGCGAAGCTGTGGCGCAGCACGTGCGGATGCACATGCGTGGGCAAACCCGCCGCTTGGGCAACCTGCGCCAATTGCAACTGCACGATCCGGGGCGAGATGCGCTTGCCGCGCGCGCCCAGGAATAACGCGGCCGCATCTTCCGGCCGTGGGGCGGGCGGCGCCAATTGCGGGCGCGCGGCTATCCATTTCTGCAAGGCGGCAACGGCGGCCTGGCCTACCGGCACGGAACGGCGCTTGCCGCCCTTGCCCAGCACTTCGACCTCGGCTTCGTCCAGCTTCAACCAGCCGCGCGATTCGTAATCGGCCGTGCGCGTGTAGCGCAGGTCCAAGCCCACCAGTTCCGACAGGCGCAGCCCGCTGGAATACAGCAATTCGAACATGGCCTGGTCGCGTAGCGCGGCGGGTTCGTTCGCGACCTTGGCGGTGGGCCGGTCAAGCAGGGCTTGGGTCTGTTCCACGGACAAGGCCTTGGGCAGGCCGCGCGGGGCCTTGGGCGCGCGCACGCCGGCCACGGGGTTGCCGGCAAGGTCGATCGCGGGGGCCCACCATTGGTAGAAGCCGCGCCAGGCCGCCAAGGTGCGGGCCAGGCTGCGTGGGCCTCGCCCTTCGGCATGCAAGCGGGCCACAAACTGGCGGATATGGCCGTTGGCGATCTTGTCCAGCGGCAGCCGGGCACGGTCGGCAAGCTGATTCAGGAAATGCAGTTCGCGACGGTAGGCGTCCAGCGTGTGGGGCGAATAGCGGCGGTTGGTTTCCAGATGGCGCAACCAGGCGCGCATCGGGTCGGGCAAGGCCTCGGCGCCAGGCGCGGGCTGGACAGGGGCGGGCGGGGGCGCATCTTGCGTGGTCTGGGTCATTGTGCGCCCGCCCTGGTTTGCGCTAGACCTTCGGCGACGCGGGATTCAGGCGATGCAAGGCCGCCGAAGCCAGTTGACCGATGGATTCCAGGAACGTCGTGCCCATTTCAGGCGTGAAACGTTCGGGGTCGTCGGATCCCAGCACCAGCAAGCCCACGGCAGGGCCATCGGCTTCAAGCCGCAGCGGCACCAATGCCAGCGACTTGGGTTTGCTGTCCAGCCAGCCCACCGCTTCAAACCCGGTGTCGGTGCCGCAGTAAGGCGTCTTCAGGCTGTCGGTGAACGTGCGCACGTCTTGCGAGGTGGGTTCGCCGTAGCCCGCGGGCGCCAGGTCGGACAGGTTCCACAAGCGCAGCGCCACGTGGTTCAGTTCAAACTGTTCGGCCAGGCCCAGCGCGATTTCGCCGGGCACGCGCTGCGCGTCATTTTCCGACAGCAGGCGGCTGCACCACTTGGCCAGATGCGAGCCGATGCTCTCGTTGGAGGTGGCGTTGCGCACCAGTTCGTTCAAGCGCCATTCCAGTTCGCGGTTGCGTTCGCGCAGCGTCAGGATTTGGCGTTCGCCCAGCGAAATGGCGCGCGAGCCATGCGGGTGCGGCACCTGCATGGTGGCGAACACGTCGGCGTGCTCGTCAAAGAAGCCGGGGTGGTCTTGCAGGAAGGCGGCGATGTCTTGGGCGGTGAAAGCGGTATCAGTCATAGGGTCAGCGGTTCAGCGCCATGGAGAAGACGAGCTTGTCGATGTCGACTTGCCCCGTGAACACGGATTCGGCGGGGCCGGTCATGCGCAGTTGGTCGCCATTCCAGGCAACGGTCAGCACGCCGCCACGGGTTTGCACACGCACGGGCGATTCCAGCAGGCCGCGGCGGATGCC
Organism: Achromobacter spanius; assembly: GCF_003994415.1. Taxonomy (NCBI): domain Bacteria; kingdom Pseudomonadati; phylum Pseudomonadota; class Betaproteobacteria; order Burkholderiales; family Alcaligenaceae; genus Achromobacter; species Achromobacter spanius. The sequence continues at coordinate 6,450,130 of NZ_CP034689.1, read as the reverse complement.
GGCCGCGACGGCGGCGCAGGCGCCCGTGCCGCAAGCCAGCGTTTCGCCCGCGCCGCGTTCGAAGACGCGCAGGCGGACGTTGTGGCGATCCATCACTTGCAGGAAGCCGGCGTTGACGCGGCGCGCAAAGCGCGGATGGGTTTCGATCAGCGGGCCTTGGATGGCGACGGGGGCGGTGTCGACGTTGTCCACCACCTGCACCGCATGCGGATTGGAGATGGCCACGGTGGACAGCAGCACCTTGCTGGGCACGCCGGCGGGCGCGTCGATGTCCAGCTCCCAGAGCGTGTCTTCGCCTTCGCGTTGCGAGGCCAGGCCGGTGGTGTCAAAGGGCAGGGCTTCGGGCTCGAAACGGGTGCTACCCATGTCGACCGTGATTTGTTCGTCGTCGCCTTCATCCAGCACGAGGATGCCGGTGGCGATTTCGGCGCGCAGCGGGTTGCGGTCGGACAGGCCTTGTTCGTGCACGAAGCGCACGAAGCAGCGCGCGCCGTTGCCGCAGTGTTCGACTTCGCTGCCGTCGGAATTGAAAATGCGGTAGCGGAAATCAGCGTCCGGGCGGGTGGCGCGTTCAACCAGGAGGATCTGGTCGGCGCCGATGCCGAAGTGCCGGTCGCCCAGTGCGCGGGCGCGCTCGGGCGTCATGTCGATGGTCTGGCGGACCCCGTCGAGCACGACGAAATCATTGCCCGCGCCATGCATTTTGGTGAAGTTCCAGTTCATCGCTGGATTATCGCCCATTATTCGGGCGCGAGAGAAGCCAGAGCGGACTCAATAGAGCTTGGCTTCGCCTGGCGGGCGGGTCTTGAAGCGGCGGTGGACCCAGTAGTACTGGCTGGGGCAGCGGCGCACCCAGGATTCCAGCTCGCGGTTCAGGCGGGCGGTGGCGTCTTCCAGGGACGCCGCGCCGGGGAAATCCTCAAGCGGAGGCAGGACGTCTATGTGATAGCGGCCGGTCTCGGGGTTCCAGAAGCCCACGATGGGCAGTACGGCCGCGTTCCATTTCTGGGCAAGCTGGGCGGTGGCCAGCAGCGTGGCGGCCAGCACGCCGAAAAAGGGCACGAACACGGACCCCTGGGGGCCGAAGTCCATGTCGGGCAGGTAATAGACCGGGCGCGGCGCGCGCAGGTGACGGATCAGGTCGCGCACGCCGTCCTTGCGGCTGACCAGAAACACCTCGTTGAAGCGGGCCCGGCCGGCGGCCACGACCGCGTCGATGTGGGGGTCGCTTTGCGGCGTGTACATGCAAGCGGCGCTGGGCACTTCCATGGTCAGGCGGGAGCCGGCGGCGTCCATCGCAATGAAGTGGGGCGCCAGCAAAATCACGGAGCGGCCCTGGGCGGTGAGTTCGTTGATGCGTTCGGCGCCGGTCTGCGTGACCATGTCCTTGACGGCCTCGGGGGTGCCGTACCAGAGCACGCCCCGGTCCACGATGGACTGTGCCAAGGCCCGGAAGTGGTCCGCCACCCATTGCTCGCGCACGGATTCCGGCTGGTCGGGAAAGCACAATTCAAGATTGCGCCGCACGATGTGCGCTCGGGACCTTGCCAGCCGGGGCGCAAGCCAGCCCAGCACGGCGCCGATGCGCAGTCGGGTTGATGGCTTGATGCGGCCGAACCACTTCAACAGGGTAACCAGCGTACGCGTCTTTGAATTTGTCATTGTTTTGGGGAAAGGGCTGGGCGGGAACGGTCAGCGGGGCTGCCGAATGGTGTCGTCATCGTTGTCGGCACCCGGGGCGACGTTGGAATCGGCGTTGGCATCAGGGGCCGGGGGCGCCCCGCGCGGCGTCTTGTAGCGGTTGTAGCTCCAGAGGTACTGCTGGGGGCAGCGGCGGATCAGCGTTTCCATCGCGGCGTTGATGAGCGCCGCCTGGGCTTCGGGCTCGGCCGGCAGCGGTTCAGGCACGCGCACGTAGTGGATGCGCCAGCCTTTGCCGCGCGGCAGGCGTTCGCCCGCGGTCAGGATGATGGGGACGTTGGTTTGCGTGGCCAGCTTGCCGGGCAGCGTCATGGTGTAGGCCAGCCGGCCAAAGAACGGAACCCACACGCCATCGCCTACGCTGGGCGCCTGGTCGGGCAGCATGCCCACGGATTCGCCGCGCCGCAGCGCGCGCACGAATTCGCGTACGCCTTGCATGGTGGCTGGCACGGCGTTGACGGCGGAACTGTTGCGCGCCGTCTCCAGCAAGGGGGCCAGCACGTCTTTGCGCGGGGGGCGGAACATGACCGTCATGGGCATCTGGCGGGCCAGATAGCGGGCGGTGATTTCAAAGCAGCCCAGGTGCGGCGTCAGGAACAGGATGCCCCGGCCCTCGGCCCGGGCCTTGTCGACCACTGCGTTATCGTCCGACACCACTTGGGCCAGGCTTTGCTCGTTCTTGAACCAGACGCGCGGGTTCTCAAGAATCATGGCGCCGGTTTCGGCCGCGGCCTGGCGCGCGAAGGCCGCGCCCGGGTAGCCGGCTTGTGCGGCATTGGCCTGAAGGCGCCGCCGATACTTGCCGGGCCAGGCGTACACGGCCAGGCCCGCCGCGCGGCCAAGGGCGTGCGCAACGGGTAGCGGCAGGGCGGCGAAAAGTCGGAACAGGGCTAGCAGCATGCGGCAAATAGAAGAGGACGGGCAGGGTTATGCCGGTGTTCGGGAATATGTTCATACCCCCGCCGCCAGCATAAGAACGGCATTTTCGCTTAAAATCCGTCCAGTCGCCGAGTTAACCGACAACTTGCGGGGCGACGGCAAGGGTAAAGCGTTTTGCGCGGCCTTTGCCAAATCCGCTAAAGCGTCGCGCCCAGATAGCGTATGTCATGCAGTCCGGGGTGCAACGCGCCTCGTGAACCTACGCGCCGGCCAGGCCGGACACTAAGGACGCATCTGTGGCCAATAACGATTTTCTCTTCACTTCCGAATCTGTCTCCGAAGGGCACCCTGATAAGGTTGCCGACCAGATCTCCGATTCGATCCTGGACGCCATCTTCACGCAAGATCCCAACGCGCGCGTTGCAGCCGAAACGCTGTGCAACACGGGCCTGGTCGTGCTGGCGGGTGAAATCACCACCACCGCCAACGTGGATTACATCCAGGTTGCGCGGGACACCATCCGCCGCATCGGCTACGACAACACCGAATACGGCATCGACTACAAGGGCTGCGCGGTGCTGGTTGCTTACGACAAGCAATCGCCGGACATCGCCCAAGGCGTCGACCGCAGCTCGGAAGACTATCTGAACCAGGGTGCGGGCGACCAAGGCCTGATGTTCGGCTACGCCTGCGACGAAACGCCCGACCTGATGCCCGCCCCGATCTGGTACGCGCACCGCCTGGTGCAGCGCCAGAGCGAACTGCGCAAGGATGGCCGCCTGCCGTGGCTGCGCCCGGACGCCAAGTCGCAAGTGACCTTCCGCTACATCGACGGCCGCCCGGCGGAAGTTGATACCGTGGTGCTGTCGACCCAGCACGCGCCGGAAGTCACGCAAGAGACCATCCGCGAAGCGGTGATCGAAGACATCATCAAGCCGAGCTTCCCCGAAGGCCTGATCACGCCGCAAACGAAGTTCCTGGTCAACCCGACCGGCCGCTTTGTCATCGGCGGCCCGCAAGGCGATTGCGGCCTGACCGGTCGCAAGATCATCGTCGACACCTACGGCGGCGCATGCCCCCACGGCGGCGGCGCGTTCTCGGGCAAGGATCCGTCCAAGGTTGACCGTTCGGCTGCTTACGCGGCCCGCTACGTGGCCAAGAACATCGTGGCCGCCGGCCTGGCGCGCCAGTGCCAGGTGCAGGTCAGCTACGCCATCGGCGTGGCCGAACCGATCAACATCACGGTCTACACCGAAGGCACGGGCGTCATTCCCGACGACCAGATCGCCAAGCTGGTGCGCGAGCACTTCGACCTGCGTCCGAAGGGCATCGTGAACATGCTGGACCTGCTGCGCCCGATCTACGCGAAAACCGCCGCCTACGGCCACTTTGGCCGTTCCGAGCCGGAATTCTCGTGGGAAGCCACGGACAAGGTTCAGGAACTGAAGAAGGCGCTGTAAAACAGCGAATCTTCATGAAGAACGCCCCTGCCGTGAATAACGGCAGGGGCGTTTTTTATGAAATCCAGCGCTCTCCATGAAGCACGTAGGATGGGTGAAGCGCGCAAAACTCTCCACCACTGCGCCACCGCCGATCGCGCGCAACCCATCACCCGCCGATGGCATGACGCCGCAATGGTTAAAAGCCAACGCGTTATCGACGCCCCGGCTACAGAACCCTTGGGTTCTTGCCGCCGCTCTTCAAAATTCCACCGTTGCTTGATGGGTTTCGCGCGAACTTTGTCGGTTTTCTAATGGCCTGCGTTGCGCGCTGCACCCATCCTACAGGGCCCACGGTGACATATCGGGCGTCTGTATTGTTGGCGCCAGCACGCGTTCCAGCGCTGCGGCGCAGTCCAGCAGCGGGGCGTCGTGGCCTGCGGGGGCCAGCAGTTGCACGCCGATGGGCATGCCTTCGGCGTCGAAACCCGCGGGTAGCGCGATGGCGGCGGCGCCCAGGAAATTGGCGGGGCGCAGCAGCTTGCCCAGGCCCACATGGCGCACGTCTTCGGCGTCCAGCGGCTGCGCGGCCTGGTCGCAGGCGGGCATCAGCAGGGCGTCCAGCCCTTGCATGGCGCTGGCGAATGCCGTCATGTCGGCCTGCCTCCGGTTCAGCGCGGCTTCGTAATCCGCCTGCGCGATCCGGCCGCCCGCCGCGATGCGCGCGCGCACCACTTCCCACAAGGGCGCGGCAGGGTCTTCGGCCAGTGTGCCGAAATAGCGATAGGCTTCGTAGGCCAGCACCAGCGAGTTGTCGTCCGCCAGGCGCGCAAACGACAAAGACGCGGGCGGATGCCAGACGGTGGGCGTCAGACCGGTTTGTGCAAGGCGCTCTTGCGTCTGATGCCAGACCTGCAGGGCGGCGTCGGACAGGGGCGCGGGCCACGCCTGCGGCGGCAAGACGGCGATAGAGATGGCATCGTTGGCGGCGACGGCGTCGGCGGCAGTGGCAACGGAGGTGGAGGAAGATGCCGCGGCGACTCGGCGCGCCATGGGATGGCGCAGCGCGGTGACGCAGGACGCGGGCAGCGCCAAGGTGGCGGCGTCGTCCACGTCGGGGCCGGCCAGCACTTGCGCCAGCAGCCGGGCGTCCGCCACGCTGCGAGCTATGGGGCCCAGCACATCCAGCGTGTCCGACAGCGGCAGGCAGCCCGCGCGGCTGATCAGGCCGGATGAGGGCTTGTAACCCACCACGCCGTTGAGCGCCGCGGGCGCGCGCACGGAACCGCCCGTGTCGCCACCCAGCGCGATGGGCGTCAGGCCGGCCGCCACCGCCACGCCCGCGCCGCTTGACGATCCGCCGGGTGCACGTGCGATCTTGGCGTCCCACGGATTGCGCGCCGTGCCTTGGGTGGGGTTCTGGCCCGACAGCCCAAACGCGAATTCCGTCATGCGCGTCTTGCCCAAGATCACCATGCCCCCCGCCGCCAGCGCGCGCACCGCCGCCGAGGTTTCGTCGCTGATCACGCCACGCCGCGCCTGCGAGCCGCCGGTGGTGGGCGTGCCCTGCCACTGGATGCTGTCCTTCACGGCTACCGGCACGCCATGCAAGGGCCCCAGCAGCATGCCCGCATCTAGCAGCCGGTCGGCCGCGTCGGCCTGAGCCAGCGCGCGGTCGGCGGTGACCTCGCTGAAGGCGGCTAGCGGCGCGGCGCGTTCAATGCGGTCCAGGAAGTGGGCGGTGACCTGGCGCGAGCTCAGTTCACGGTCACGGATGGCGCGAGCCAGTTCGCGGGCGTCTCGAAAATGCAGGTCGGTGGGGTCTTGTGCTGGCATGGCTCTCTTCAAGAAAAGGAAAAGCCTTCCGGCCCCGACGGGACCGGAAAGCGTTTAGACGGCGCGCGCTGGAGCGATTTCAGAGATGGCTTTCGGCGGCGACTTCAGCAGCAACGTCAATGATGCCTTCAGTGGCTACTTCAGCGTCTGCCCGCGCGTTTCGGGCATGCGGATGAAGGTGAGCAACGTGATCACGGCGCCGGCCAGCACGTAATAGAAGAACCAGCGTTCCATGCCCTTGCTTTGCAGCCAGGTCAGCAGGTAGGGCGTGGTGCCGCCCAGCAGCGCAACCACCAGGTTATACGGCGTGCCGATACCGACGGCGCGCACGCTGGTGGGAAATTGTTCCGACATGATGGCCGGCGCAATGGCCGTGTACATGGCGTACAGCACCAGGCCGAACAGTTCCACGGCCAGGATCGATCCAAATGACGGGCCCAGCGTGGTCATCAGCGGATAGAAGAACACCAGGTAGCCGGCCGCGAAGAAGATCAATTGCGGCTTGCGGCCGATGCGGTCGGACAGCATGCCGAACAGCGGCTGCACCAGCATGAACACAATCAAGGCCACGGTGTTGGCCGCGAACGCGGTCTTGGGGTCGGCGCCCACCTGGCGGATGGCGTAGGTGGGCACGTAGGCCACGAAGATGTAGAACGCAAACGTCGTCAGCACCGAAAAACCCACGATGCGCAGCACTTCGCGCGGGTGGTCGCGCAGCAGCGTGCGCAACGGCTGCTTTTCGATGCCGGCTTGCTTGGCGTGCGAAAACGCTTCGGTTTCGGGAATCGAACGGCGGATCCACATGCCCGCCAAGCCGCCGAACGCGCCCAGCAAGAACGGAATGCGCCAGCCCCACGCGGCCATGTCGGCCTTGGTCAGGGTGGACGTCAGGATCCAACCCACGGCCGACGCGGCCAGGATGCCCACCGCGGCGCTGAAGAACACAAAGCTGGAATAGAAGCCGCGCTTTTCCGGCGGCGCCATTTCAGCCAGAAAGGTCGTGGCCGAGGCATACTCTCCGCCTAGCGACAAACCTTGCAAGAGGCGCGCGGCGGTCAGCAGCAAGGGGGCGGCCAGGCCGATGGTGGCGTAAGTGGGGGTGACGGCGATGATGAGGGAACCGCCCGCCATCATCAGAATCGTCAGGCCCAGCGCGGCTTTGCGGCCGTAGCGGTCGGAAAAGATGCCCAGCACCCAGCCGCCCACGGGGCGCATGAAGAAGCCCACGGCGAAGATGCCGAAGGTGGCGAGCAGCGCCGTCGTTTCATTGCCTTCCGGAAAGAACTGGCTGGAAAAGAAGATGGCGAACGAGGCGTAGATGGTCCAATCGAACCACTCGACCGCATTGCCTACACTACCGGCCAGGATGGTGCGGGCGCGGGATACGGGCGCCGCGTTGGCGGGCGCGGCGCTTGCCCCTTGCTTGCTGCGCAAGGTCGCGGATGGGCTGCTCATGACGTCCTCAGAATAAGAATTTATTTTTGGTCAAAAAGACCGTTTAAATTTATGTTTTTATCAATGCGCGAACGTTAGATTAATGAATATAGTCACGTCAAGTAAGGGTAAGCCCTTAATGCCAGTGCTGGATGACACCGACCTGGCCTGCCTGATCGCGTTGCAGGCAGACCCCCGTGCGTCCTGGCGCGAGCTGGGTGCCGCCACCGGCATTGCCGAACGGACCGTGGCGCGCCGCATCCGCCGCCTGATGGACGCCGATGCGCTGCGCGTCATTGCCGAGCCCGATCCGCTGGCCATGGGCCAGGGCGTGGTGCTGCATGCCTGGGTGCGCTGTCGATCGGGCCGGGTGCCGGAAGTGGCGGAGCAACTGGCGCGGCTGGACATCAGCCAACTGGTGGTGACGGTTGCCGGCACCGCCGACCTCATGGCCGAACTGACCTTGGCCGACGCGGCGGATCTGCCGGACGTGGTGACGCGGGTGTTGCCGTCCATTGACGGTGTCGAACATGTGGAAGCACGCTTGGTGCTGCGCCCGTTCAGGCGCGCGGGCCAGTGGCGCATCCAGGCGCAGCCCGCCGCGACTACCGCCGAGGCCCCGCCCGCGCAGCCGCCCGTTGCGCTGAGCGAGCCCGAGCAGCGCATGATGGTGCATCTGATGCGTGACGGGCGCGCCAGCCTGGCTGAACTGGCCGAACACGCCGGTGTCAGCGAGCCCACCGCGCAGCGCTTGCTGCAACATATGGTTGAGCGTCGCGCGCTGAGCTTTCGGGTGGAAGTTGAACCCGCATTGGTGGGTTTTCCGGTGGAAGCGGTGATCTCCGTACAGGTGCGCCCGCAGGCGGTTGACGCGCTGGCCGCGCATCTGGCGCTGGATCCGCATACCCGCTGCCTGTTCGGCACCAGCGGCGCATCGCAACTGTTCTGGCACGTGCTGTGCCGCGACAGCCTGCATCTATGGGAAGTGGTGACGCGCAGGCTGGGTGAGCTGGACGGTGTGCTCAACAGCGAAGTCGGCGTGGTGATGCGCGCGCACAAGCGTTGCGGCATCGTGCGCGCGGGGGCGCGCCTGGAAGCGGACGCGGCCTAGCGCCCAAGGCCGGCCCGCCCGCAGCCATGGCTGCGGGGCGGGCTTAGTTGCCAGGAATCGCTTGGCGGTTGTTACCTCGACGGGGGCCTCCCTTCATGCGCCCAGATACGCCCGAGCCAACGCGCCGTCTTGCGCAATCTCTGCCGCCGACCCCTGCGCAGCCACGCGTCCGGACTCCAGCACATAGGCCCGGTCCGCCAACGACAGCGCCAACGCCGCCATCTGGTCCACCAGAAGAATCGTCATGGATTCCGCACGCAGGCGGTCCAGGGCCTCGAACAGTTCATCGATGATCTTGGGCGCCAGGCCCAGCGACGGCTCGTCCAGCAGCAGGATCACCGGCTTGGACATCAGCCCGCGCGCAATCGCCAGCATCTGCTGTTCGCCGCCCGACAAGAGGCCGGCGCGCTGATGCAGGCGTTCACGCAGGCGCGGAAAGCGCGTCAGCATTTCCTCGACGCGGGCCTCGCGGTCTTGCGGATGCAGGAAGGCGCCCAGCCGGATGTTGTCCAGCACGCTCAAGCCGGGAAACACCTGCCGGCCTTCGGGCACCAGCACCAGGCCGCGCGCCACGATGCGGTCGGCGGCCAGGTTGTTCAGTTCCATCCCCTGCAAATGCATGCCGCCTTGCGCGGGCCGATGCAGCCCCGCCAGCGTGCGCATCAAGGTCGACTTGCCCGCGCCATTGGCCCCCAACAGCGCCACCATCTCGCCCTGGCGCACTTGCAGGTCGATGCCGTGCAGCACGGGGTTCGCCCCGTAGCCCGTCACCAGATTGCCCACGCCCAGCACCTCGGGCGCGCCCGCCGGACGTTGCCGCGCGGCCGGCGCGCGCCGTGCGCTGTCGTCGCCCAGATACGCCTGGCGCACTGCGGGCGACTGCTGGATTTCGGCCGGGTTGCCCTTGGCCAGTTCGCGGCCCGCGTCGATGGCCACGACGTGATCCGATACACCCATCACCAGCGCCATGTCGTGCTCGACCAGCAGCACGCCCGCGCCCGCTTCGGCAATGCGCCGCAACAGGCCGGCCAGGCGGGTCTTGTCTTCACGCGACAGGCCGGCGGCCGGTTCGTCCATCAGCAGGATGTCGGCATCGGTGGCCAGCGCGCGGGCAATTTCCACCAGCCGCCGGTCCACGTGCGGCAGGTCGGCGGCGGGAACGTTCAACGCGCCTTCGTAGCCGCAGAACGCCAGCAGGGCACGCGCACGCTCGCGCACGTCCGGCGCCTGGTAGCGGCGCGACCCCAACAGCCCGCCCAGGCGGCCACGCACCATGCCCAGCGCCACGTTGTCTTCCACGGTCAAGGTGTCGAACAACTGCGAGGTCTGATAGGTGCGGGCAATGCCATTACGCGCCACGCGGTAGGCGGGCAGGGCGGCAAGCGCGGTGTCACCCAGCGATACCGCGCCGCTGGTCGGCTGGTAGTAGCCGCTAAGCATATTGATGACGGTGGACTTGCCCGCGCCATTGGGGCCGATCAGCGCCGTGACGGCGGCGGGCGGCACGTTGAACGATACGGACTGCACGGCGCGCACGCCGCCAAACGTCATGGTCAGCGCATCGGCGCGCAGCACGCGTCCGGCGCGTCCGCCCATCGACATGCCGCCGCCATGACGCGGGGCAAGCAATTGGCCCGCCGCGTTGCGATGCCAGCGAGACAGCAAGCCCGCCACCCCATCCGGCGCCGCCCACAACACCACCAGCAGGAACGCGCCGAAGAACAGCAGGCGGTATTCCTCCAGGCTGGACAGCAGTTCGGGCAGCAGCCCCACCACCACCGCGCCCAGCAAGGGGCCGGCCAGGGACCCCGCGCCGCCCAGCGTCACCGCCAGCACGAACAGAATCGACTGCATGAAATTGAAGTTGTGCGGCGTGATCATGCCGGTCTGCGGCGCGTAGAGCCCGCCCGCCAAACCCACCACCGCCGCCGACACCATGAACGCCACCGTCTTGACCATCAAGGGGTTGATGCCGATGGATTCGCTGGCGGTTTCGCTGTCTTTCACCGCGCGCATGGCCGCGCCCCAGGTGCCGCGTGACAGCAGCGCGTATGCCGCCAGCGCCACGAACACGGCCACGATCGCCAGCATCGCCACGCCCCGGTCGCCGCCGATGCCGCCCAGCGAGGGCTGTGCGATCCCCATGATGCCGTTCTGCCCGCCCGTGACGTCGCCGCCTTCGATCAGCGCGTGCTCCACGATGAAGCCAAAGGCGATGGTGATCATCGCCAGGTACGGCCCCTTCACGCGCAGTGCGGGCAAGGCCAGCAGCAGGCCGAAGGCGCCCGCCATCAAGGCCGCCGCGGGCCAAGCCAGCCAGAAGCTCCAACCCGCCTGGCCGGTCAGGATGGCCACGGTGTACGCGCCGATGGCGTAGAAGCCCGCGTGGCCGAACGACATCTGCCCGGTCAGCCCCAGCAGCACGTTCAAACCGATGCCGGCCAACGCCAGCAGCGCCACGTTGCCCAGCACGAACACGTAATAGCCGTTGACGGTAGCCGCCAGAACCAGGGCGGCCACGGCCAGCAGCGCGTAGAGCGCCAGCCACAGCCGGCGCGATGCAAGTCGCTTATTCATCAGACCTTCCTGACATCGGCGCGGCCGAACAATCCGTTCGGACGCACGGCCAACATGACGATCACCAGCGTGAAGCTGATGATGTGGGTGTACCCGGAGCCCAGGTTCACGGTGATCAGCGCTTCGACCACGCCAAACAGCAGGCCCGCGATCATCACGCCCCAGGCGCTGGTGATGCCGCCCAGAATGGCCACCACATAAGCCTTCAAGCCGAACAGCGTGCCCATGTCCGCCTGCACGTTGAACAGCGGCGCCACCAGCGCGCCCGCCACGCCCGCAAACAGCGTGGACACGGCGAAGGCGGCCATGATGGCGCGGCGCACGGGGATGCCCATGAGCCGCGCGGCGTTCGGGTTCTGCACCACGGCCAGCAGCGCCACGCCCCAGCGCGTGCGGCGCGACAGCGTGTGCAGCGCGGCGGCCAGCGTCAGCCCAACCAGCGGAATCAGCAGTTGCAGCGGGTAGACGCCCAGCCCCAGGCCGCCGATTTCAAGCGGGGCTTGCGCCAAGGGCGAAGGCAGGCTGCGCGGTTCCTTGCCGAAGGTGAACATCACCACGTTGTCCAGCACGATGCCCAGCGCCACCGTCGACATCAGCCAGGCGTTGGAGCCCCGGCTGGCGAACGGCCGCACCGCCAGCCGCTCAACCACCAGCCCATACAGGGCGCAGAGAGCCAGCGCCACCAACAGCGCGGGCGCCAGCGGCCAGCCCAGGGTCTGGGCGAACGTATAGGTCAGTACGGCGCCCAGCATCATGGAACTGCCCTGGGCGAAATTCACCGTTCCCGACACGGCGTAGGTCAGATAAAAGCCCAGGGCCATCAGCCCGTACATGCTTCCCAGACCCAGGCCGCTGACAATGGCGGACATCAACAACATGCGCGTCTCCCGCGTGATGCAATCGGCTTATTGCGCGCCCTTGACGGGCAGGATGCGGTTGTCGACGAAGTGCGTCCACACGTAGTCGTCTTCGCGCAGCGCGTCGTGCGACGTGGGGCTGAAAGGCTGTTCGTAGGTTTTGATCAGGCCGTCGTACTTGCCGATCTTGTAGAAGCCCTGGCGCACGGCGTCGCCATCGGTCGAGCCGGCTTGCGCGATGGCCAGCGCGGCAAGTTGCATGCCGTCATAGGCGTTGGCCACGCCCACTGCCGGCGTGATGTCTTGCGGGCCCTTGATGTCGGAATACTTGGTCTTCAGCGCCTGCAATACCTTTTCGCCCACTGGCCCTTGCTTGCCGAAGAAGCTGTAGGTCTGCACGAAGTGCACGTTCTTGGCGTTGGGGCCGGCCAATTCGGTAAAGCGCCCGCCTGCAGGACCCCAGTGCGACACGATCGGCACCTTCCAGCCCATGCGGTCCAGCGACTTCACCACTTGCGCCGACGGGCCCACGTTGCCCACCATGAACAGCGTGTCCGCGCCCGCGGCCTTCAGCCGGCTCAGTTGCGGCACCACGTCCAGGTCGTTGGCCTGGAATTTTTCGGTGCCGGCCGCCGTGACCTTGGCGGCGGCCATCGCCGCGTTCAGCCCTTTTTCGTTGGATTCGCCCCAGGGGTTGTTCACCAGGATCAGCCCGGGCTTGGTCGTTTGAAACGTCTTTTGCGCGTACTGCAGCATGGCGCTGTCGACGATCTCGTCCATGGCCGACACGCGGAACACGAAGTTGGGGTTGCCCTTGTTGTGCGTGATGGCCGTGCCGGCGGCCCAGGGACCCATGAACGGCACTTTCTCCTGGTTCACGATGGGCACGATGGCCATCGACACCGGGGTGTCCAGCCCGCCGAACAGCACCGTCACTTTCTCTTTGAAGATCAGCTCGCGCGCGGCGGCCATGCCCTTGGCGGGGTTGCCTTCGTCGTCGCGGCGCACCAGCTCGATCTTGCGGCCGCCCAGCAGGCCACCCTTGGCGTTGATCTCGTCGATGGCGATGGTCATGCCGCGCGTCAGCGCTTCGCCCGCGCGGGCGGATTCACCCGACAGCGCGGTGATCAGGCCGATCTTGATGGGGTCGGCGGCAAGCGCCGGTTGCAGGGCGAGGCCGGCCGTGAAGAGGGCGGCGGCGGTGGCGCGAAGCATGAAGGAACGGCGGGTCGGGACCATCGAGGCACTCCTGAAAAAAGTGGAACGGATCTTGCATGGGGATAAGTGCTGCTTCCCTACCCCATGCAAGATCCATGCCACCTGCGTCCATCGGGGCGCTGAATGCCAGGATCGCGCTGCCACGAGGGGAGATGTGGCGTCTTTGGGCGTGGTTTGTATGCGTCATAACGCAGTTTTGTTTCCAAAGATTCAGGAATTTTGTTAACAATCATGCATCAGGATTTGCACCAAAATGAACCCAACCTTGCTTGCAGGCACTAATCCGGGGCGTGACGACGCCGCTGCCTGGACCCCCGACGCCCTGGCTTGCCACGGCCGCTTCGCCTATCAATCGATTGCCGGACGGCCGGACTACACCTGGCCGAACGGGGCGCGGCTGGCCGTGTACCTGGGCTTCAATATTGAGCATTTCGCGTTTGGCGAAGGGCTGGGGGCGGAACTGGGGCCGGCCTCGCCGCATCCCGACGTGCTGAATTACGCCTGGCGCGAATACGGCAACCGCGTGGGCGCGTGGCGCTGCCTGGAATTGTTTGACGAACTGCGCTTGCCCGCCGGCGTGCTGATCAATACCGCCCTGTATGACCATTGCCCCGACCTGGTCGATGCCTTCCTGGCGCGCGGCGACGAACTGATCGGCCACGGCTACAGCAACGCCCATCGGCAGGGGGGCTTGCCCGAAGCCGAGGAAAGCGCGCTGCTGGCGCATTGCCGCGACCGCATTGCCCAGCACGCCGGCCAGGCGCCCGCGGGCTGGCTGTCGCCCTGGATATCGGAAAGCCGCGCCACGCCCGACCTGCTGGCCGAAGCCGGCTACCGCTACACGCTGAACTGGTGCCACGACGACCAGCCCATGCGCATGCGCACCCGCGCAGGCGAGCTATGGGCCATCCCGTACCCGCAGGAGCTCAACGACATCCCGATGATCATGGGCCGCAAGATGGACGCGCGTGACTTTGCCGATATGATTCTTGACCAGTTCGAGGAGATGCGCGCGCAGGCGCTGCGCCAGCCGCTGGTCATGGGCATCGCGCTGCATCCCTATATTGTTGGGCAACCGTATCGCCTGCGGCATCTGCGCCGCGCGCTGGCGCCACTAGCCGCCGCGCGCGACCGGGGCGAGATCTGGTTCACCACGCCCGGCGAAATCTGCCGCCATGTGGACAGCCTGCCACCCGGCGTGATTGCCGCGCTCTGACGGGTCAAGCCGCCAGTCCGAACCGCGCCGATGCCCGTAATGCCCGTCTTGCACGTTTATCCCCGAGTCCCGCATGCCAACCCGAAACCCCGCAACACCCCGCGCCAAGCCCGCTGCCCGCAAACCGATTGCCGTCGAACCGGCCGTGGCGGGCGCCGCCAGCGCGGGCGAAGCCTCGCCCGACAGCGACATGGAACGCCGCATCTGCGAAGCGGTATATGAAAGCGTGATGAGCCAGCGTCTGACGCCCGGCACGAAGCTGCCCGAGGCCGCGATCTGCGAGCTCTTCGGCGTGTCGCGCTCGGTGGCGCGCAAAGCCTTGCAGCGCCTGGCGCATGAGCATGTGGTGGACCTGCACCACAACCGGGGCGCCGTGGTGGCCGAACCCACGCCCGAAGACACGCGCCAGATCTTCCAGGCGCGCCGCGCACTGGAAGCCGCGCTGCTGCCCCTGGCCGTGGCGCGCGCCACCAAGGCCGACTATGCGTCGCTGCGCAAACAGCTGCGCGACGAGCACGCCTTGCTGCATCGCGCCGGCCAGCCCGCGTGGGCGCGCCAGGCCAGCGCGTTTCACGTACGGCTGGGCGAGCTTTCCGGCAACGCCATCCTGTACGGCTATCTGGCCGAACTGGTGTCGCGCTGCTCGCTCATCGTGGCGCTGTACGAACCGCCCGGCAACGCCGCGTGCGAACACGACGAACACGTGCTGATCGTGGACCTGATGGAACGCGGCGACGTGGCCCAGGCCGTGAAGATCAATGACAACCACTTGGCGGACCTGGAGCGGCGCATCAGCCTTGAGCGCCCGCAGCCCGCGCAAACCCTTGCCCAGATGCTGGGACTGGCCTGATATGGAAATCGACTTCGACGCAATCACCGAATACCAGCGCTACAAGCTGATGGCCAGCCTGATCGTGCCCCGGCCCATCGCTCTGATCACCACCTTGTCCGAAGCCGGCGTGGTCAACGCGGCGCCGTTCAGCATGTTCAACATGCTGGGCGAAGACCCGCCCATTGTCATGGTCAGCATCAACCGCCTGGAAGACGGCGGCTTGAAGGACACGGCGCGCAACATCGCCCGCGACAAGGAATTCGTGGTGCACCTGACCGACGAAGCCATGGCCGAAAAAATGCACCGCTGCGGCGACCGCCTGCCCGCCGACGTCAGCGAACTGGCCCACGCGGGCCTGGACGCCGCGCCCAGCCACCACGTCAAGCCGCCGCGCATCGTGCAGGCCCCCGTGGCGTTCGAATGCACGCTCTACGAAACCATGGAAACCGCCAGCCGCCAGATCTTCATCGGCCAAGTGCGCTGGCTGCACGCGCGCGACGGCCTGATCGACACGGAAACCTGGCGCGTGCGCTTGCAGGATTACTTCCCGGTGGGCAGGTTCGGCGCCAGCTTCTACGTCACCACGCGCGACCGCTACGCCATCGGCGCGGGCGACGCGCCGGCGGGCACGGCGGCGAGTACGGCGATTGATGAGATTTAACGCACGAGGGCTAGCTGTGGATCGACGCGGCTATGCGTGCTTGGGCGCGGCCGGCTAGGCGCGGCCGGCCAGGCGCGGCCGGCTTAGGCTCGGCTGGCTAACGCGTGGCCAACCCTTCGGACCGTCCGATGACGCGGGATGTGTCCAAGGGTGCGTCGGCGGCTTCGTAGCCTGCCTCGGAAATCGCGGCGTCCAGGCTACGGTACCGAGCATCGAGTTTCGAACTCCGCAGCCCGCACATGCCGTCGTTCCAGGCATGCACCATTTGCTTGGCAATCCAGCGCCACTGCGGTTCGTTCTTCGCTGCCTCGATCACCTCGCGTCCCACTTCGACTGCCGATTCGCATAGCTGTTCGACCATCGCCTGATACTGCTTTGAATTGATGCCAAGCCTGGCCAGCATGAACTTGGCCAGCGTGCTGCCGGGAACCCATGTCTTGCGTCCGTCAACGGACAGGGCGGGCGCACTGTTGCTGAATTCGGGGTAGGCCTGGGTTGTGACGATGTCGTAAACGGGCGTGTACGCGACGTCGGCGCGCGAGGTGTAATACAAGGCGATGTTCTTGGCATGGCAATCCGCGTTGCGAACCACGTAGTTCGTAAGCATATGCCAAGCAAAGTGCAGGTTTTGCGCACGCAGCGATGCCGAAGGAACGTACTCGCGGGTGGTGGACGTCCAGTTTCATGGCTTATTCCCCGCGCCGTTGTTCGGCCAAAATGTCTTCCAAGGTCCGCTGGTGGCCAGCTTTGACAACTTTAAGGTCGTAGCCGGCAGCGTCCAGCAACCGAACCAGCGCTGATACGCTCATGTCGTTGCGTGCCAGGTTTTCCATGCGCGTCAGCGTGGTTCGGGCGACATCCGCGCGCCGGGCCATTTCCTCTTGCGACAAGCCGCTTTCCTTGCGGGCCGAACGCAACATTTCCGCGACATCGCCAAGTGTGGTCATTTTGTAGCCCCTGGGCATCAGAATTGGTTAATTCTAGCTATTTTGTAGCCCCAAGGCTACAGCACAGATCAATCACCAGCCCGCGTTTCCACCACCCGGCCCTTTCAAATACCGCGCGAAGCGCTGGGTCAGAAAATCCACGAATGCCACCGTCTTGGCCGGCAGGTTCAGGCGTTCGGGGTAAAGCGCATGAATGTCGGCGGCGGGCGTGCGCCAGTCGGTCAGCACTTCGCGCAGCCGGCCGTCGCGCAGGTAGGCGGCGGTTTCCCATTCCGAGCGCATGACGATGCCGTGGCCGTCCAGCGCCCATTCCAGCGCGCTTTGGCCGTCGTTGGAACTGACCGGGCCGCGCACTTTCACGGTTTCGGCGCGTTGGCCGGATTCCAGCCGCCAGGTGCCGTAGGCGACCTCGTTTTCGCGCACCACGATGCAGCGATGGCGTTGCAGTTCGCCCGGGGTGCGGGGTTCGCCATAGGTGTCCAGGTAGCGGGGCGACGCGCATAGCAGCCGCCGGTTTGACGCGATCTTGCGGGCCGTCAGGCGGGCGTCGGGCAGGTCGCCAAAACGCACGGCCACGTCGAAGCCTTCTTCGATCAGGTTCAGCGGCCTGTCCGTCAGCCGCATCTGCACTTCGACGTCGGGATACTGGCGCGCGAAATCCGACACGGCCGGCACGATGTGCGCGCGGCCGAAGCCGAACGTGGCGTTCAGCCGCAGCAGCCCCTGGGGTTGTGCACGGGCGCTGGACACCGAGCGCTCCAGCGCTTCGAGGTCAGCCAGGATGCGCCCGCCTTCGGCGAGATAAAGCTCGCCTTCCTGGGTAACGCTGACGCGCCGGGTGGTGCGGTTCAGCAGCCGCACGCCCAGGCGCTGCTCCAACCGGGCCAGCCTGGCGCTGATGGCGGGCGGCGTCAGGCCCAGTTCGCGCGCCGTGGCGGACAGGTTGCCGTGTTTGACCACCAGCGAAAAGAAAGCAAGATCGGAAAGGGCGTCCATGGCAGTCCCCCAAGGCGGTGGCCATTTATAAATTAAATCTAATAAAGATTTAGTTTTGCTGCGAATTATAAAGACCCAGGCGGCCTATAAACTGGCCGCTCCACTATAGAGCCGCAACGCCACTGCGCCACCACGCGGCCAACCGAGGAGACTTCCGCATGACCATCAAACCCGTTGCCCGCGCCTTGTGCGCGGCCCTTGCCGTTGCAGCCTGTTGGACGACGCCGGCCGCCGCCGCCGACGCTTTTCCTGATCGGGCGATCACGCTGATTGTGCCGTTTGCGCCGGGCGGCAGCGTGGATATCGCCGCGCGCTTGATCTCGGATGCCTGGGGCCGCGCGCTGGGGCAGAGCGTGATCATCGAAAACCGGGCCGGCGCGTCCGGCAACATCGGCATGTCCGCCGTGGCGCGCGCCCAGCCCAATGGCTACACGCTGGGCATCAACACCATGTCGCTGGCCATCAACCCGGCGCTGTTCAAGACCATGCCGTTCGACACCCGTAAAGACCTGCGCTCGGTGGGCACCGTGGGCACGTCGCAGCATGTGCTGACGGTGACGAACGCCTTGCCCGTGGCCAACGTCAGCGAACTGCTGGCCTATGTGCGTGCGCGGCCCGCGAATGAACTGAGCTTTGGTTCCGCCGGCACCGGCAGCACCTTCCACATGGCGGCGGAATTGTTCAAGTCCGTGTCCAAGACGCAGATCCTGCATGTGCCGTACAAGGGCGGCGGTCCGGCCATGGTGGACACCATCAGTGGCCAGGTGCAGATGAGTTTTCCGGTGCTGTCCGCCGCCAAGCCCCAGGTGGACGGCAAGAAGCTGCGCGCCCTGGGCGTGACCGGCACGACGCGTTCGCCGCTGCTGCCCGACGTGCCGACCATCGCCGAGTCCGGCCTGCCGGGCTACGAATTCAACACCTGGTTTGTCGTCAGCGCACCGGCAGGCACGCCGCAAGCGGTGATCGACACGCTGAACGCCAAGCTGGCCGAAGCCCTGCAATCGCAGGAGCTCAGCACGCGCATGCAGAAAGAGGGTTTCGAGCCGCTGGTGTCGTCGCCCGCGAAGACAGACGACATGGTGGCCGCCGAGATGGCGCGCTGGGCCAAGGTGGTGAAGGACGCCGGTATTCAGGCCAACTGACGTTCGGGCCAATTCCGTTCGGGCCAACTGAACGCCTGATTGAAGCCATTGCAAGACGCGCCCGCGCCCGCCGCGGGCGCTCAAATTCAAGGAAGCAAGACATGCCCCGCATGACGCTGTACGACAAACTGGTGGCCAGCCATGAGGTGGCCCGCATCGACGACGAGCACATTCTGCTGTACGTGGATCTGCACATCATGAACGAATACACCAGCCCGCAAGCCTTCAGCGGACTCGCCGCGCGCGGCCGTGGCGTGCTGCGGCCGGGGCAGCAGATGGCGGTGGTGGACCACATCATTCCCACGCATCCGGTGCCGTCGGCGCTGCGCGTGATTGCCGATGAGGCATCGTCGCGCCAGGCCGTGAACCTGAAGCGCAATTGCGACGCGCAGCACATCGCGTTGTTCGACACGACCGACCCGTTGCAGGGCATTGAGCACGTGATCGCGCCCGAGCACGGCATGATTCTGCCCGGCATGGTGGTGCTGTGCGGCGACAGCCACACCACCACGTACGGCGCCTTGGGCGCGTTGGGCTTTGGCATTGGCACGTCGGAAGTCGAACACATTCTGGCCACGCAGACGCTGGTGTACCGCGTGGCGCGCAACATGCGTGTGCGGGTTGACGGGGTGCTGGGCACGGGCGTGTCCGCCAAGGACCTGGTGATCTACCTGGTGCATCGCATCGGCGCGCAAGGCGCGCGCGGCCATGCGGTGGAGTTCTGCGGCAAGGCCATCGACGCCTTGTCGGCCGAAGCCCGCATGACCCTGTGCAACATGACGGTGGAAGCCGGTGCGCGCGCCGCGCTGATCGCGCCGGACGCCACGACCGATGCCTACGTCACCGCGCACGCGCCGCAATTGCAGGGCGACATGCTGACACAGGCGCGCGCGTACTGGGCCACGCTGCGCACGGATGCCGACGCGGTGTTTGATGCCGAATACGTGTTCCATGCCGCTGACATTGCGCCTTTCGTCACCTGGGGCACAAGCCCCGATCAGGCGGTGCCGGTCACGGGCTGTGTGCCCGACCCGCAAGCCGAACCCGATCAACTGGCCCGACTGGCGCTGGAAAAGGCCATGGACTACATCGGCCTGGCAGCCGGCGCGCCGATAGCCGGTGTGCCGGTGGACCGCGTGTTCATTGGGTCCTGTACCAACGGGCGTATTGAAGACTTGCGCGTGGTGGCCGGCCTGGTGCGCGGCAGAAAGGTGGCGGCGGGCGTGCGCGCGATGGTCGTGCCGGGCTCTGGCGCGGTGCGCGCGCAGGCCGAAGCCGAAGGCCTGGCGGCGCAGTTGATCGCGGCGGGTTTCGAATGGCGCCAACCGGGCTGTTCGATGTGCCTGGCGATGAACGACGACGTGCTGCGCCCGGGCGAGCGTTGCGCGTCCACCACCAACCGAAATTTCGAAGGACGCCAGGGGCGGGCAGGGCGCACGCACCTGATGAGCCCGGCGATGGCCGCCGCCGCCGCGCTGGCCGGCCGCATCGTTGACGTCCGTGACTGGAGCCAAACCCAATGAATCCGCTGATCGAAGGCATTGCCGCGCCGCTGCCTTTCTCCAACCTGGACACCGACCAGATCATGCCCAAGCAGTTCTTGCGCATCATCGACAAGGCGGGGCTGGACCGAGGCCTGCTGTATGACCTGCGCTTTGACGAGCATGGCGCGCCGCGCGCGGACTTTGTGCTGAATCAGGACGCCTACGCGGGCACGTCCGTGCTGGTGGCCGGCCCGAACTTCGGCTGCGGGTCCAGCCGCGAACACGCGGTGTGGGGCTTGCAGCAGTTCGGCATCCGCGCCGTGATTGCGCCCAGCTTTGGTGAAATCTTCTACTTCAATGCGGTCAACAACGGTCTGCTGCTGGTCAGCCTGCCGCCCGCTGATGTCGACGCCTTGCTTGCGCGGGTGTCCAATACGCAAGAGAAGGCATCCGGGAACAACCGCCTGGCTATCGACGTGATGGCGGGCCAGGTGCGCGCCGCCGATGGCTGGACGGCGGGCTTTAGCTTGCCGGAGCGGCATCGCCGCATGTTCGCCCAAGGGCAGGACCTGGTGGGCGCGTCGCTCTTGCAATTGCCTGATGTGGAGCGCTTCGAGGCCGCCCACTGGGCGCGGCATCCGTGGATGAAGGATGTGGCCCGCACGGTACGCGACCGCCTGGATTCCGCCCGACAATAAACGCACAAGGAGACCCCCCCCATGACCGCATTTTTCGACCTGCCCGTGCGCCGCATCCCGGCCAATGGCATTGAGATCGCCGCGCGCATCGACGGGTCGGGCCCGCCTTTGCTGCTGCTACACGGCCATCCTCAAACCAGCGCCATCTGGCACCGCGTGTGGCCGGAGCTGACCCGGCATCGCACCTGCGTGGCGGCCGACCTGCGCGGCTATGGCGACAGCACCAAGCCCGCGGCCTCGCCGGACCACGCCGCGCATTCCAAGCGCGAAATGGCCGCCGACATGCTTGGGCTGATGCGCGCGCTGGGCCACGAGCGTTTCGAGGTGCTGGCGCATGACCGTGGCGCGCGCGTGGCGCATCGGCTGGCGCTGGACCATGCCGGCGCCGTGTCGCGCATGATGCTGCTGGATATCGCACCGACGCTGGACATGTACGAAGGCACTACGCGCGCCTTCGCCCAGGCCTACTTCCACTGGTTCTGGCTGATCCAGCCCGCGCCCGGCCCGGAAACCATGATCGAGCACGACCCCGTTTTCTACCTGCGTTCGGTCATGGGTGGACGGCCCGGCGGCCTGGCGCATTTTTCGGCCGAGGCGATGGCCGAATACGAACGCGCGGCGCGCTTGCCCGGGTGGGCCACGGGCTTGTGCGAAGACTATCGCGCGTCGGCCACGATAGACCTGGACCACGACCGCACCGGCCGCGCCTCGGGCGAGCGGCTGCGCATGCCGGTGCGGGCGCTTTGGGGCGAGCGCGGGGCGGTGGGCAAGAATTTCGATGTGCTGGCGCTATGGCGGGCGATTGCCGACGAGGTCTCGGGCGGGCCCTTGCCGGGGGCGCATTACCTGGCCGAAGAATGCCCGGATGCCTTGCTGCAAGAGGCCGGCGCGTTCTTCGGATGGCGCTGAACGGCGGCCGTCAAGCTAGCCTTCGCGGGCGATAGGGCTATCCATAAAGGGACACAACCCTGGTGGTAACCTTCGGCCCATGAATCGTTACTTCGCTGATCTTTCCGAACTGCCCGACCCTGAAGACGCCCAGCGCGTCTTCAAGGCAACCGACTCCCCCTGCGTGGCCGTGTGCTCGACCCTGTTCGACGACATCTGCCGTGGCTGCGGTCGCACGGCCATGGAAGTCGCGAACTGGGTGTTCATGTCGGAAGAGGAAAAGCGCGACGTCTGGGTGCGCATCAAGGCGCAAGGGTATCCCCGGCGCAACAACTGAGCCGGGCGCGGTCTTGGCCTTGTCACATGGCACGGGCTAAATCGCAGTATTGCCCACTTCCGGCCCTATCATGCGCATCGTCCTGGTTACGGATGCCTGGCATCCGCAAGTCAATGGCGTCGTCCGCACCTGGACGACCATGCGGCAAATTTTGAATGAATGGGGCCACGAGCTGATCGTGGTCAGCCCGGAGGGCAGCCGAACCGTGCCGGCGCCGTCCGAACCCGATCTGCGTCTGTGCCTGCAGCCCGGGCGGCAATTGCGCCGCATCCTGGGCGACACCATTCCCGACGCCCTACACATTGCCACCGAAGGCCCGCTGGGGCTGGCGGCGCGCCGCATGGCGCTGTCGCGCGGCTGGCAATTCACGACGTCATTTCACACCATGTTCCCCGACTACCTGCAAGCGCGGATGGGCATTCCCGCCGCCTTGCCGTGGCGCTACCTGCGTTGGTTCCACCGGCCTTCGCAATGCGTGCTGGTGCCCACGCCCACGGTGCGCGACGTGCTGGTGCGCCGTGGCCTGGGCAACTTGCAGGTCTGGTCGCGTGGGGTGGACCCGCGCAAATTCCAGCCGGCGCGAAGTCAGGCATTCGCGCAGCTGCCGCGTCCCGTTTTCCTGAGTGTGGGCCGCGTGGCGCGCGAAAAGAACCTGGATGCCTTTCTGTCGCTGGACCTGCCGGGCAGCAAGGTGGTGGTGGGCGCGGGCCCGGACGAGGCGCGCTTGAAAAAGCGCTTTCCCGATGCGGTCTTCCTGGGCATGCAGCAGGATGACGCGCTGCCATCGTTCTACGCCGCGGCCGATGTGTTCGTGTTTCCCAGCCTGACCGACACGTTCGGCCTGGTGATGCTGGAGGCGATGGCTTGCGGCACGCCGGTGGCGGCTTTTCGCAGCGAGGCGCCGCTGGCGGTGGTGAACCAGGGCGTCACTGGGTGCCTGGACGACGATCTGGCCCAAGCCTGCCGCGCCGCGCTGCCGCTGGACCGTGAAGCGGTGCGGGCGCATGCGCTGACCCGTAGCTGGGACTCGGTGGCGACGAGCTTGCTGGATGCGCTGGTGCCGCTGGTGGCCGTGCCGCCGCAAGCGCCGGCATCCCCTTCCCGGACCGCGCCGGTGCGGGCGGGATGATGAACTGATCTTTCCCTGGTTTTTTTCAGGGACGGAATTCCGCGCACCGTGCCGAACCGGTACAATGCCCGGCAATCCTGAGGAGCGTTGCGACGACCCAGCGGTTCCCGCCTTGCACGGTAACGTGCAACGCAATGTGCAACAGCACGCGGAACCCGGCTCGCCAGGCTCAGGAATCCTTGTTCAAGCGCCGCGCCTTGCGCGTCGCTACAGCAACGGCGCTCACCTTTGTCGCATATGGCGGGAAAGGCGAGCACTCGACTGTCGTGGTGTATTCGCGTTGTCCGGCCATATCGTGCGCCGTTCGAAATTCACGTGGAGCCTACACACCATGAACGCTGTTACTGATAAATCCTTCTCCGACTACCTGGTTGCCGATCTGTCGCTGGCTGGCTGGGGCCGTCGCGAACTGGCCATTGCCGAAACCGAAATGCCCGGCCTGATGGCCATCCGCGAAGAATTCGCCGCCGCGCAGCCGCTCAAGGGCGCGCGCATTGCCGGCAGCCTGCACATGACCATCCAGACCGGCGTGCTGATCGAAACGCTGGTGGCCCTGGGCGCCGAAGTGCGCTGGGCCTCGTGCAACATCTTCTCCACGCAAGACCACGCCGCCGCCGCCATCGCCGCGTCCGGCACGCCGGTCTTCGCCGTCAAGGGCGAAACGCTGGAAGAGTACTGGCAGTACACCCACAAGATTTTCGAATGGCCCAATGGCCAGCACGCCAACATGATCCTCGACGACGGCGGCGACGCCACGTTGATGCTGCACCTGGGCACCAAGGCCGAGAAAGACATCTCGGTGCTGGCCAACCCGGGCAGCGACGAAGAGCGCATCCTGTTCGCCGCCATCAAGGAAACGCTCAAGCGCGATCCGAAGTGGTATTCCACCCGCCTGGCGCAGATCAAGGGCGTGACGGAAGAAACCACGACCGGCGTGCATCGCCTGTACCAGATGTCGCAAAAGGGCGAGCTGGCCTTTGCCGCCATCAACGTCAACGACTCGGTCACCAAGTCCAAGTTCGACAATCTGTACGGCTGCCGCGAATCGCTGGTGGACGGCATCAAGCGCGCCACCGACGTGATGGTGGCCGGCAAGATCGCCGTCGTGGCCGGCTACGGCGACGTGGGCAAGGGCTGCGCGCAGGCGCTGGTCGCCTTGCGCGCGCAAGTCTGGGTTACCGAAATCGACCCGATCTGCGCCCTGCAAGCCGCGATGGAAGGCTTCAAGGTCGTGACGATGGAAGAGGCCGCCGCCCATGGCGACATCTTCGTTACCGCCACCGGCAACTACCACGTCATCACGCGCGAGCACATGAACGCCATGAAGGACCAGGCGATCGTCTGCAACATCGGCCACTTCGACAACGAAATCGACGTCGCCGGCCTGGCCGATTGCCAGTGGGAAGAAATCAAGCCGCAGGTTGATCACGTGATCTTCCCGGACGGCAAGCGCATCATCCTGCTGGCTCAAGGCCGCCTGGTGAACCTGGGTTGCGCCACCGGCCACCCGTCGTTCGTGATGTCGTCGTCGTTCGCCAACCAGACCATCGCCCAGATCGAACTGTTCACGCGCAACGACGCCTACAAGTCGGGCGAAGTCTATGTGCTGCCCAAGCACCTGGACGAAAAGGTTGCCCGCCTGCACCTGAAGAAGCTGGGTGTGAAGCTGACGACGCTGCGCAAGGATCAGGCCGACTACATCAACGTGCCGGTCGAAGGCCCCTTCAAGCCCGAGCACTACCGTTATTGATAGGTTGAAAGCACAATAGGAAATGCCGCGCCATGTTGGCGCGGGTTTCCGAGCCGCGGGCGAACCTGGTTTTCACCCAGTTAAAACCAGGCCGCGGCGCGTCAACACAGGAGTTCGAACATGGTGGCATTGATACTCGTCTGGATCCTGAACGCGGTGGCCCTGCTGGCCGTCGCCTACCTCTTGCCCGGCATCGTCGTGGCCAGTTTCGGTTCAGCGCTGATCGCGGCGTTGGTGCTGGGTCTGGTCAACATGCTGGTCAAGCCGGTGCTGGTGTTGCTTACCTTGCCCATCACGATCGTCACGCTCGGGCTCTTCCTCATCGTCATCAACGCCTTGTTGTTCTGGTTCGTCGGCTCCGTGCTGAAGGGCTTCCAGGTCAACGGGTTCTGGTGGGCCGTGGGCGGTGCCATTCTGTACAGCATCATCTCTGGCCTGCTCACCAAACTGATCCCCTAATGTCTGACTCGACTTCCCCTGCTTTCAGCCTGGAGTTCTTTCCTCCGCGCGACCTGGCCGGCCAAGAGCGGCTGGTTCGCGCGGCCAAGCAGATGCTGGCCATCCAGCCCAAGTACGTCAGCGTGACCTTCGGCGCGGGTGGTTCCACGCGCGCCGGCACGGCCGACGCCGTGCGCACGTTGCGCAACCTGGGTTGCGACGCGGCGCCTCACTTGTCTTGCGTGGGCGCCACGCGCCAGGATCTGCGCGACATCCTCCAGACGTACAAGAGCGAAGGCGTGCGGCGCGTGGTCGCCCTGCGCGGCGACCTGCCCTCGGGCATGGGCGGCGACGCGGGCGAGCTGCGCTACGCCAAGGAACTGGTGTCGTTCATCCGCGAGGAAACCGGCGACTGGTTCCACATCGAAGTGGCCGCCTATCCCGAAATGCATCCGCAAGCCGCCAACCCGTCGGCCGACCTGGATCATTTCGTGGCCAAGGTGAAGGCGGGTGCCGATGCCGCCATCACGCAGTACTTCTTCAACGCCGACGCCTATTTCGACTTTGTCGACCGCGCCCAGGCCAAGGGCGTGAACGTGCCGATCGTGCCGGGCATCATGCCCATCACGAACCACACGCAACTGCTGCGCTTTTCGGAAATGTGCGGCGCGGAAGTGCCGCGCTGGATTCGCCTGCGATTGGCGGAGTTTGGTGACGATAAAGCGTCCATCCGCGCCTTTGGCGTGGATGTGGTGACCGAGCTGTGCCAGACCCTGCTGGACAACGGCGCGCCGGGTCTGCATTTTTATACGCTGAACCAGGCGGAAGCACCGCTTGCGGTGTGGAAGGAACTGGCGCTGTAAGGGGCTGGTACATCGTCACCGCTGTTCGGTGGGTTGTGCGCTACACCCATCCACTTGCTTTGTGTGAATGCCGGGTCTTTCAGGGCCGTGCGCGGGCCGTGTTGGCGTGCTCGCATAGTTGCGGCATTCGTAGATTCTATGGTTTGGCGCAAGCCTGGCTGGCCATAAAGAGGTTTACATCGAAGGGTTTGCGCGATTTCCATACGCCGAAGGCGATGCGTAGGAGTTTTCTGGCGATGATGTTTAATGCCTGCGTTGAGGCCCAGCCCTTGACTCGTAGCGCTGTGTAGAGGGGTTTGAAGGCAGCTGTTCGGCTTGCTGAGGATGCCGCGTTGTAGGCAAGGCTTCTCAGGGCCGCATCGCCTTGCTTGCTGAGTTTACGCAGGCCTTTGTAGGCGCCAGACTCCTTGGGCCTGGGGTCTAGCCCCGCGTAGGCCACCACGGCGTCCGAGGAGGCGAACGGGATGCGGGCGAAGGCGGTCACCAGTGCGGCCCCAGTCAGCTTTCCCACGCCGGTAATGCTGGTGATTAAGTTGAAGTCGTCGGCCAAGGCGGGTTCGGCAGCGATCTGATCGAGCATTTCGCGCTCAAGAGCGTCTGCCAACTGCGTCAAGGCATCCAACGCTCGCTGGACCTGAGCTTGCGAGCCCACGTGTTTGTGCCGATCGCTGGACAGGCGCAGCCTCGTGCGCGTCGTGACCGCCACCTTGCGTAAGCGTTGGATCTGACTCAGGCGCTCGATGTGCTCCGGGCAAGGTTCGTACCTATGCAACCGCTCGTGCTCGAGCGCCACGTAACGCGCAATCATGACAGCGTCGAGTCGGTCGGTCTTGCCCCGTTGAGCCTGCGACTTGGCGTAATGGTGCAGGGCCTTGGGGTTCAGCACGTAGACGCGCAGCCCACGCTCATATGCCAGGTCGGCCAACAGGCGCTCGTAGCCACCGGTGGACTCCATGGCAAGAACGCTTCCGCGCGGCAGCGTTTGCAACCATTTTTCCAAGCCAGTCGTTGAGTTTTTGACGGCCCGGGTCAACGGCTTGGCCGCCCCGTGCATCGCCACAACAACCTCGGATTTCCCCACATCCACACCAAAGAAAGATTGAGACGTTTGCATCTCTAGACTCCCTGCGATAGCGTTGTGTCTGCTGGGGAAGCCGCGCCCGATTCGTTACCTTGCGATCAATCGGCGGTCATGGCCGCTAGATTCTTAATCGACGTATTTGGGCGGGGTGGGATATCTACCGACGTCAGTCCGCTAGTGACGGCTGATGGATGGGTGCGTCCCGATCCCCAGCACCCCCGAAGCAAGATCGGTAAGTGCTATGAAAACATACAAGGATGGGTGAAGCGCGCGCGGCTTGGCACAAGAATGCGATGCCGCGCCGCGCGGAACCCATCGATCACGGTCTGGGTTCTTCGCCAGGTTGTGCGCTGTTCGCGGTTGCTTGATGGGTTGCGCGCGATCTCTGTTTGGGTTCTTGCCTCGAGCCTTGCGCGCTACACCCATCCTACGTGCCGTTGTGTTTAGTCCGCGTAGACGCCTACCTTGCGGATGACGCCTCCCCATTTGTTGATTTCGGATTGCAGCCAGGTTTGCAGGCCTTCTGGCGTCTGCTTTGATTCTGGCACGATCTCGGCGCCCAATTCTGCCATTTTCTGCGTGAATGCCGGGTCTTTCAGGGCCGTGCGCAGCGCCGCGTTGAACTTGTTGATGGCTTCGGGCGGCGTGCCCTTGGGCGCATAGACGCCGTGCCAGACCTTTACCTCGAACCCCTTCAAGCCGGCTTCCTGCAAGGTCGGTGCGTCAGGCAGTGTTTTGATGCGGTCCAGCGTGGTGACGCCAAATAGCTTCACGCGGTCGGCTTTGATCTGCGGGATGGTCTGCGTGGTCTGGTCGCACAGCACATCCACCTGGCCGCCCAGCAGCGCCGTCATGGCGGGGGCCGTGCCGGCATAGGGCACGGCGGTGAACTGCACACCCAGCGCTTCCTGCAACAGCATGCCGCACAACTGCGATACCGCGCCCAGGCCTGCGTTGGCCAGGTTGACCTTGTTGCCGTTTTCGCGGGCGTACTTGATAAAGCCCGCCATGCCGTCGGCTGGCAGGTCCTTGCGGCCCAGCAAGGTCATGGGCACGTCCGCGACCTGGCCGACATAGGCGAAGTCCGTCAGGGGGTTGTACGACAGCTTGCGGTACAGCGCCGGGGCGGTCGCCATGCCGTTGTGATGGATCAGGAAGGTGTAGCCGTCCGGCGCGGCGCGCGCCACGTGTTGCGAGGCCAGCGTGCCACCCGCGCCGGTGCGGTTTTCGATCACGACACTTTGCCCCAACGTCTTGGCCATGGACGCGCCCAGGCTGCGGGCGACCACATCGGTTGGGCCGCCGGCCGCGAACGGCACCACCAGCGAAATGGGATGGTTGGGATAGGCGCCTTGCGCGCTGGCGGAACCCCAGGCAAGGCATGACAGGGCCAGCACGGGCCAGGCTGCGCGCGTTGCCGCGCGCCCGAAGATATTGGGCATGTCTCGCTCCTTGTGGTTTTTTCTCGTGCCCGGCATGCGTCAACGGACGTGCGCAATGCAGGCCGCAACCAGTGTGGCCCGTGACGCCAAGGATGAGAATTCGCCGTTTCACAAGCCGGGTTTCGGCAAGTGGAAAGGGGGGGACGCGAGAGGCAACCCAGGGGGAAACGCGGCAGATAACCCAGGGGTTAATGCGGCAGATAACCCAGGGGTTAATGCCGGAGATACCCGGGGGGGTTAACGCGCGCTGGCGCAACTCGGGGCGAGACAGCCGCCGCTATCCAATGCGGCGGGTCTTTAACTCGCCTGGTCTTTGCCCGGATCTTGCGCCAGCACCTGCGGGGTGGGGTAGCTGGGTTCGGGCGTATTCACCGGCTCGATGCGTATCGGCTGATGGATGCGGCTCAAGGGCACCAGCGAGCTGGGATCGTCGGGGTTGGTCCAGAGCGGGTCGGGGATCTCGGCGAACACCTGGCGCAGGCGTTCGCCCCAGGTGCCACGGATCATGCGGAAGTACTCGTTGTTTTCGTCGATGCTGGCAAAGTGCGTGACGCGCAGGGCGTTGGTGTCATAGACCAGCAAATCCAGCGGCAGGCCCACGGAAATGTTCGACCGCAAGGTCGAGTCCATGGAAATCAGCGCGCACTTGGCGGCTTCGTCCAGCGACGTGTCTGGGCGCAGCACACGGTCCAGGATGGGCTTGCCGTACTTGGCTTCGCCGATCTGGAAATACGGACATTCCAGGCCGGCTTCAATGAAATTGCCGGCCGCGTAAACCTGGAACAGGCGGCAGCGTTCGCTGCCGATCTGTCCCCCGAAGATGATGCTGACGTTGAAGTCCACGCCTTGCTCGTGCAGGGCAGGGGCTTCGCGCTGATAGACCTCGCGCACGGCGGCACCCACGCAGCGGGTGGCCTCGAACAGGTCGGTGGCGGTCCAGATGGTGTCGCCGCCTTCGTCGTGCTGGCGGGCCAGCGCATGCAGCACGGCCTGGCTGACGGCCAGGTTGCCGGACGTCATCATGACCATGACGCGTTCGCCTGGTCGTTCGAAGACGGTCATCTTTCGGAAGACGCTGATCTGGTCGACGCCCGCATTGGTGCGGGAGTCAGAAAGAAATACCAGGCCAGCGTCAAGGCGGGCGGCTACGCAGTAGGTCATGATCGAAAATTTGGAGAAACCACGCCGCATTGTATTGCGGCGCGGGCGCGGCGGTTATTGCTGGCCAGATGTTTGCACCTGCACGCTGATCTCCATGGATTCTTCGCCGCCGCCGCTGCGCACGCCGCGCACCGGCGAAGCCGAGTCATAGTCGCGCGCCACGGCCAGGCGGCAATGGCTGTCCGAGGCGAACTGGCGGTTGGTGATGTCGACGCTGGTCCAGCCGATATCGGCCAGCCACACGTCGGCCCAGGCATGGCTGGCCGAGTGTTCGGTGGTGGTGTGCACGTAGCCGCTGACGTAGCGCGCGGGCACGCCCAGGCCGCGCACGCAGGCCAGGAACAGGTGGGCGTGGTCCTGGCACACGCCGTGGCCCATCGCCAGGACCTGGTTGGCCGCCGTGGTGACGTCGGTGGTGCCGGGCTCGTAGGCAACCCGGTCGCTGATGGCGTTGGCCAGCGCCAGGATGTCGTCCGGGGTGGTGATGCCGTTGGGCAGCACGCTGCGCACAAAGGCAAGAATGGTGTCGTCGGCTTGCGTCAACGAGGTCTGCACGCAATAGGCGTGCACCGGCAGGCGGCTGTCTTCGCCGCCCAGCAGACCGCGCGTCAACGGCGCCACCTGCACCTGCCCCACCACGCGCAATTCAATATCGGTGTGGGGGCGGTTCAAGGTCAGCGTGTGCGTAATGTTGCCGTAGGCATCCACCTGCTTTTCCAGCGCGCCCGGGGCTTCGATGTTCCAGCGCAGCAGGCGCTGGTGCTCGTCGTCGCGTGGGGTCAGGCGCAGCGTCTGGATGCTGTAGGTGACCGGTGCGGTGTAGCGGTAGTGGGTGATGTGCGTGATGAACTGTTTCATGGTGCTGTCTCCAGGTTATGCCGACAGCGGAACCAGGAAGTCCTGGCTGATCCGGTTGCCCAGGTCGTTGATGCGGTCCAGGAAATGGTCCAGGTATTGGTGCAGGCCGCTATCCAGGATGTCTTCGACGCGGCCGAATTGCAGTTCGGCGCACAGCATGCCCGCGCGCCGCTGGGTTTCGGTCGAGCGCTGGTTCGACACGCGCGCCAGGTCCTCGGACACCGCGCGCATCGACGCCAGCAGCGAACGCGGCATATCGGGGTGCAGGATCAGCAGCTCGGCCACGCGGTCAGGCGTGATGACGTCGCGATACACCTTGCGGTAGATCTCAAGCCCGGACACAGAACTCAGCAGCGCCGACCAGCGATAGAACTCGCTTTGCAGCGCGGCGGTGCCGGCCGGTTCGCCGCGCGGCTCCATCGTGCCGTTGCTGCCGCGTTCATGGAATTTCACGTCCAGCATGCGGGCGGTGTTGTCCGCGCGCTCCAGATGCATGCCGATGCGCAGGAAGTACAGCGCCTCGTCTTCCAGCATGGTGCCGATGGTGACGCCGCGCGCCAGGTGCGAGCGGAACTTCACCCATTCGAAAAATTCGCCGGGGTTGCGTTCCAACAGGCCGGTATGCAGGTGCTTGAGCAGTTCCAGCCAGGTGGTGTTGTAGGTCTCCCAGACTTCGGTGGTCAGGCTGCCGCGCACGGCGCGCGCGTTTTCCCGGGCGGCGCGCATGCAGGAATAGATGGACGAGGCGTTTTCCGGGTCGCGCACCATGTACTGCAGCACGTCGTGCGGCGAGATGGTTTCGTACTTGCTTTGATAAAGCCCTTGCAGTTCAGAGATGCGCAGCACGCCCAGCCACGAGCCTTCGCGCGTTTGCGGGTCTTGCGGCAGCAGCGACATCTGCAGGTTCACGTCCAGCATGCGCGCGGTGTTTTCAGCGCGCTCAATGTAGCGGCACATCCAGAACAGGTTGTCGGCGGTACGGCTCAGCATGTTCAGTCCTCCAGAACCCAGGTGTCTTTGGTGCCGCCGCCCTGGCTGCTGTTGACCACCAGCGAGCCTTCGGTCAGCGCCACGCGGCACAGGCCGCCGGGCACGGTGCGGATGTCCTTGCCGCACAGCACGTAGGGGCGCAGGTCGACGTGGCGCGGCGCCACGCCGGATTCCACGTAGGTGGGCACGGTGGACAGCGCCAGCGTGGGTTGCGCGATGTAGTTGCCGGGGTTGGCGCGCACGCGGTCCTTGAAGGCGTCGATCTCGGCGTGGCTGGCGGACGGGCCCACCAGCATGCCGTAGCCGCCGGCGCCATGCACTTCCTTCACCACCAGCTCGTGCATGTTGGCCAGCACGTGGGAAAGCTCGCTGGGCCGGCCGCAGCGCCAGGTCGGCACGTTGGACAGGATGGGCTCTTCGCTGAGATAGAACCGAATCATGTCAGGCACGTATAGATAGGTGGACTTGTCGTCGGCGATGCCGGTGCCGATGGCGTTGGCCAGCGTGACGCGGCCGGCGCGATACACCGACAGCAGTCCGGGCACGCCCAGGGCCGAGTCGGCGCGAAACGACAACGGGTCAAGAAAGTCGTCGTCCAGGCGGCGGTAGATGACGTCCACCTTGCGCGGGCCTTGCGTGGTGCGCATGTAGACGGTGTTCTGTTCGACGAACAGGTCTTGCCCTTCGACCAGTTCCACGCCCATTTGCTGCGCCAAAAAGGCGTGTTCGAAGTAGGCCGAGTTGTACATGCCGGGCGTCAGCACCACCACGGTGGGGTC
Organism: Achromobacter spanius; assembly: GCF_003994415.1. Classification (NCBI taxonomy): domain Bacteria; kingdom Pseudomonadati; phylum Pseudomonadota; class Betaproteobacteria; order Burkholderiales; family Alcaligenaceae; genus Achromobacter; species Achromobacter spanius. The sequence goes on along the minus strand of NZ_CP034689.1, from coordinate 6,417,386 downwards.
GTCGCCGCCATGCGGGGCGACTTCGCGCAGGTTGTCCAGCAGCAGGTCGGGGTAATGCGCCACCGGTTCAACCTTGATGCGGCTGAACGCATCGGGCATCAGCCGCATCGACATCTTGCGGTTTTCAAGCATGTAGGACACGCCCGACGGCACGCGCAGATTGTCTTCCAGCACATAGAATTCGCCCGCGCCGGCCCGCACGATGTCCACGCCGGCGATGTGGCAGTAGATGTCCTCGGCCACATCCACGTCCTGCATTTCAGGGCGGTACTGGGCGTTCAGAAAGACCTGTTCGGCCGGCACGATGCCGGCGCGCACGATGTCGTGGCCGTGATAGATGTCGTGGATGAACATGTTCAGCGCGCGCACGCGCTGCTTCAGGCCGGCTTCCAGGTGGCGCCATTCGTCGGCGGGAATGATCCGGGGGATCAGGTCGAACGGGATCAGGCGCTCGGTGCCGGCGGCGTCGCCCGCCACCGAAAACGTGATGCCGACCCGGCGAAAGCTCAGGTCGGCTTCCAGGCGGCGCACGGCCATGGCCTCGGCCGATTGCTCTTGGTGCCAGCGTTCGAACGCCTGGTAGTGGGAGCGTATGCCGCCTGCGCCTTCGCGCATTTCGTCATAAGCGGCGGGACGGGATGTTCTGTCCTTCATGGCTCCTCCAATGCTGTGCCTGCTACCGGCTTGTGGTGGCCGGCTTGCACGCGGTCAACCCGGCCAATGCTCGGCCGGTCACAAACTAACAAGCAACCTGCGTGCCAGCTTTTGGGGACACGCCTTGGGAGAAATATCCTCTCAAGGGCGCTGAAACACCATCCCCTCGGCGGTTGATGGCACCAATTTGGTGCGCGCCGCCGGGCGGTTCTGGTGCGTCAGTTCATGCGGAACGTATGCAGGGTGGTGCCGCCCGTGGCGCCTTCTGAAAGCGGGGCCTCTGGCACCCAGCCGTCCTGGGTCAGTACGGCGTCCAGCGGAAAGTCGTGCGGGGCGGCCTGATAGTCGGCGTCCAGCTCGCCGCAGCTCCAGGCGATGCCAATGGTGATGAAAGGATGGCCGCGGTCGCGCAAGGCGGCCAGCGTGCGGTCGTAGTAGCCGGCGCCATAACCCAGGCGGTCGCCGTGTTCCGTGTAACCCAGCGTGGGCACCAGGACCACGTCCGGCAGCACGTCGGGGCCGGCCACGGGCTCCTGGATGCCGTACGGGCCGGCGCGAAGCTCGGCCTCAGGCGTCCAGGGCAGGAAGGCCAGCGGCGCATTGCGCGCGCGCACCACGGGCAGCGCCACGGCCACGCCGTTTTCCACCCATTGCGTCAGCAGCGGGCGCAGGTCGGGTTCGCCTTCCAGGGGCCAGAAGGCGGCCACGGTGGCGGGCGCCGCGCGCCCTGCGCGCCGGGCCTCGTCGCGGGCCACGTTCAGCCAGGTGAACAGCCGCGCGCGCATCAGCAAACCGCCCCGGCTGCGCTGGTCTTCGGGCATCTCGGCACGCAGTTTCCGCAATCGCGTACGGTGCTGGACTGCGGTATCCTCTGGAGTATTTTGCGTAGTCATGCAGTGGCTGTAATGGGGGTGGACAATGAAGGCGAAGATGAAAGCGAAGCTGCTGGAATCGGGTGTGCAACGCGGTGTGCAAGGCGGCCTGCAAAGCAGCATGCCGATGTGCATGCAGGCGTGCGGCAAGGCCTTGGTATGACGGTAAATGAGGGACGCGGCATGACACAAGCGCAGCAATCTGGACGGTATCAGAAAACTCGCCGGAAATCCCCGCAAGGCGCGTTCGCACCGACCCCGCGCGCTGGCCTGCGCCGCTGGCTGCCCTTGCTGGCGCTCTTCACCGCCGCCTGTGCACCGGTCGATGCGCAACAACGCAACGCCGCCATCAGCGCGCCAGCCCCAACCGCTGCCCAAACCCCCCAATCCGCCCAACCCGTCATTGCCGTGCCGCCTGTGGTGCTGGCCGGCCTGCCGCCCACCGCTGAAACCCCCGCCCTGGCCGCCGTTGTCGCCGCGCGCGCCGCCATGAGCCGCAAGCAATGGTCCATCCTGGGCGCCTTGGTGCCGCAGGCCAAGTCCGACACGCTGGGCATGTACCCCGAATACTGGCTGCTGCGCTATCAACTCTGGACTGCACCCGCCAGCGCCCGCCCCACGGCCGACCTGCAGCGCTTCATCAGCAGCAACGGCGATGCCTATCTGGCCGACCGCTTGCGTGGCGATTGGCTGCTGGCCGCCGCCCGCAGCGGCGACTTCGACACCGTGCGCAAGCTGGCGCCCGTGAAGAACAGCAATAGCCAGATCGAATGCGCCATCCTGGACGCCAAGCACATGACTGGCCAGCGCGCCACGGCCGAGCAGGCGATGTCTGTCTTCGCGCCGGGCAGCGCTTGTTGGGCGCTGTACGACCAACTGGTGGCGGACGGTGTGTTGGGCTGGCAACAACTGGAACCGCAGTTACGTGACGCCATCGAGGACGACAAAACCTCCAATGCGCGCAAGTTTGCGCAATACATGTTCGAGCCGCGCGACCTGAAAACCTACGACGTCCTCATGAAGGACCCGATGAAGTGGCTGACCCGGCAAGATCGCATGCCGGTGGGCCGCAACGAGAAAGAACTCGTGACCATCGCGTTGGCCCGGCTGGCGCGGGCGGACGTCGGGGTTGCGGATTCCTACCTGCGCCGCGAATGGGCCAAGTCCATGTCCAAGCCGAATCTGGCCTGGGTGCGTGGGCAATACGCGCTGATCGCCGCGCTGCGCATGGATAGCCGTGCCGACGACTGGTACCACGAAGCCGGCCACATCCGCATGACGGAGTACAACGCGGGGTGGAAGGTGCGCGCCGCCTTGCGCCAGCCCAAGATTGACTGGAAATGGGTCATCGCCTCCATTGACGACATGCCGGCGTCGCAGCGCGACGACCCGTCGTGGGTGTACTGGAAGGCGCGCGGTCTGGCTGCCACCGGCCGCAAGGACGACGCCAACACGCTGTACGCCAGCATTGCCGACCGCTTCGATTTCTACGGCCAGTTGGCTTCCGAGGAATTGGGCCGGCGCATCAACGTGCCGCCGCGTCCGGCGCCCATCACCGACAGCGAAATCGCCGAAGCGCGCGCCAACCCCGGGCTGCAACGGGCTGTGCAACTGTTCCGCCTGGGTTGGCGTGGCGAAGCAGTGCCTGAATGGAATTTCACGCTGCGCGGCATGAACGACCGCCAACTGATGGCCGCCGCCGAGCTGGCTCGCGCCGAGAACATCTACGACCGCGTGGTCAATACGTCCGACCGTACGGAAAAAGAGTTCGACTTTTCGCAGCGCTTCATCGCGCCATTCGAAGGCCGCGTCACGGCCAAGGCCAACGCCATTGCGCTGGACCCCGCCTGGGTCTATGGCCTGATCCGCCAGGAATCGCGCTTCATCATGGACGCGCGTTCGCACGTGGGTGCGTCGGGCCTGATGCAACTGATGCCGGCCACGGCCAAGTGGGTGGCGGGCAAGATCGGCATGACGGATTTCACGCCGTCCAGCGTGAACGATTTCGACACCAACACTGAACTGGGCACCAACTACCTGAACATGGTGCTGCGCGACCTGGATGGGTCGCAGATGATGGCCAGTGCCGGCTACAACGCGGGCCCGCGGCGCCCGCAGAACTGGCGCGCGACCTTCTCGCATCCCATTGAAGGCGCCATCTTCGCCGAGACCATTCCGTTCAACGAAACCCGCACCTACGTGAAGAACGTGATGTCCAACTCGGTGTACTACGCGGCGATGTTCTCCGGCCAGCCGCAGTCGCTGAAAGAGCGGCTGGGCAACATCGTGCCGCCCGGCGCCGAGGCCACCGCGGCCCGATGACGAACGGCCCGATGCAAGAGCGCAAGCAAGACCCGGCCATCGACGGCTTGCAGGTGTATATCGTGGGCGGCGCGGTGCGTGATGCGCTGCTGGGTTTTCCGCCCGGCGACCACGACTGGGTTGTGGTGGGCACGACGCCCGAAGACATGGTCCGCCGTGGCTTCATTCCCGTCGGCGGCGATTTTCCCGTGTTTCTGCACCCGCGCACCAAAGAGGAATACGCGCTGGCGCGCACCGAACGCAAGTCCGGCCGCGGCTACAAGGGCTTTACCTTCTATACCGGCGCCGACGTGACGCTGGAAGAAGACCTGCGCCGCCGCGACCTGACCGTCAATGCCATCGCCCAGACGCAAGACGGCGAATTGGTCGACCCGCTGGACGGCGCGGCCGATGTGCGTGCCCGCGTGTTCCGCCACGTGGGAGAGGCGTTCCAGGAAGACCCCGTGCGCATCCTGCGCCTGGGCCGTTTCGCGGCACGCTTTGATGATTTCTCCGTGGCCCCGGAAACGCTGGCGTTGTGCCAGCGGATGGTCCAGGAAGGCGAGGCCGATGCATTGGTGGCCGAGCGGGTCTGGAAAGAACTGTCGCGCGGCCTGATGGCAAAGAAGCCATCGCGCATGCTGGACGTACTGCAGGATTGCGGCGCGTTGGCCCGTGTGATGCCGGAGCTGCAAGCGGTCAAGGAGGCGGGCGCCGACGTGGACCGCGCGGCGGCGCAAGGTTTGTCGCTGCCGGGTCGCTATGCCTTGCTGTGCCGCCTGACGCCGGAGCGCGAGGCGCTGGGCCGGCGCATGCGCGTTCCCACCGAATGCAACGACTACGCGCGCCTGCTGCCAGAAGTGTTGACGGGGCTGAAGGCGGTGGATCGCACTACGGGCACGGACCAAGGCATGGACCAAGACATGGGCCAAGGTATGGACCAAGCCGACGCCACCGAAGCGCAGTTGGCGCTGATGGAGCGCGCCGATGCGCTGCGCAAGCCCGACCGGTTTTTTGACCTGTTGAAGACGGCGTCGATCTTGCGGCCCGTGGACATGGCCGTCTGGCGGTCGCGGGTGGACGCGGTGCGCGGCGTGGATGCCGGCGCCATCGCCAAGGCTTGCGCCGGCGACCCGGCCCGCATCAAGGACAGCGTCCGGCGCGCACGGCTGGACCGGCTGCGCGCGGGCTGAGGCCGGCGGCTATGGCGGCTACAGCTTGCCCAGGCGGTCGCCGCGCGAGAACCCGGCCAGCGGTTCCGTCATGCCCCGGCCCACGGCCAGCACCTTGAAGAGTTCGCCCATTTCGGCTTCGGACAGCAGCTTTTGCACCGGCGCCACCGCTTGTGCGTATTGCAGCGGATCCGATGGGTCCAGTTGCTCCAGCAGATCCATCAACCCGGCGTTCATCAGAAAGCGCGCCTGGGATGTGTAACCCAACACCTGCAAATTGGCCTCGAGCGCCGCATCGGCCATGGCCGTGAAATCCACGTGCGCGGTGATGTCCTGCAACCCCGGCGCGGTGAAGGGATCCCCATGCGCGTGATGGCGCAAATGGCACATCAGCGTGCCGCCCGCGCGTTGCGGATGGTAGAACTCGCTGCGCGGAAAACCATAATCCACCAGCAGTGCCGCGCCCCGTTCCAGCCAACTGCCCATGGCGGCGATCCAGGCTTCGCCCTGCAGATTGATCTCGGACACGTAGCCGGGCAGCGCCGGCATGCGCGCGGCCACGGCCTGCGCCAGCGCGGTCGGCGCGGGCCGGTCGCTCCAGACAAAGCCCTGCTGTGCATCCAGCGCCACGCCGCGCTCCAGCACGGCGCCATCCTCGCTCCAGCAAAACAGGGAAACGGGCATGGCATCCAGCACCTCGTTGGCCAGCACGCAGCCCGCAAAGGCGTTAGGCAGTGCATCCAGCCATTGCACGCGGCTGCCGAACGGCGCCAGCCTTTCGGCCTGACGCGCGCGCAGGTCGGCCGAGACTTCCAGAATCAGGTATTGCGTGTGGTTCAGCCCCAACGCGTCCAGCTCGCGCAGCACGCCTTCAGCCAGCGCGCCCGTGCCCGCGCCAAATTCCAGCACCGCCTGGGTTTGGGTCTGGCGCAGCACCTGCGCCGCCTGGCGGGCGAGGGTGCGGGAGAACAGCGGAGTCAGCTGCGGCGCGGTGACGAAGTCGCCGGCAGGCGTCTTGGCGCCGTCATCCGCATCGGCCAGCTTGACGTTGCCGGCTGCGTAGTAACCCAGCCCGGGGGCGTACAGCGCCTCCGCCATCCAATGATCGAATGGCAACCAGCCGCCGTTGGCGGTGATCGTCTTGCGCAAATGCGCGGCGGTGGCGTCGCTGTGCGCCTGGGCGGCGGGCGATAGCGGGGGAAGGTTGGCGGGCGCGGGGCGTTGCATGGTCGAGGAAGGCGTGGTCATGGGCGCATTTTCCCAAAAAAAGGACGGCGACGCTGGGCGTTGTTGCGCGCTTCAGTTGGGGGCTGCCCCAAAAACAAACCCCGCGACAGGCGCGGGGTTTGCATGGGGATCAAGCGATCAAGCGGGCGAATTAGCCGCGGCGATCAGCCGGCTTGGCGAAACGCTTGGCGGGGCCGCCGGGGCGCTTGTCAAACGAGGGCTTGGCGCGGAAGCCGCCTTCCGGACGGTCGCCGCCACGGAAGCCGCCTTCACGAGCGGGACGATCACCGAAGCTGGGGCGGGCGTCACGGTCAGCGCCACGGAAACCACCTTCACGGGGAGCGCGTTCGTTGAACGGGCGGGCATCGCGCTGGGGGCGGTCGCCGAAGCTGGGGCGGTCGCCGAAGCTCGGGCGGGCATCACGGTCACCACCACGGAAGCCGCCTTCACGCGGGGGACGGTCGCCGAACGGGCGATTGCCCTGGTAGCCGCCTTCGCGTTGGGGACGATCACCGAAGCTGGGACGATCGCTGAACGAACGGGCCGGACGGTCGCCGAAGGGGCGATTGCCTTGATAGCCGCCTTCGCGCGGGGCGCTGTCGCGGTTGCCTTGGTAACCACCTTCACGCGGCTTGAATTCGCCACGGGGAGCGGCGCCTTCACGCGGGCCGCCAAACGAACGGCCTTCGCGGTTGCCTTGGTAGCCGCCTTCATGGCGCGAACCACCGAAACCACCAGGACGCTTGCCGAACGGCTTGCCGCCACGCGGGGCGCCGCTGCCGCCGGCCGACGGACGCGGCGTGCGCTTGGGTTCCAGACCGGCGATGGTTTCCGGCGTAATCGTTTGGCCGATGTAGTGCTCGATACGGCGAACCTTGTGGCGCTCGGAGTGCGTGGCCAGCGTGAACGCCAGGCCGCTGCGACCGGCGCGGCCGGTACGGCCGATACGGTGCACGTAGTCTTCGGCTTGCATCGGCAGGTCGAAGTTGACGGCGTGGCTGATGCCTTGCACGTCGATGCCGCGGGCGGCAACGTCGGTGGCAACCAGAATACGCAGCTGGCCGCGTTGCAGTTGCGACAGCGTACGGGTGCGCTGGCGCTGGTTCATGTCGCCGTGCAGGGCGGCAGCGGCAAAGCCTTGGTCGGCCAGGCGGTCGGCCAGGTCGTCAGCGCCACGCTTGGTGGACGTGAAGACGATGGCTTGGTCCAGCTTGGCGTCGCGCAGCACGTGATCCAGCAACTGCATCTTGTGGCCGGCGTCGTCCGCGTACAGCAGGCTTTGCGTGATGTTGGTGTGCTTTTCCTTGGCGCCGGCCATCTCGATACGCTGCGGGTCGCGCATCATCTTCGCGGCCAGCTTGGCGATCGTGCCGTCCAACGTGGCCGAGAACAGCAGCGTCTGGCGGTCTTCCGGCAGGCGGCTGACGATGGTTTCGATGTCTTCAATGAAGCCCATGTCCAGCATGCGGTCGGCTTCGTCCAGCACCAGCGTGTGCACGGTGTTCAGCTTGACGCGACCCGATTGCAGGTGGTCGATCAGGCGGCCGGGGGTGGCGACCAGCACGTCAACGCGACGCGACAGGGCCTTCAATTGGGCGCCGTAGGGCATGCCGCCCACAACGGTGGCGGTGCGCAGGTCAGCCAGCTTGCGGCCATAGGTGGCCGTGGCTTCGGTGACTTGCAGGGCCAGTTCGCGGGTCGGGGTCAGCACCAGCACTTGCACGCCGACGCCCTTGTTGGCGGGCATCTGGGCAATACGGTGCAGGGCCGGCAGCATGAAGGCGGCGGTCTTGCCGCTACCCGTTTGCGAGGACACCATCAGGTCGTGGCCGGCCAGCGCTTGCGGAATGGCGGCAGCTTGGACCGAGGTGGGGGTATTGAAGCCAGCTTCTTGAACGGCCGACAACAGAGCGGGTGCAAGACCCAGAGTTTCGAAAGACATTACTTTCCCTTGCCGCAGACAATGCGACGCAGTGCTTGGTCGGGCCAGGGGATTAGGCGGCCGGATCCAGGCGACGGTTGATGGAGCATCGTGCCGACCGAATCAACCGTGCGCGTGGCGCGTTCTCTTGTACAGATTGGAACGCAGGGCGAAAGGAAAGGAGGTCAGGAATCGATGATAGTTCGGCATGGGGCCCGGGCTAGGTTGCCCGGCGAACTGCAAAAAATGCCGCTAAATCAAAGCGGTAAATGCCGAACTCGTTTTGTGCAGTGCGGCGATCATAACCCGAATTCGCCTTGCAAGGGAATTACTTTTTTGTCCAGCCCCCAATCAATAGGGTTTTTCCCTTGGTTCGCCAGCCACGCGTTGGTCATCTGGAAGTGCCCACAGCCCAGGAAAGGCACGGGGGGCCTGCGGGCGGACAGCGGCGAGGGGTGATTGGCCATCAACACCAGGTGGCCGTTGTTGTCGGGCAGCAACAAACGCTTGGCTTGGGCATGGGCGCCCCACAGCATGAAGACCTTGGGGGCGGGGTCACGCGCAACCAATGAGATCAGCGCATCAGTCACCGTTTCCCAGCCGCGCTTGGCGTGCGAGGCGGGCTGGCCGTCTTCCACCGTCAGGCAGGTGTTCAAGAGCAGCACGCCTTGTTCGGCCCAGGGGCTGAGATCGTTGCCGGCGGGAAGGGCGGTACCGGGATATTCCTGCGCGATTTCGTTGAAGATATTGCGCAGGCTGGGCGGGCGTTTGCAGTCATCGGGCACCGAGAACGCCAAGCCTTGGGCTTGGCCGGGGCCATGGTAGGGGTCTTGTCCCAGGATCACCACGCGCACATCCGATGGCGCCAGGCCGTGCAGGGCGCGAAACGGCGTGGCGGGGTACACGACCGCGCCGTCGGCAAGGCGCTTTTCCACGTGGGCGGTGGCCGAGGCCAGTGCATCGGCCACGGGGCGTGGCGCGAACGCCGTGGCCCAGGCGGCGGGAAGTTCGGCCGTCTGGGCGGCAAGGGCGTTGGGAGTCAGGCGGTTATCAATCGGCATGGGCGCGATTTTGGCATAGCGCGGCGCCAGCCTCGGGGCTTACCGCGCGGCCTCGGTCGCGGCAACTTCCGCTGCCGGCGCACTGTTCACGCGCAGCAGCAGGAAGCCCAGTACGGCGGAAAGCAAGGAGCCGGTCAGCACGCCGATCTTGGTGGCGTCGACGGTGGCTGCATCGGTGAAAGCCAGGGCGCCGATGAAGAGGCTCATGGTGAAACCGATGCCGCAAAGCATAGACACGCCGTACACCTGCGTCATCGTCGCATGGCGCGGCAGGCTGGCGATGCCGCTCTTGATGGCCAGCCAGGCGAAGCCGAACACGCCCACCTGCTTGCCCAGGAACAGGCCCAGCGCCACGCCCATGGGCACCGGTTGCGCCAAGCTGGACAGGCCCATGCCCGCGAATGACACGCCCGCGTTGGCGAACCCGAAGATCGGCACGATCAGCAACGCCACGGGCTTGTGCAGGGCGTGCTCCAGGTCATGCAGGGGGGAATGGGCTTCGGGCTTGCCCTGGTTGCGCGGCCGCAGCGGGATGGTCAGCGCCAGCGCCACGCCGGCCAGGGTGGCATGCACGCCGGACTTCAGCACGAAATACCAGAGCACGGCGCCGATCAGCAGGTAAGGCGTCAGGCGCAGCACGCCGGCGCGGTTCAGGCAGAACAGGCAGGCCAGCAGCGCGCCCGCCATGCCCAGCGCGAACACCTGCAATTCCGACGTATAGAACAAGGCGATGATGACGATGGCGCCCAGGTCATCCAGGATGGCCAGCGCGGTCAGGAAGATTTTCAGCGATGTCGGCACGCGGCTGCCCAGCAGCGCCAGGATGCCCAGCGCGAACGCGATGTCGGTCGCGGCTGGAATGGCCCAGCCGCGCAGGGTCTCGGGGCTGCTCAGATTGATCAGCACATAGATCAGCGCGGGCACCGCCATGCCGCCCACGGCGGCCACGCCCGGCAGCACGATGCGGCCGACGCCACGCAGTTGCCCGTCCATTACCTCACGCTTGATTTCCAGGCCCACCAGCAGGAAGAACACGGCCATCAGGCCGTCGTTGATCCAATGCAACACCGTTTCCTTGAGCACGACGGGGCCGGCTTCGAAACCCAGCTTGGTTCCCAGCACATCGAAGTAAACGGGGGCGGCCGGGCTGTTGGCGATGATCAGGGCGACCAGCGCGGCGGCCATGAGCACGTAGCCGCCCAAGGCTTCGGAACGCAGGAACGCCTGGAGGAAGGAAACGGGGCGGTGGGGCGTGGCCTGCTGGGTCAATGGGTGTCCTTTGTGTGATTTGTTAACATCGGAAATTGTGCTGAATTTTACCTGAACGAGCGCCGAGTTCCGCGAATACCGGGTAGGTCCGGTGGGATCAAAGCGGCGTAACTGTATGCCAACGTCGGGGAATTCTCATGCTTTCTCAGAAATTCATGGGTAAACGCGGCGCGACTTCCTGAATCGCGGCGTGCAACGCCCCGCGCACTGGGTCACGCTGCAGGTGCGACAGGGACGAACTTCCCCGGGGCGTCGAGCACATGCCTTGGTTGCGATACATTGATTTGTAACAGTCATTACAATCAATTTCTAAAATAAGAATTTTCTTGAACAAAACGTTTTTCTCAGGGCTAGCATCGGTCGGCTGGCATCTTCGGCTAGCCTCTCATGCCCCTCCTTCCTCTATTCGTATTGATGTACCAACCCGCAGCGTCCAGCGCCCGCCGTCTGGTCGACATCGGTAGCGACCTGACGGTTCCGGCCGTGTCGGCCTCGCATGGCACGTACGAGGTGCTGCGCCTGACGCCTAGCATGCGCCTGTTGACGTGGCGGCGCGAGGGCGCGCGCTTCGAGTTGTCGCATGCGGGTCGGATCCAGATCTGGGCCGGCCGGCGGCTGGCGGCGTCCGAATGCGCCGAAGAATGCCGCGCCCATGGCGTGCCCCCGCTAGAGCAGGAAGACGTGGCCTATCTGGAAGCCTATCTTTTGGCCCGCGACCGTGCGGGGAACAATTCCAACTCGCGATGACGCCACCTGTCTTTGATTCGTCGGCCGGCAACACCGGCGCCCGTTTGCGCATCCTGCATACGGAGGCTGCCACCTCGTTCGGGGGGCAGGAGTTCTGCATCTATAAGGAGATGGTCGCGATGCGCGATCGTGGCCATCATCTGGAGCTGGTTTGCCAACCCGGCGCGGAACTGGGCGACCGGCTGAGCCAAGCCGGGTTCACGGTGCACCGCATCGTGATGGATGGCCCCGGCAATTTCCTGCGTGGCGTGGCATTCGTGCGTCGCTTGTTGCGGCGCGAACGCTTTGATGTCCTCAACACGCACAGCCGCCGCGACACCGTGCTGGCGGCGCTGGGCGCGCGGCTGGCGGGTACGCCCCTGATCGTGCGGACGCGGCATCTGGCCAAGCCCATCAATTCGCTTTATGCCTATACCTGGTTGGCGCACCGGGTCATTGCCGTCAGCCGGTACGTGCGCAAGCAATTGCTGGATGGCGGGGCCCGGCCTGAATCCGTCGCTACGATCCATTCGCCAGTGGTGTTGCCGCAGGTGCGCGAAGACGCATGCCTGAGGCAGGAGCTGGGCTTGCCGCCGGACGCGCTGGTAGTGGGTTGCGTGGCGGTCATGCGCGCCGAAAAGGGCCATGCCGACCTGATCGACGCATACGAGCAGATTTCAGCCCGCTTTCCGACGGCGCATCTGGTGCTGGTGGGCGACGGCATGCCTCTGTTCGAGCAACTGCAGGCCAAGGTGGCGGCGCTGGGACTGGCGCAGCGGGTGCATTTCACTGGCCGGCGCCACGACATCGGCAATGTACTGATGGCGTTCGACGTATTTGCGCTGGCCACGCACCGCGAGGCCCTGGGCACCGTATTCATTGAGGCCGCGGCGATGGGCTTACCCGTCATCGGCACCGACGTGGGCGGCGTCCCGGAAACCATGCAAGCCGGCGTGACCGGCCTGCTGGTGCCGCCGCGCGATCCCGCCGCGTTGGCGGGGGCGCTGGCTTCCCTGCTGGCTGATCCGGGCTTGCGGCGCCAGATGGGCGGTGCGGGCCGGGCTCGCATCCGTGGCCAAGGTTTGTTTTCCGCCGAGCACATCGCGGGGCAGGTCGAGCACGCTTACACGTCGTGGCTCGCTGAACGGGGGCGCTCCGGCCGCACGGCGTGATGCGGGCCATGGGCGCCGCGGACGTGCTGGCGCGCGGCCCGGATCTCAGTGCATCAGCAGCGCGTTCATGCTTTCGACCACGCGATTGCGGTAGCGCGGCAGCAAAGCCTGCGTGCGCGCCTGGCGGTCTGTCCATTCCGCGGTTTCCGCGCCGGCTGCGATACGCGGCGCGGCCCAGATCGGGTCCGGAAAGTGGCGGTCGCCGCGCCAGCGCGGAATTACATGCCAGTGCAGGTGGGGCACCATGTTGCCCAGCGACGCCAGGTTGATCTTGTCGGGCGCCAGCACCGCCTGCTGCGCTTCTTCCACCGCGTACACCGCGCGCATGAGCAGATCGCGCCCATGCGTGGACAGGCTGGTCATTTCAGCCAGATGGCCGTTCCAGATCACGCGGGTAAAGCCGGGGTAGTCCGCGTCGTTGACCTCGATGACGCGCAGATGCGGCCCGCGCCACAGCAGCGAACCGCCATCCTCCAGGCACAGCGGACAGTTCGGGTCACGAGCGCTCATGCCAACGCCTTGCGGTACTGGATGAAGCCGGATCGGTCGGCGATGCGGTCATACAACTGCATCGCGTTGGCGTTGGTTTCGTGGGTCAGCCAGTACACACGCGAGGCATTCTTGGCGGCGGCTTCAGCGTAGACATGTTCGATCAGCGCGCGGCCCGCGCCGGTGCCGCGCACATCCGCGTCCACGTACAGGTCTTGCAGATAGCAGTAGTCGCCCGCCGTCCAGGTGGATCGGTGGAAGATCCAATGCACCATGCCGATGGCGCGGCCGCCGCTGTAGGCCAGCGCGGCATGCATGGGCTCGGCGGGGTCCAGCAGGCGCGCCCAGGTGGTGCGGGTCACGGCGTCGTCGATGTTGACGCGGTAGAACTCCTGGTAGCCCTTCCACAACGGCAGCCAGACGTCAAAGTCGGCGGCCACGACAGGGCGGATTTCAAGGGTGCTCATTGCGCGGGTTCTCCTGGCGGATTCGGGTTCAGATGCGGGTTCAGAGTTGATCTTCCAAGGCTTGGACGATGTGTCGCAGCACTTGCACGCGAGCGTAACGCTTGTCGTTGGCGGACACCAGATGCCAGGGCGCGTGGGCGATGTCCGTGCGCGCCAGCATCTCGTTGGCGGCAGCCGCGTAGTCCTTCCATTTTTCACGGTTGCGCCAGTCGTCGGGCGTGATCTTGAAATTCTTGAAGGGCGATTTTTCGCGTTCCTTGAAGCGTTCAAGCTGCACGTCGGCCGTCACCGCCAGCCAGAACTTCAGCACGATCGCGCCGCTTGCCGCCAGTTGTTCCTCAAAGTCGTTGATCTCGCCATAAGCGCGGCGCCACTGCGCGGGCGTGGTCAGCTTTTCCACACGTTCGACCAGCACGCGGCCATACCAGGACCGGTCGAAGATGGCGATGCGGCCGTGGCGTGGCAGGTGACGCCAGAAGCGCCACAGATAGGGGCGCGACAGCTCGTAGCTGTTGGGCGCGGAGACGGGCGTGATGTCGAACTGGCGGGCATCCAGCGCGTGCGTCACACGCCGGATGGCGCCGCCCTTGCCGGCGGCGTCCTGGCCTTCGAACACCAGCACCAGCGAGCGGTCCAGGAATTTCTGCGACCGTGCCGCGCGCGCCAATCGGCCCTGCAACAGGCCGAGCTCGGACTCGTAGGCGTCCTTGTCGATCTTGGCGCCGTAATCCAGTTGGCTCAGGCGGTCCACGATGCGGGCCGGGCGGGAGTGCGCCAGGAACGATTGCGGAATGCGCGGCACGCCGCGCTGGCGCATGGCCACCAACACGGCTTCGGCCGTGCGCGCAGCGCGCATGTTCTCGTCGGCGCTGGGGATGACGACCCAGGGCGCGTGCCCGCTGTCCGTGTGGTTCAGCACGACCTGGCCGGCGTTGCGGATGCGATCGTATTTTTTGTAGACCTTCAAATCCACCGGGCTGACCTGCCACGAGGTTTCGGGGCTGGCCAGCAGGCGCTGCGCGCGTTCGTGCTGGGCATCGGCCGACAGGTGAAACCACAGTTTGACGATCTGCACGCCTTCCATGGCCAGCATGGCTTCAAAGCGCCGGATGGCGGCGGCATGCGCGTCGATATATTCCTGGTTGGGCTTCTTGCGGGCCGCTTCGATCACCAGCGGCGCATACCAGGAACCGAACACGATGCCCGTGCTGCCCTTGGGTGGCAGGTCTTTCCAATAGCGCCAGAACGGCGGGCGTTCCAGCTCTTCGCCTTCGGGCGGCCCGTAGGCCAGCGTCTTGATGTGGCGCGGGTCCATCCATTCGTTCAACAGATTGACCGTGGCGCCTTTGCCGGCGCCGTCGATGCCCGCCACCACGACCAGCAGGGTCTTGTCTGCATTTTTCAAGCGCTGGTATTGCGCATTGAGCAGGGCGACGCGCAGTCGCGTTTCTAGGGATTTGAATTCGTCCTTGGACAGGCTGGGGTCTGCTTCTGCTTCTGCGAACATGGGATCCGTCTGGTCGGCTATCGGAAAGATCGGCCGATCTTGAGGGATTCGCCCGCCCCGCGCAAGTATGGCAAGCGGGGCGCAGGCCTACAAGGCGTCAACCGGAATCTTCAGATAGCGCACGCCGTTGTCATCGGGCGGCGGAAAATTGCCCGCGCGGATGTTCACCTGGATCGCCGGCAGTATCAGTGTCGGCATGGACAAGGTGGCGTCGCGCTGCGTGCGCATGGCAACGAACTCGTCTTCGCTGATGCCGTCGCGCACATGGATATTGCCGCTGCGTTGCTCGGCCACCGAGGTCTGCCAACACGCATCGCGCCCATTGGGCGGATAGTCGTGGCACATGAAGAGCCGGGTGTTGCCGGGCAGGTTCAGCAGGCGCTGGATGGAACGATAGAGTTCGTGCGCGTTGCCGCCGGGGAAATCGCAGCGCGCGGTGCCCACGTCGGGCATGAACATCGTGTCGCCTACAAAGGCGGCGTCGCCGATCAGGTAGGCCATGTCGGCCGGGGTGTGGCCTGGCACATGGATGGCGGTGGCGTCCAGGTTGCCGATCTTGAAGGTTTCGCCGTCGGCGAACAGGCGGCCGAACTGCGAGCCGTCAAGCTGGAACTCGGGTTCCAGGTTGAATATCTGCTTGAACACGCCCTGCACGGTGCGGATGCTCTGCCCGATGGCGATGACGCCGCCCAACTTTCGCTGCAGGTAAGGCGCGGCGGACAGGTGGTCGGCGTGGGCATGGGTTTCCAGCAGCCATTGTGTGTCCAGCCCGTTTTCACGCACGTAGCCCACTACCCGGTCGGCGCTGGCGGTGCTGGTGCGCCCGGACTTGGGGTCGTAGTCCAGCACGGAATCGATGATGGCGCAGGCGCTGCCGTCATGCACCACGTAGGTGACGGTGGCGGTGACGGAGTCGAAGAATGCTTGGATGTGTGGATTCATGGCGGCCCGCAATATCAATATATGAATTTAAATAATATTGCGGAATAGTTTATCTGTAAATATAATGATCGCTTATTTTTCACGCCAGCCCCCCCATGAACGCTTCCCTGAATGATTGCGAGCTTGCCGCTCTGCGAGAATCCGCCGCCCAGGCCTGCACGCTGTTGAAGGCGCTGGCCAATGAAGACCGCTTGCTGCTGCTGTGCCAATTGGTGCAGAACGAACGCAACGTGGGCGAACTGGAATCGCTGACCGGCATCCGCCAGCCGACCCTGTCCCAGCAATTGGGCGTACTGCGCGACGAAGGCCTGGTGTCGACGCGCCGCGAGGGCAAGTATGTCTACTACCAGATGGCCAGCTTCGAAGTCAGCCAGGTCATGAAAACGCTATCCAGTTTGTACTGCGGCCGCGCAATGGAGTCACTCACATGAACCTGGACTGGTCTGCCTTCACTCCCGCCACGGCCACGGTCGGCGGCCTGTTGATCGGCGCCGCCGCCGTGTTGCTGATGGCGGGCGCGGGTCGCGTCGCCGGTATCAGCGGCATCCTGGGCGGCCTGCTGCCGCCGCAACGCGATGGCGCGTGGCGGCTGGCGTTCCTGCTGGGGCTGTGCGCCGCCCCTTGGCTATACACCTTGGGCGCCGCGCTGCCGGCCATCGTGGTCGAGGCCGGCACGCCGCGCCTGATCGTGGCGGGCCTGCTGGTGGGCATCGGCACGCGCTACGCATCGGGCTGCACCAGCGGCCATGGCGTTTGCGGGCTGTCGCGCGGGTCGCCGCGCTCGCTGGCCGCCACGGCGCTCTTCATGGCGGCGGGCTTTGCCATGGTCTACGTCACTCGACATCTGATGGGAGCATGACATGACCGCACTGATTGCTTTCGTATCGGGCTTGGTCTTTGGTGTGGGCCTGATTGTGTCCGGCATGGCCAACCCGGCCAAGGTGCTGGGCTTTCTGGACCTGGCGGGCCAGTGGGATCCGTCCTTGGCATTCGTCATGGGGGGCGCGGTACTGATCACGGCCGCGGGCTTTGCCGTGCTGCGCCGCCGCCACGCCAGCCTGACGGGTGAGCCGTTGCGCTGGCCTACCGCTACCCGCATCGACCTGCGTCTGGCCTTGGGCAGCCTGGCGTTCGGGGCAGGTTGGGGCCTGGCGGGTTTCTGCCCGGGGCCGGCGTTGGTGGCCGCGGCGGCGGGCGTGCCGCAGGCGCTGATCTTCGTGGCCGCCATGCTGGCCGGCATGGCGATCTATTCCGCGCTTGAAGCGTTAAGAAGCCGGTAGGCCAAGGTGGCCCGCCGGCTTGTGGAACGGCTACGCCGTGATTGCTATTGCTGCTAAAACGGCTGCGTCGTTCCTGCTGCTGACGCGGCTGTAAAGCGGTTGCGCTGCTTCTATTCGTAGGTACGCACGTCGTCGATGACCTTGCCGTCGTTGGGCAAGCCGTCTACGTCTACCCATTCGACGTCCGCGCGCAGCTTGGTCACGTCGCGTACCGAGTCCGCGATGCGCTTGGACAGGTCTTCGCCGCGCACGCGAGATTCCACTTTCAGCACCATGCGGTCCGACCCGGTGGTGCCGCTGATGACCAGCCGCGCCCGCAAAATTTCCGGATGGCGGCGCGCCACGTCCGCCACTTGCGACGGATGCACGAACATGCCGCGCACCTTGGTCGTCTGGTCGGCCCGGCCCATCCACCCTTTGATGCGCGTGTTGGTCCGTCCGCAAGGCGAAATGCCGGGCATGACCGCCGACAGGTCGCCCGTGCCGAAGCGCACCAGCGGGTAGTCCGGGTTCAAGGTGGTCACGACGACTTCACCGACCTCGCCGTCGGGCACCGGTTCGCCGGTGCCGGGGCGAACGATCTCCACGATGATGTCTTCGCCCAGCACCAACCCTTGGCGGGCGGGGGTTTCGAACGCGATCATGCCCAGGTCGGCGCTGCCATAGGCCTGATAGCCTTCGATGCCGCGCGCCGCCAGCCAGTCGCGCAGCGACGGCGGAAAGGCCTCGCCCGATACCAATGCGCGCTGCAATGAACTCAGCTTGACGCCCAGTTCGTCCGACTTTTCCAGGATGATCTTCAGGAAGCTGGGCGTGCCCGTGTAGCCGCTGGGCGCCAGGTCCTGGATAGCGCGCACCTGCTGTTCGGTCTGCCCGGTGCCACCCGGAAACACGGTGCAGCCCACCGCGTGCGCCGCCGTTTCCATCATGGAGCCCGCCGGCGTGAAGTGATACGAAAAGCAGTTGTAAGCCAGTTCCCCGGCGCGAAAGCCCGCCGCGTACAAGGCGCGGGCAAAACGCCAGTAGTCGGCGCGCGCGCTTTCCGGTTCGTAGATGGGGCCGGGCGAGGCAAAGACGCGCATCGCTTCGCCCCAGCCGATGGCCGAGAAGCCGCCGAAGGCCTTGCCGGGGCCGGCGGGGGTGGCGTCGTCATCGCGGCTGTGCTGCTGGCGCTCCAGCAATTCATGCTTGCGCAAGACCGGCAGTCGGGCCAGCGCCTCGCGCGACGTGATGGTGGCGGGGTCGACGCCGCGCAGTTGCTCGGCAATGGCCGGTGCGCGGGCTATCGCCCGGGTAATCGCGGCGGGCAAGGCGGCCATCAGCTCGCGCTCGCGTTGCTCGGGCGCTCGGGTTTCCAGGACATCGAAAAACTCGGACATGGGATCGCACCCTCTCGTGTGCCGTACTGCGGTGTCGTTGCCAGCGGCGGCGCCGTGCGTGCAGGCGCTGCCGCTCCAGGGGTCAGGCCAGCCAGCGTTTGCGGCGGCGGTAGAACTTGTTTTCGCGAAAGCTCTTGCGTTCTCCACTGGATATACCCAGGTAGAACTCCTTCACGTCCTCGTTTTGGGCCAGGTCCTGCGCGGCGCCGTCCATCATCACGCGCCCGTTTTCCAGGATGTAGCCGTAGTCGGCATAGCGCAGCGCAATGTTGGTGTTCTGCTCCGCCAACAGGAAGCTCACGCCTTCGCGCTGGTTCAGGTCGCGCACGATTTCAAAGATCTCTTCCACGATCTGCGGCGCCAACCCCATCGAGGGTTCGTCCAGCAGGATCATGTTGGGGTTGGCCATCAGCGCGCGGCCAATGGCGGTCATCTGTTGTTCACCGCCCGAGGTGTAGCCGGACTGGCTCGCGCGCCGCTGCTTCAGGCGCGGGAAATATTGGTAGACACGCTCCAGCGCCGCGGCGGTGTCGGCGCGGTTCAAGTTGCGCGTGTAGGCGCCGGTCAGCAGGTTTTCTTCAATGGTCAGGTGGGCAAAGCAGTGCCGGCCTTCCATCACCTGCACAACGCCGCGCTTGACCAGCTCCGAGGGCGACAGCCGTTCGATGCGCTGGCCTCGGTATTGGATATGGCCCTTGGTGACGTCGCCGCGTTCGCCCTTGAGCAGGTTCGAAACGGCGCGCAGCGTCGTGGTCTTGCCTGCGCCGTTGGCGCCCAGCAAGGCCACGATCTTGCCCTCCGGCACTTGCAGGGACACGCCCTTGAGCACCAGGATCACGTGGTTGTAGATCACCTCGATGCCGTTCACGTCCAGCAGCACGTTAGGGACGGCGTTGGGAGTGACGGCGGTGTTTTCAGCGTGTGTTGCAGCGGTCATGACGATTCCTGCGGCGTGGTGGCGGCCGACGCCCGCCAGGGCGCCGACCGCCGGTTCACATCAGTTCTCGCAAGTGCGGGGCGTGATGTTCTTTTCCTTGGCGTACTTGGCCGCGGCTTCCTTGACCATCGGATCCAGGATGGACTTGTCGGACTGATACCAGTCGGACACCACCTTGAACTTCGCGCCGTCCCACTGCACGATGCGGGCCCAGTCATCACCCATGTGGTTGCTGCACGAGGTCTTGACGGGACGCATGATCTGGCCAAAGCCCAGCTTGTCCAGCTTCTCTTGCGTCAGGTTCAGGTTTTCGAAGCCCCAGCGCACTTGCTCGGGCGTCATGGCCTTGCCCTTGCCGTACTTCTCTTGCGCCGCGCGGATCGCCTCGACTTGCAACATGGAAATCATCATGCCGCGCGTGTGGGCGATGGTGTTCAGGGTGTTCTTGGCCGTCTTGTCCGCGCCTTCGCCCTTGTCGTAGACGTACTTCTTCAGGTCGTCGTAGACCTTGTCGGTATCGGCGCCGCTGTTGTGCACGGTGATGGCGTTGTAGCCCTTGGCGACGTCGCCCAGGTCTTTCACGTCGCCTTCGGAGCCGGCCCACCAGATGGCGTACATCTTGTCGCGCGGATAGCCGCTGGCCTGTGCTTCGCGGATGGCGGTCGGCGTCATGATGCCGGCGCTCCACAGCAGCACGTAGTTCGGGCGTGCCTGGCGGATTTGCAGCCAGGTGGATTTCTGCTCGACGCCGGGGGCGGTGACCGGATACAGCACCAGCTCGAAGCCTTCCTTGGCGGCGCGCTTTTGCAGCAGCGGGATCGGTTCCTTGCCGTACGGCGAGTCGTGGTAGACCAGGGCAATCTTCTTGCCCTTGAGCTTGTCCATGCCGCCTTCTTTCTTGGCGATGTCCTGGATCATCACGTCAGCGGCGGTCCAGTACGTGCCCAGCAGCGGGAAGTTCCACTGGAACACGCTGCCGTCCACCGATTGCGACAGGCCGTAGCCCATCGTTTCGACGGGCACCTTGTCCTGGATGGCCTTGTCGCTGACCGCGAAGGTGATGCCGGTGGACTGGGTGTCGAAGCCGGAAGCCCCGGTGCCCTTGCCCTTCAGGCGTTCATAGCATTCCACGCCGCGGTCGGTGGCGTAGGACGTTTCACATTCTTCGTACGTGATCTTGACGCCGTTGACGCCGCCATCGCGCTCGTTGACGAGCTTCAGGTAGTCCAGCTTGCCATCGGCCCACGGAATGCCCAGCGGTGCGAACGACCCGGTGCGATACACCAGCAACGGAACGAACTGCTCTTCGGCCGCCATTGCCGGCGTGGCCACGGCGCCGACGGCGCCGGCTGCGGCAACCAATGCCGCCGCCAACTTCAGGTTAAGACGCTTCATCTCCATTTACCTCCTGCGTGGTGCTTGGGTCAGTAAACCCTGGGACACCGGGATTGGCCCGGTCTTGAGCCGGGTATTCAGGATGGTTGCCGTGGCGCTTATGCCGCCCTGACAGCCGTTGATCAATAAGCTCTTATCGCGTGTTGCTTCAGTGCCTCTGAGGGGGCCCGCGGCGGATCCGGCTTTGCCGGTCCCCAGCGGGGCCCCCTTGAGGGGGAAGCGCCAACGGCGCTTCGGGGGTGAGCCTCCTTCAGTGCGGGAACGGCCAGATGCGCAGCTTTTCCTTGCCAATGCTCCACAAGCGAGCCAGCCCATGCGGTTCCGCAATCAGGAAGAACACGATCAGCGCGCCGAACACCATGTGCTCAATGTGCGCGGCGGTGTCCACCGATAGCGGAATGCCCAATGCGTGCGGAATGTTCGACAGCGCCACCGGCACCAGCACGATGAAGGCCGCGCCGAAGAAGCTGCCGATGATCGAACCCAGCCCGCCGATGATGACCATGAACAGCAGCTGGAACGACCGGGTCAGGTCGAACGCCAGCGGTTCCCATGAGCCCAGGTGGATGTAGCCCCACAGCGCGCCCGCCACGCCCACGATGAACGAACTGACCGCAAACGCCGTCAGCTTGGCGTACATGGGGCGGATGCCGATCACCGAGGCCGCCACGTCCATGTCGCGGATGGCCATCCATTGGCGGCCGATCGCGCCGCGCACCAGGTTCTTGGCCAGCAGGCTGAAGACCACCACCAGGATCAGCACGAACAAGTACTTTTCCATGGCGGATTGCACCGGCAGGCCAAAGGCGGTGAGAGGCGGCACCGAGACGCTGCCCGAGGACGAATAATTGGTGAAAAAGGGAATGCGCAGGAAGGCCCAGTCCACGAAGAACTGCGCCGCCAGCGTGGCCACCGCCAGATACAGGCCGCGGATGCGCAGGCTGGGAATGCCGAAGATCACGCCCACGATGGTGGCGAAGCACCCGCCCAGCAGAATCTGGAACAGCAGCGGCATGCCCGGAAAGCGCACCCCGAAGTTCCAGGCCGCATACGCGCCCACCGCCATGAAGGCGCCCGTGCCCAGCGAGATCTGGCCGCAATAGCCCACCAGGATGTTCAAGCCCACCGCTGCAAGCGACAGGATCAGGAACGGAATCAGGATGGCGCGCAGCAGGTAGTCGGAGGACAGCGCCGGCACGACGATGAACGCCACTGCCAGCAGCAGCCAGATGAAGATGCGGTCCTGGCGGATCGGGAAAATCTGCTGATCCGCCCGGTAGCTGGTTTTGAACTGGCCGTTTTCGCGATAGAACATGTTTTTATCCTAGAGGGCCTGGTGGTTTACACGCGGTCGATGATCTTCTCGCCGAACAGCCCTTGCGGACGGAACAGCAGGAACACCAGCGCCAGCACATAGGCGAACCAGATTTCGATACCGCCGCCCACGAGCGACCCCAGATAGACCTCGGACAGCTTTTCCCCCACGCCGATGATCAGGCCGCCCAGAATGGCGCCCGGCACCGAGGTCAGGCCGCCCAGGATCACCACCGGCAACGCGCGCAGCGCCGCGGTGGACAGCGTGAACTGCACGCCAAACTTCGACCCCCAGATAATGCCGGCCACCAGCGCCACCAAGCCCGCCACGCACCACACGATGACCCAGATGCGGTTCAGCGGAATGCCGATGGATTGCGCGGCCTGGTGGTCGTCGGCCACCGCGCGCAGCGCGCGGCCGGTGGACGTGTATTGGAAGAACAGCGCCAGCGTCGCGACCAGCAAGGCCGCGATGACGGCTGCGGTCAGATCTTCCAGGTTGATCAACAACCCACCTTCAAAGACCGTGTCCAGGATCAACAGCGGGTCCTTGGGCATGCCCACGTTGATGGAATACACCGAGCTGCCAAACGTGATCTGGCCCAGGCCGTCCAGGAAGTAGCTGATGCCCAGGGTGGCCATCAACAGCGTGGTCGCTTCCTGGTTGACCAGGTGGCGCAGCACGTAGCGTTCAATGGCCACCGCCAGCAGAAACATCACCATGGCGCTGACGATGAAAGCCAGCACGTTGGCCAGGATCATGTTGTCAAAGCCGAGCCAGCGCGGTATCCATTCCGAAAAGCGCGCCATGGACAAGGCCGCCACCAGCACCATCGCGCCCTGCGCGAAGTTGAAGACGCCCGACGCCTTGAAGATCAGTACGAAGCCCAGGCCGATCAGCGCATACATCATGCCGCTCATCAAGCCGCCGAATAAGGTCTCTAGAAAAAATCCCATGTCTGTCCGCCTTAGTGCGACACGCCGAGATAGGCGCGGATGACGTCTTCATTCGCGCGGACTTCGTCCGGGCGGCCATCGCCGATCTTCTTGCCGTAGTCCAGCACCACCACGCGGTCGGAAATATCCATGACCACGCCCATGTCGTGCTCGATCAGCACGATGGTGGTGCCGAATTCGTCATTCACATCCAGGATGAAGCGGCTCATGTCCTGCTTTTCCTCGATGTTCATGCCGGCCATGGGTTCGTCCAGCAGCAGCAGGCGCGGCTCCATCGCCAGCGCGCGGCCCAGGTCCACGCGCTTTTGCAGGCCGTAGGGCAGACGGCCCACCGGCGTTTTGCGATAGGCCTGGATTTCCAGGAAGTCGACGATGTTCTCGACGAACTCGCGGTGCTGGGTTTCTTCGCGTTCGGCCGGCCCCAGGCGGAATGCCTGCGACAGCAGCCCGCACTTCATGCGCAGGTTGCGCCCGGTCATGATGTTGTCCAGCACGCTCATGCCCTTGAACAACGCCAGGTTCTGGAAGGTGCGCGCGATGCCCATTTCGGCGGCGCGGCGCGGATTCATCTTCGAGAAATGCTCGCCGCGAAATTCGATGCTGCCTTGCTGCGGCGTGTAGACGCCGTTGATGACGTTCAGCATCGAACTTTTGCCGGCGCCGTTGGGGCCGATGATGGCGCGAATCTCATGCTCGCGCACGTTGAAGGAAATGTCAGTCAGCGCCTTCACGCCGCCGAAAGACAGGGAGATGTTCTGCATGTCCAGCATGACGTCGCCGATACGCTGGTCGCGGTCGTTGTTGCTCATGATCTCTACGCGGCTCGGGCTGTGATGGCGGGGAACGTCTTGACGGGTCGGATCTTCAGGTCGGCCGAGATCTTGCCGGTGCGTCCGTCTTCGAACTTCACTTCGGTTTCGATGAACTGCGACTGCTTGCCGCCGAACAGCGCGTCAATCAGCACACCGTACTTCTGCGCAATGAAGGCGCGGCGCACCTTGCGCGTGCGGGTCAGTTCGTCGTCGTCCGGGTCCAGCTCCTTATGCAGGATCAAGAAGCGGCTGACCTGGGACGCGCACAGCTTCGGGTCGGTGGCCAGATCCGCATTGACCTGTTCCACGCATTCCGCGATCAACTGGTAGACCTCTTCCTTGGCGGCCAGGTCGGTGTAGCCCGCATACGGCAGGCCCCGGCGTTCGGCCCAGTTGCCCACGGCTTCCAGGTCGATGTTGATGAACGCGCAGACGTCATCGCGGTTGGCGCCAAAGGCCACGGCTTCCTTGATGTGCTGGAAGAACTTG
Source organism: Achromobacter spanius (assembly GCF_003994415.1). Taxonomy (NCBI): domain Bacteria; kingdom Pseudomonadati; phylum Pseudomonadota; class Betaproteobacteria; order Burkholderiales; family Alcaligenaceae; genus Achromobacter; species Achromobacter spanius. The sequence continues at coordinate 6,393,043 of NZ_CP034689.1, read as the reverse complement.
AGCTTGTTCTCGATGTACTTCGGCGCAAACAGGCTGCCATTGGCCAGCTTGCCCACGTCTTTCGCGCGGTCGATGATCTTCAACTGCCCGTCGGTATCCAGGTATCCCGCATCGCCCGTGTGGAACCAGCCGTCGGCGCTGCGCGCCTCGGCCGTGGCGTCCGGGTTGCGGTAGTACTCCTTGAACAAGCCAGGGCTTTTGACCAGGATCTCGCCGTTGTCCGCCACGCGGATTTCAACGCCGGCCACGGGCGGGCCGACCGTGTCGTCGCGCACCTGGCCGTCAGGCTGCACGCACACGAACACCGACGTTTCCGTCGAGCCGTACAACTGCTTCAGGTTGATGCCGATGGACCGGTAGAACACGAAGAGGTCCGGGCCGATGGCCTCGCCCGCCGTGTAGGCGACGCGCACGCGGCTCATGCCCAGCGCATTGCGCAAGGGGCCATAGATCAGCGCGTTGCCAATGGCGTAGCGCAGGCGGTCCCAGGCGTTGACGGATTCGCCGTCCAGGATCTTGGTGCCGACACGGCGCGCCAGATTCATGCAGGCGCCAAACAGCTTGCGCTTGATGTAGCCCGCGTCTTCCATGCGGATCATCACATGCGTCAGCAAGCCTTCCAGCACGCGCGGCGGCGCGAAGTAATAGGTGGGGCCGATGTCGCGCATGTCGATCGCCACGGTGTCGGGCGATTCGGGGTGGTTGACGGTAAAGCCCGTGACCAGCAACTGCGTGTACGAAAACATGTTCTGGCCGATCCACGCGGGCGGCAGGTAGGCCAGCACGTCTTCCTGGTCGGTCAGCTTTTCCATGTCGGACACGGCGCGCGCGCGGTCGATCAGCGCATGGTGCGTGAGCACCACGCCCTTGGGCTTGCCGGTGGTGCCCGAGGTATAGAACATGGCGGCCGGGTCGTGCGGTTGCACGGCGGCGATGGCCTGGTCCAGGTAGTCGGGATGCTGCGCGGCGTATTGCTGGCCCAGCGTTTCCAATTGCTCATACGACTGCAGCATCGGGTCCGAATAATGACGCAGCCCGCGCGGGTCGTCGAACACCACATGCTTCAAGGCCGGACATTGCTCGCGCACTTCCAGCATCTTGTCGACCTGTTCCTGGTCTTCCACGACGGCCACGCTGATCTCGGCATCTTGCAGCACATAGACCATTTCCTGCGCGACGGCGTCCTGGTAGAGCGGCACTGGAATCGCGCCCAGCGACTGCGCGGCCATCATGGCCATATACAGGCGGGGGCGGTTCTCGCCGATAACGGCCACGTGCATGCCGGGCCGGATGCCCAGCGACGCGAATCCGTTCGCGACATGGCGCACATGCGCCGCCACTTCAGACCACGTCAGGGTTTGCCAGATCCCCAGATCTTTCTCTCGTATCGCGGGCCGCGACCCACGAACATTGGCATGCGCGAACAGCAGCGCTGGAAAGGTGTCCAGCGCGGCCGGCACCTGTGCGGATGCGGGCGATGAATGTGCCACGTTGTCTCCTCCGGTTTGGGCACACCGTGCCAGGCGCCGCGGAAGCGGCATTGGCGAGAAGGGGCTTGACCAGTTGGTTTTAGATTTACGGCAGGACTTAAGGTATAAGGTTGGGTTGCTACCAACTGTCACCATCGCGACATTCAAGGAACTTTTAGGGTATTCCCGATGCAGCTATCCGACTCCCTTCAACTTGCCGCGGCGTGGTTTCGCGTGCTCAACGCCGAGCAGCAATCGCGCGTCGAGCGGGACCTCTCCGTGCAGCAAGTCGTTGCCGGATCGATCATAGAGCGCAAAGGTGAACTCGCACAGGCTTGGATTGGCGTATTGGCCGGTTTGGTCAAGGTGTCGGTGGGCAACGCGGAAGGCAAGGTGGCGTCGTTGACCGGCGTACCCGCTGGCGGCTGGATCGGCGAAGGTTCATTGCTTAAACGCGAAGTCCGCAAGTACGACATCGTTGCGCTGCGCGATTCCGTCGTGGCGCGGCTGCCGGCCCCCACGTTCGATTGGCTGCTGGACACCAGCATTCCCTTCAATCGCTATTTGCTGCATCAATTGAACGAGCGCGTGGCGCAGTTCATCGGCAAGGCGGAGTACGACCGATTGCTGGACCCTGACGCGCGGGTAGCCCGCTGTCTGGCCGAACTGTTCAACCCTTTGCTGTATCCCGGCATGGGGATGCGCCTGACCATTACGCAGGAAGAAGTCGGCTATCTGGCGCGGGTGTCGCGCCAGCGCGCCAATCAGGCGCTGCGCAAGCTGGAAGAGGCGGGCCTGCTGAATGTGGAATACGGCGCCGTGCGCGTGCTGGACCTGGATGGTTTGAAACAATACGGGTCGGACCGCAGCACCGTCGACGGCGAGCAGGCGGCCTGAACGCACGGTGCACCACATCTTTTAAAAAACCGCTTGACGTTAAGTAGTGTGCTATTTAATATTGCGCAATGAAATCCCGATCCAAAGCCAAAAGCGCATTCAACCCGCTGCTGCTGGACAGCCAGCTGTGCTTCGCCCTGTACTCGACTTCGCTGGCGATGAACAAGGTGTACCGCAAGCTGCTGCGCGGGCTGGACCTGACGTATCCGCAGTACCTGGTGATGCTGGTGCTGTGGGAAGGCGATGACATCACGGTGACGGATATCGGCGACCGCCTGTTTCTGGACTCGGCCACGCTGACACCCTTGTTGAAGCGTCTGGAAGCGGCGGGTCTGGTGACGCGCAAGCGCGCCGTGGACGACGAACGGCAGGTGATCGTGGGGCTGACGGAGCAGGGCAGAGCGCTGCGAGAGCGCGCCGAAACGGTCCCGCATTCGGTGGCAGCCGCCGCGCAATGCACGCTGGACGAGGCACAGGGCATGATGAAAGCGCTGCACGCATTGCGGGTCAAGCTGGTCGAAAGTATTTGAAGTGTGGGGTGATGCGTGTCATCATCCGGTCTAATGAGTAGTGCACGATATAGTTGTGCACTATTTAAATGGCAAAACGGATTTGCAGGTTTGCAGGTCATCAGTAAACGCCGAAGCGGGAGGGCCCGCCAGGCCAGGCAGTTCAACTTTTATCCTACAAAGGAAACGCACCATGTCTATCGAAAAAGTTCTGTATCGCGCCAATGCCACCGCAACCGGCGGCCGTGAAGGCCGTGGCGTCAGCGATGACGGCAACCTGGATGTCAAGCTGACCACGCCGCGCGAGCTGGGCGGCGCGGGCGCTGCCGGCACCAACCCCGAACAACTGTTCGCCGTCGGTTATTCCGCCTGCTTCCTGGGCGCCATGAAGTTCGTGGGTGGCCGCGACAAGATCGCCATTCCGGCCGACGTGTCGGTGAACGGCATTGTGGGCATCGGCGCCATCCCGACCGGTTTCGGTATTGAAGTCGAACTGAAGATCTCGTTGCCGGGCATGGACCGCGAACAGGCCGAAAAGCTGGTCGCCGCCGCGCACATCGTCTGCCCGTACTCGAACGCCACGCGCGGCAACATCGATGTGACGTTGACGATTGTCTGAGTCGTTGATGTTCGGCCGGTCAGTGTGATCGGGTCACGTTGATTCGTTCCCGTTGATCCGGTCACTTGATGGCGAAAGCGCCACCCCTCCTTCATAGGATGGGGTGGCGCTTTTCCTTGGTCAGCGCCTTTTCTTATACGCCCTTGACCGCCAGGCCGATGGCCAGCCCGACCATGACCACGGCAATCACGCCATCCAGCACGCGCCAGGCCAAGGCGCTGGAGAAAAACGGGGCAAACAAGCGCGAACCGATGCCCAGTACCGCCAACCACAACAGGCTGGCGGTGAAGGCGCCGGCGGCAAACGCCATGCGGGCGTCGTCGAAGCCGTGGGCCAGCGAACCCACCACCACCATGTCCAGCCAGAAATGCGGGTTCAGCAGTGAAAAACCGAGCGCGCCAAGCATGGCGGCGCGGCGCGATGGGGCGACGTCCCGCGCAGCGGCCAGGCCGCCCGTTGCCGACAGCGCGCGGCGGGCCGACTGAAGCCCGTACCAAGACAGGAACGCGACGCCAAACCACAGCACGGCGGTGGTCAGCCAGGGGAACCAGGTGGTCAAGGCTTGCAAGCCCGATACGCTGGCGAAGATGAACACCGCGTCGATCAGCGCGCAGATGGCGACCACGCTGAGCAGGTGCGCACGCATCAAGCCCTGACGCAGGATAAAGGCGCTTTGCGCGCCCACAACCGCGAACAGGCCCAGCCCGGTGGCCGTTCCGCTGGCCCAGGCTGTGAGGAAGAGGGGGGATGTGGCGAACATGATGCAAATACCTGTGACTGCAACGCCTGTGGCGGCGCTTTGATGTGGGTGCCGAATGTGTCGTGCGTGTCGTGCGAGGGCGTCGCGCAGTTCGGCAATAGCGTATTTTCCCTTGCCATGTGAATGAAATAAAGCTAATTTTCCTTCACTATATTAAGCAGGGCTAATGTATGAAAATTGACCACGGCAATCTGCGAGCGCTGGCCGCGGTAGTGCGCGAAGGCAGCTTTGAGCGGGCCGCGCTGTCGCTAAGCGTGACGCCGTCGGCGGTGTCGCAGCGGATCAAGGCGTTGGAAGATCGCATGGGCCGCCTGCTGGTCCAGCGCACGGTACCGGCCGCCGCCACGGCCGACGGCCAGGTTCTGGTGCAACTGGCCGAGCAGACGGCGCTGCTGGAGCACGACGCGCTGAACCGCTTGGGAGTGTCCGACGACGACGTGCCGCACGCCAGTATTCCCATCGCGGTCAACCACGACAGCCTGGAAACCTGGTTTGTTGAAGCCGCGCTGCTGTTTTCAACCCGCACGCGCGCTACCTTGGACATGCAGTCCGAAGACCAGGACCACACCGCCGCGCTGTTGCGCAACGGCGCTGTGCTGGGCGCGGTGACCACGTTGGCCGATCCGGTCCAGGGCTGCCGGATCCATTCGCTGGGCAGCATGCGCTACGTGGCCACCTGCACGCGCGATTTCCACAAGCGCTATTTCGCGCAAGGCGTCAACGCGCAGACGCTGGCGCAGGCGCCGGTCCTGGTGTTCAACCGCAAGGATGCCTTGCAGGCACGCTTTGCGCACAAGATCTCGGACCCCGCGCCCTGGCAGCCGCCGGTCTGGTGGGTGCCGTCCACACGCGCCTTCGTGCAGGCCACGCTGGGCGGTCTGGGTTGGACCATGAACCCGCTGCCGTTGGTGCAAGAGCATCTTGATGCAGGTCATCTGATGCTGCTTCGCGGCCGCGCCTGGGAGGACGTGCCGCTGTACTGGCAGCATTGGCGGGTAAACTCCGAGGCGATGGAAGCCTTGACCGATTCGGTTCTGTCGGCCGCCCGCAGCTTGGTCCGGCGGCGTTAACCCACTAGGAGGACACCCCCATGAATATCCGCAAATTCGCATTCATCGCCGCCCTGGGCCTGTGCACGGCCGGATCGGCGTGGGCGAAGGACTATAAGGTTGGCCAGATCGAAATCGACGATGTCTGGGTGCGTGCGTCGGCGCCGGGCCAGTCCAATGGGGCGGGGTATATGGACATCGATAACGATGCCAAGACCGAGGACCGCCTGTTGTCGGTGTCGTCCGATGCCGCGGAACGGGTCGAGCTGCACACCGTGCTGACGGAGAACGGCGTGTCCAAGATGCGCCAGGTGGAAGGCGGCATCGTGGTGCCGGCCGATGCCGAGGTCAAGCTCAGCCCGGGCGGCTATCACGTCATGTTCATCAAGCTGCGCGCGCCGTTCAAGGACGGCGCCACCGTGCCTGCCACGCTGAAGTTTGAAAAGGCTGGCGAAGTCGCCGTGCAATTCAAGGTCAAGCCAGCGTCGCACAACCCCGGCATGAGCATGAACCACGATCACGGCGCCATGAAGCACTGAGCGCGCGATTGGTGACGGAATAACAAGAATGGCGGCTCGATGAGCCGCCATTCTTCATGGGCCGCCATGCTTTATGTGGCGACCGGGGCCGGGATCAGTACAGGCCCTGCTGGCGCATCGCGTCGGCAACCTTCACGAAACCGGCGATGTTGGCGCCGTCCAGGTAGTTGACGTATTCGCGTTCGCTGTGGCCGTGGCGCACGCAATTTTCGTGGATGTCGCGCATGATGGCGTGCAGGCGCGCGTCCACTTCGTCGCGGGTCCAGGACAGGCGCGCGGAGTTCTGCGCCATTTCCAGGCCCGACACCGCCACGCCGCCCGCATTGCTGGCCTTGCCCGGCGCGTACAGCACGCGCGCCGCGATGAAGGCCTTGGCGGCATCCAGCGTGGCCGGCATGTTGGCGCCTTCGGCCACGCACAGCACGCCATTCTTGATCAGCGTTTGGGCGTCGGCCAGTTCCAGTTCGTTCTGGGTGGCGCAGGGCAGTGCCACGTCCACGGGCACATGCCACGGGCGCTTGCCTGCTTCGTACTTCAGGCCAAATTGCTGGGCATAGGTATCCAGGCGGCCGCGCAGGTCATTCTTGATGTGCATCAGCGCCACCAGTTTTTCGTGCGTGAAGCCGGCGTCATCCACCACGGTGCCGTTGGAATCCGACACGGTAACGACCTTGGCGCCCAGCGACATGGCTTTTTCGATGGCGTACTGCGCCACGTTGCCTGACCCCGACACGGACACGCGCAGGCCGTCAAACGACTTGCCCACGCGTTTGAGCATTTCTTCGGCAAAGTACACGGTGCCGTAGCCCGTGGCTTCGGGGCGAATCAGGCTGCCGCCAAAGGTCAGACCCTTGCCGGTGAAGACGCTGGCCGTCGAGTTCGACAACTTTTTCATCATGCCGGCCATGAAGCCGACCTCGCGCGCGCCCACGCCGATGTCGCCGGCCGGCACGTCGGTGTCGGGGCCCAGGTGGCGGTACAGCTCAAGCATCAATGCCTGGCAAAAGCGCATGACTTCGGCGTCGGACTTGCCCTTGGGGTCGAAGTCGGACCCGCCCTTGCCGCCGCCCATGGGCAACGTCGTCAGCGAGTTCTTCAGCGTCTGTTCAAACGCCAGGAACTTGAGGATGGACAGGTTCACCGAGGGGTGAAAGCGCATGCCGCCCTTGAACGGGCCGATGGCCGAACTGTGCTGAATGCGAAACGCGCGGTTCACCTGGGCCTGGCCCCGGTCATCGGTCCAGCACACACGGAATTGGATGACCCGTTCCGGCTCAACCAGGCGCTCAAGCAGGGCGTGGTCGGCATAGTGAGGGTGCTTTTCGATGAAAGGCCACAGGCTATGCATGACCTCCTGGACGGCTTGCATGAATTCGGGCTGCTGCGGGTCGCGCGCGGCGACGCCACGCAGGAAGTCGTCCAGACTCTGCACTTTCAACATGATTTCCTCGGGGGTGCTACGAATGGGTGCGTTCTGCGCCATTGTGGGGCGCGGATTAATTATTCTGGTGCATAAACAGCACCGTCATGGTGCGCAAGTGTAGGGGAAATTTGTTGCCCTGCGCAAAGGTGCCTGAACGTCTTAGTGCGTTGAAAAGAAAGCGGTTTTTCTTTTAATAAAATGGGGACGTATTTAGAAAAGGATGCGGTCTTGATACGGAAAAATGGCCGAAATTTCAGGGCAGTCGTTGATTTCGCTGGGGATTTTAATGTGTCCCCGGTTTATGGAAATAAAAGTGTAGGGCTGAAATTGCCGTTGGACCGCGCAAACAAAGGGGTTTGACGCCAAGGCAAGGGTCGGCAAGCGCCTCACGGGTACGCTATGCGTCCCTTATTATTTTATTGATCGGACCGTGATTTGACGCCCGTGGTGCCGGTCGGCATCAGTGGACGCGCCGCGCGCGCCCGCCTTTACCTATCAAAGCGTGGTGTCGTAATCGATCGTCAACGGCGCATGGTCGGAAAAGCGCTCGTCCTTGTAGATGGCCACGTTGCGCGCGCGGGCGGCAATGCCGGGTGTGGCGATCTGGTAATCGATCCGCCACCCTACGTTCTTGGCCCAGGCCTGGCCACGGTTGCTCCACCAGGTGTACTGATCAGGGCGATCATCGATGGTACGGAACACGTCCACAAAGCCGCGCTTGTCGAACACGTCGGTCAGCCAGGCGCGTTCTTCGGGCAGGAAGCCCGAATTCTTCATGTTGCCCTTCCAGTTCTTCAGGTCGATTTCCTTGTGCGCGATGTTCCAGTCGCCGCAGATGACGAATTCGCGGCCGGTGGTTTTGTGCTCGTGCATCAGAGCGTCGATCCACGGCCCGAAGCGATCCAGGAAGCGGTACTTGGCCTGCTGGCGCTCGTCGCCGCTGGAGCCCGAGGGCAGGTAGGCGCTGACCACCGACAGGTTCTTCCAGTCGGCGCGGATGATGCGGCCTTCGGGGTCGAATTCTTCGCAACCCAGGCCGATGTTCACGCGCTCGGCGGCGTTACGCAGGTAGATGCCCACGCCGCTGTAGCCCTTTTTCACCGCGTGGTGGAAGTGGCCGGTATAGCCAGGCGGATGACGCAGGTCGTCCGTCAGGTCCGGCTCGGCAATCTTGATTTCCTGAAGGCAAAGTATGTCCGCCGCATGTTTTTCCATCCAAGGTTGCAGGCCCTTGCGGAAGGCGGAGCGGATGCCGTTGAGATTGATCGACGTGATGCGCAGCAAAGCGAAACTCCTGTAGAGCGGCCCTGGGGCCGGAACAATGCAAGGAATTTAACCGACTCGGCGTTGGGGGCAGGGAATAGCCCCGACAACGGATAAAATGCGGGGGTTTGCCATCCACCGGACCCACTCGCATGCCCGCCGCCACCCCCGCCACCCCGACTTCCGCCACGCCGCAAGAATTCGTCCGCTTCGCCCTTGATGAAGGCGTGCTGCGCTTTGGCAGCTTCAAGGTCAAATCAGGTCGGATCAGCCCTTACTTCTTCAATGCCGGCCTGTTCAACAGCGGCCGCGCGGTCGGCAAGCTGGCGCAGTTCTATGCCCAGGCGCTGCTGGATTCCGGCGTGCAGTTCGACATGCTGTTCGGCCCGGCGTACAAGGGCATTCCGTTGGCCACCGCAACGGCGGTAGCGCTGGCGGGCCACCCGGCGATGGACGGCCGCAACGACGTGCCGTTCGCCTACAACCGCAAGGAAGCCAAGGACCACGGCGAAGGCGGCACCCTGGTCGGCGCGCCGCTCAAGGGCAAGGTCGTCATTATTGACGACGTGATCACGGCGGGCACGTCGGTGCGCGAATCGGTGGAAATCATCCGCAACGCGGGCGCTGAGCCGGCCGCCGTGCTGATCGCCCTGGACCGCATGGAACGTGCGGGCCCGGATGACGCGCTGTCCCCGCATTCGGCGGTGCAGGACGTGGCCAAGACCTACGGCATTCCGGTGGTGGCGATTGCATCGCTGTCGGACATCATGGGCTTGCTGGAAGACGACGCGTCTTTCGCGGAAAACCGCGATGCGGTGCAGGCGTATCGGACGAAGTACGGGGTGAAGTAAGGCCGTGAACCTAAGGCCGCGAACGACCCGTCGCGGGAGAGGTGGCGCGGCGCGCTACCTCGCTAGCCATAGGCCGCCATGGGTTCCGCGATGCCATGCGCTTGCCCGAATATCGGAATACCGCATGCGCTGGCGGCATCGGCCAACTTGCGGTCAAACGTGGCCAGGCAGCCGCCAGAGCGCATAGCCAACTCAACATACGCCGCATCGTACGCCGTCAACGCGTGCGTCAACGCAATCAGCCTGATGTGGGCCCAGCGATGGGGGATGTGCGCCTTGTCGCTTTCTATGGCAAGGGCCTCAATCTGATTGGCGAACAAGGTGACTTTAGCGGGCGACACGAGTTGCGCGCGTTGCAGCCGTAGCATGCCGTTGGCGACTTCTACTCGCCAGTGTTGAGGAACCAGCAGATCGAAATGATCGACTTCTTCGAACAAATGGCGTGCCAGCATGGCTTCGGTGACGTCGGTGCGGTCGGCAAGCCAAGCCAAGGCGACGGAGGCATCCAGCACCGTGATCATCGTTGATCCTCCTTTATCCAGGCGAGCAACTGTTCGTCTGGCACGCCAGGCACGCGAGGAAAGCGTTTGAGAGCAAGGAGCGCGTCATAGGCGTCCTTGGTCATTGCGGAGTTCGCGGGCCGAATATAAGCCCGCGCCTTGCCGCCTTTCATGATCACGATGCGCGCGCCATTTTGCGCCGCCACAATCAGCGCTTCCAGGCAATCCGCAACCGCTTCCTGCGGCACTTCGATGTAGTCAGACATTGGGGATCTCCGATCAAGAATTGGTCATCCCCATTCTTGGCAAAAGAAAAGGCCGCGGCAATGTGCCGCGGCCCTTTGTCGGACTGATCCCTGTCGTGGCTATCAGCCGCCCAGCTTTTCCTTGAGCAGGTCGTTCACTTGCTGCGGGTTGGCCTTGCCGCGTGCGGCCTTCATGATCTGGCCCACCAGCGAATTGAACGCCTTTTGCTTGCCGGCCCGGTACTCTTCGACGATGGCCGGGTTGGCGGCCAGCACGTCGTCGATCATGGCGCCGATGGCGCCCGTGTCGCTGATCTGCTTCAGGCCGCGTGCGTCGATGATGGCGTCGGCGTCGCCGCCGTTTTCACCGGCCCACATGGCGCCGAAGACTTCGCGCGCGATCTTGTTGGAGATCGTGCCGTCGATGATGCGGCCGATCAGGGCGGCCAGCGCGGGTGCTTGTACGGGCGAATCGGCGATGCTCTTTTCGTCCTTGTTCAAGGCGGCGGCCACTTCGCCCATGACCCAGTTCGCGGCCAGCTTGGCCTGGCCCGCCGGCAGCGCATTCGCCACCGCCTGGAAGTAGGCGGCCAGATCGCGGCTGACCGTGAGTTGGGCGGCGTCGTAGGCGGGCAGGCCATATTCCGATTCGAAGCGGGCGCGTTGCGCGGCCGGCAGTTCGGGCATGGCGGCGCGCACTTCATCGACCCAGGCGCTGGAGATCACCAGCGTGGGCAGGTCGGGGTCGGGGAAGTAGCGGTAGTCGTGCGCGTCTTCCTTGCTGCGCATGCTGCGGGTTTCGTCGCGGTCGGCGTCGTACAGACGGGTTTCCTGCACGACCGTGCCGCCGTCTTCGATCAGTTCGATCTGGCGGCGTGCTTCGTAGACGATGGCGCGTTCCAGGAAGCGGAACGAGTTGACGTTCTTGATTTCGGTGCGGGTGCCGAATTCCTTCTGGCCGACCGGACGCACGGACACGTTGGCGTCGCAGCGGAACGAACCTTCCTGCATGTTGCCGTCGCAAATGCCCAGCCACACGACCAGGCTGTGCAGCGCGCGAGCGTAGGCCACGGCTTCGGCGGCGGAGCGCATTTCGGGCTCGGTCACGATTTCCAGCAGCGGGGTGCCGGCGCGGTTCAGGTCGATGCCGCTGGCGGGCGAGCCGTTGGCCAGCGTGAAGTCGTCGTGCAGCGATTTGCCGGCGTCTTCTTCCAGGTGGGCGCGCGTCAGGTTGACGGTCTTTTCTTCTTCGCCGACGAAGAACGACAACGATCCACCCACGACGACGGGCAGTTCGTACTGGCTGATCTGGTAGCCCTTGGGCAGGTCGGGGTAGAAGTAGTTCTTGCGCGCAAAGACCGAACGCGGCGCGATGGTGGCGCCCACGGCCAGCCCGAAGCGGATGGCGCGTTCAGCCGCGCCCCGGTTCATGACCGGCAGGCTGCCCGGCAAGGCCAGGTCCACTTCATTGGCATGCGTGTTGGGCGCCGCGCCGAATTGCGTGCTGCTGCCCGAAAAAATCTTGGAGTCGGTGGAAAGCTGGGTGTGCGTTTCCAGGCCGATGACGATTTCCCAGTTCATTATCTGTAGTTCCAATCAGTAGTGCCGCGGCTGTGATGCCAGCGGCGCCGGGCCGCCCCAAGCGCTGGCGGCCCCCTTTGGGGCCAGCAAGCGAAGAGAGCGTCGGGGCATCATCACAGCGGGGACCGCTTGTGCCAGTCCGTTACTTGTTGGTAGCGGTCGGCGATGGCCAGCAGCCTGCCTTCATCGAAGTAGTTGCCGATGATTTGCAGGCCGACAGGACGCTTGCCGTTGTCGCCGCCAAAGCCGCAGGGGATCGACATGGCAGGCAGGCCGGCCAGGCTCACGCCCAGCGTGTAGACGTCGGCCAGCCAGTCGGCGGTGGGGTCGTCGCGGTTGTCGCCGATGTTCTTGGCGACCGACGGCGTGACCGGGCCCATGATGACGTCGCATTGGCCGGCATAGGCGCGCTGGAAATCTTGCGCGATCAGGCGGCGCAGACGTTGTGCCTGTAAATAATAGGCGTCGTAGTAACCGTGGGACAGCACGTAGGTGCCGATCAGGATGCGGCGCTTGACCTCGTCGCCGAAGCCTTCGGCGCGCGAGCGGCTGATCATCTCGTTCAGGTCGCCGTACTGTTCAGTGCGGTGGCCGTAGCGCACGCCGTCGTAGCGGGCCAGGTTGCTGGACGCCTCCGCCGGCGCGATGACGTAATAAGCCGGGATGGCCAGTTCCGTGCGCGGCAGCGACACGGGCACTCGCACGGCGCCCAGCGCTTCGAACTGTGCCAGCGCGGCTTCCACCGCGGCGGCTACATCGGCTGCCAGGCCGGCGCCGAAATATTCTTCCGGCACGCCGATGCGCAGGCCCTTCAGGGGCTGGCTGCCGGCGGCGTCGAACTTTCCTTGCGCGGCGTCGAAGTCGCGACGGACGCGGCCGGGTTCGTTCACGGCGCCATCGCACTTTTCAAGGCTGGTGGCGTCGCGCGGGTCAAAGCCGCTGATGACGTCCAGCAGTTCAAGCAGGTCGCGGCTGCTTTGCGCCAAGGGGCCGGCCTGGTCCAGGCTGGACCCGAAAGCCACCATGCCATAGCGCGACACGGTGCCGTAAGTGGGCTTGATGCCGCTGACGCCGCACAGAGCAGCGGGCTGGCGCACTGAGCCGCCGGTGTCGGTGCCGGTGGTGGCCGCCACCAGACGAGCGGCGACCGCGGCTGCGGAGCCACCCGACGACCCGCCCGGAACGGCGGCGTGATCCCAGGGGTTCTTCACGACGCCGTAGGCGGAATTTTCGTTGCCGGAGCCCATGGCGAATTCGTCGCAGTTGAGCTTGCCGACCGACACGGCGCCGGCCGAACCCAGGCGCTCGACGACGGTGGCGTCGAATGGGCTGACGTAGCCGTCCAGCATCTTGCTGCCCGCGGTGGTACGCCAGCCGCGAGTCACGAAAGCGTCTTTGTGGGCGATGGGCACGCCGGCCAAGGGGCCGGCCGAACCGTCGGCCAGGGCGGCGTCGGCGGCGCGGGCCTGGGCCAGCGTCAATTCAGCGTCAATATGTAAAAAGCAATTCAGGCCGCTGGCCGCATCGGCGGCCGCCAAGGCGCTTTGCGCCAGTTCAACGGCGCTGACCTGGCGTTGGGCGAGGGCCGCGCGCAAGGCGGCGATCCCCTCGAATTGGGTATGCAAGGCAGGTTTTGTCATGGCTTAGTCGAGGACTTTGGGGACCAGGAACAAGCCTTCCTGGGCGTCGGGGGCATTGGCCAGCAGCGCTTCGCGGCGCGCTTCCGAGCTGGTCTCCGTCACGGCGTCTTCACGCAGGCGCAGCACAATGTCCTCATGGGCGGACAGCGGGTGGGCCAGCGGTTCGACGCCCTGGGTGTCGACGGACTGAAGCCGTTCTATCAAGTGGAGAATGCCGTTAAGCTCCGCCTGCGCAAGCGTGCGCTGGTCGGGAGTCAGTTCGATCCTGGCCAGCCGGGCAATGCGGGCCACATCTGTGTCATTAAGCGCCATAGGGATTGCAAAATCGATAAGCGAAGGCCGAAGGGCGGGACTGGGCAGTATGCATGCGCCAAACCCGTTACAAAGCTTGAATAGCCTGCATTTATGCGCTATTTCCGGTGAAATTATAAGTTATGATTCACGGTTTAATCGCCGTGATGACAGGCGGACCCGACCTTTTTCGGGCCATACGCCCCCCGGCATGAACCCAATTCCCCCCAGAATTTAGCTGAGCTCCCATGTTCGGATTCCTGCGCAGTTATTTTTCCAGCGATATGGCGATTGACCTCGGTACCGCCAATACGCTGATTTACGTCCGCGGCAAGGGCATTGTGCTCGATGAGCCCTCCGTGGTCGCAATCCGTCATGAAGGCGGGCCTCACGGCAAAAAGATCATCCAGGCCGTCGGCCACGAAGCCAAGCAGATGCTCGGCCGAGTTCCCGGCAACATCGAGGCCATCCGGCCCATGAAGGACGGCGTTATCGCCGACTTCACGGTCACCGAACAGATGCTCAAGCAGTTCATTCGCATGGTGCACCCCCGCAACATGCTGGCGCCCAGCCCGCGGATCATCGTCTGCGTGCCTTGCGGTTCCACCCAGGTTGAGCGCCGCGCCATCCGCGAATCGGCCTTGGGCGCGGGCGCGTCCCACGTCTTCCTGATCGAAGAACCCATGGCCGCGGCCATCGGCGCCGGCCTGGCCGTGTCCGATGCCAGCGGTTCCATGGTTGTCGACATCGGCGGCGGCACCACGGAAGTGGCGGTCATCTCGCTGGGCGGCATGGTCTACAAGGGTTCCGTGCGCGTCGGCGGCGACAAGTTCGACGAGGCCATCGTCAACTACATCCGTCGCAACTACGGCATGCTGATCGGTGAACCCACGGCTGAATTGATCAAGAAGGAAATCGGTTCCGCATTCCCGGGTTCCGAAGTTCGCGAGATCGAAGTCAAGGGCCGCAATCTGGCTGAAGGCGTGCCGCGCAGCTTCACGGTCTCGTCCAACGAGATCCTGGAATCGCTGACCGATCCGCTGAACCAGATCGTGTCCGCCGTGAAGATCGCGCTTGAGCAAACCCCGCCCGAACTCGGTGCCGACATCACCGACAAGGGCATTGCCCTGACCGGTGGCGGCGCGCTGCTGCGCGATCTTGATCGCCTGCTCCAGGAAGAAACCGGTTTGCCCGTCGTGGTGGCCGACGATCCCCTGACCTGCGTTGTGCGGGGCTGCGGCGAGGCGCTGGAACACCTTGAGAAACTGGGCGCCATCTTCATCAACGACTAATACCGCCCGCCAGCCCGGAGCCCCGCTTTTTTTCGGCTCCGGCCGCTGCGGGGGCTACGGACGCGGGCGTCCGGGCTGAGATTCATGCAACGACAAGGGACCCCCCCCTATTCAGGCGCGGCCCACCTGCCGAGGTGCGGCTGGTCGTTCTGGTCGTCCTTGCGTTGGCCTTGATCGTCATGGATTCCCAATGGCGCATGCTGGAACCCGCGCGCCGGACGATTGCCGTGGCGCTGTATCCCTTTCAGCGCGCCGTCATGGCGCCGCGCGATCTGGTCCAGCAGGTCAACGAATGGGTCAACGCGGCCAACCTCATCCGCAGTGAAAACGAAGCCTTGCAGCGCCAGCGCATCGAGCTGGCCCAGGTGGCGTCGCACGCTGCGCAACTGGCCGCCGAAAACGCGCAATTACGCCGCTTGCTTGGCGTGACCGATACCGTGGCGCAATCGGCCGTGGTGGTCGAGGTCATGTACGAACCCACCAACGCCTTCACGCAACGGCTGGTGTTCAACAAGGGCAGCAAGGCCGGCCTGGCGCCGGGCATGCCGGTCATCGACGAAGGCGGCGTGGTCGGCCAGATCGTGCGCGTGACGCCGATGACGGCCGAAGCCGCCCTGGTTACCGACGAGCAGGTGTCCATTCCCGTGCAATTGCTGCGCAACGGCCTGCGCCTGATCGCGTTCGGCGGAAATTCGCCGGGCAAGATGGAAGTTCGTTACCTTGCCGCCAATGCCGACATCAAGGAAGGCGATACTATCGTCACCAGCGGCGTGGGCGGCCTGTTTCCCGCCGGCCTGCCCGTGGCCAAAGTGACTTCGGTCGAACGCGACACCGCGTCGGGGTTCGCCCGCGCCGTATGTGAACCGTTGGCCCATCCCGAACGCTATCGCCACTTCCTGGTTTTGCAGGTGGATGTGGCCCGCGCCGAGTCCAACCGTCAGGAGGTCGATTCCGGTGGATCGGACTAACCAATCGCCGCCCAGGCGCCGCCTGGGAACGCCCAGCAACGTGCATCCCGACCGGCTTTCCGGGCCGGCGCATGGTGTGTTCGTCTGGGGAACATTGTTGCTGGTGTGGCTGGTGTCCTTGCTGCCGTGGCGGCTGTGGCAGGGCGCGCCCGACGTGCTGGTGCTGATCATCGCCTTCTGGTGCGTGCATGAACCGCGCCGCGTTGGTCTCTTCACCGCGTTCTTTTTCGGCTTGCTGATGGATGTGCACGACGCCGGCTTGCTCGGCGAGCACGCCTTGTCCTACACGCTGGTTGCCTATGGCGCCGTGGTGCTGCACCGCCGACTGCAACGGTTTGACCTCTGGAGCCAGGCGATGCACATGCTGCCTGTGTTCTTCGTCGCCCGTTTCCTGACGCAGATCATCCATGCCTGGCTGGCGGGCAAGTGGCCGGGCTGGGACTGGTGCATCAGCGTGGCCATCACGGCCGCCTTGTGGCCGCTGGCGGGCTGGGTCTTGCACCTGCCGCAGCGCGGCGCCGATGACGCCGAATCCTCCTCCGCCTGATGGCGGTGATGCGTGATGTTTGAATTCAAGAAAACCGGCCAGCAGCAAAAGCAGCGATTCCGCATGCGCGCCTGGGTGGGCGGCGTGTTCGCCTTGGTGTGCTTCGGCGTGTTGGTGGGTCGGTTCTGGTATTTGCAGGTTGACCGTTACGAAGGCCTGTCCGAGCGCGCCGACCGCAACCGCATCGCGGTGGTGCCGATTCCGCCGCGGCGCGGCGAGATCCTGGACCGCAATGGCGAAGTCCTGGCGCGCAACTACCGTACCTACACGCTGGAAGTGGTGCCTGCCCACGCCGGCAACATGAACGAGCTGTTCGAGCGCCTGACCGAAGTCGTCTACATCAGCCCGGCGGATCAACGGCGCTTCAAGCGGCGCGCGGCGGAATCCAGCCGCTACGCCAGCCTGCTCTTGCGCAACAATCTGAACGACACCGAGGCCGCCTGGTTCGCCGCGCACGCTTTCCAGTTTCCGGGCGTGGAATTGCGGGCACGCTGGGTGCGTGAATACCCGCAAGGCGTGTCTGCCGCGCACGTGGTGGGTTATATCGGCCGCATCGCCGAGGGCGACAACGAAGAGCTCGAGCGCACCGGCCAGTTGGGCAACTATCGCGGTACCGACGTCATCGGCAAAAAAGGCATCGAAAAGACCTGGGAAGAGCAGTTGCATGGCCGCACCGGCCTGGAAGAGGTCGAAGTCACCGCGGGCGGCCGCCCCATGCGTACCCTGCGGCGGATTGACCCGGTGCCAGGGTCGGACATCATGTTGTCGATCGACATGGGCCTGCAGAAGGTGGCCGAAGAAGCCTTTGCGGGACAGCGCGGCGCGCTCGTCGCCATTGACCCGGACACGGGCGAAGTGCTGGCCTTTGTGTCGCAACCGTCATTCGACCCCAATCTTTTCGTGGATGGCATCGATGTCGACAACTGGCGCATGCTGAACGAATCGCCAGACCATCCGCTGATCAACCGCCCGCTTTACGGCACCTACCCCATTGGCTCCACTTACAAGCCCTTCGTTGGTCTGGCCGCGCTGGAGCTGGGCAAGCGCAGCGCCACGGATCGCATCTCGGACCCCGGTTACTACGAATTCGGCGGACAGAAGTTTCGCAACGCGGGCGGCGCGGCCTACGGCATGACCGACATGCACAAGGCCATCGTGGTGTCGTCCGACACCTACTTTTATTCGCTTGGCCCCGAAATCGGCGTCAATGCCCTGCATGACTTCTCCAAGCAGTTCGGTTTTGGCCAGATCACCGGCATCGACCTGGAAGGCGAAAAGCGCGGCGTGTTGCCGTCCACCGACTGGAAGCGCGCGGCCTACAAAGACAAGGACCGCCAGCGCTGGTACGCGGGTGAAACCATTTCAGTGGCCGTGGGCCAGGGCTACAACTCATTCACCCTGCTGCAACTGGCGCAGGGCACCTCGACCCTGGCCAACAATGGGCTGTACCGGCGGCCGCACCTGGTGCACGCGGTGCGTGATTCCCGCACCGGCGTCGCCAAGCCGACGGTGTCCGTGCCCGACTACCGCATTCCGCTCAAGCAGGCCAACGTGGACGTGATCAAGAACGCCATGGCTGACGTGGTGCGATCCGGTACGGCGCGCCGCGCGTTCGCCAACGCGCCCTACCAGGCGGCCGGTAAAACCGGCACCGCCCAGGTGTTCAGCCTGCGCGGCGGCCATTACCGCGCCAGCGCCATTGATGAACGCCTGCGCGACCACGCGCTGTTCATGGGCTTCGCCCCGCTGGAGCACCCCCGCATTGCCGTGTCGCTGATTGTCGAGAACGCAGGCTGGGGCGCCAGCGTGGCCGCGCCGGTCGCGCGCAAGGTCTTCGACTACTGGCTCGCCAAAGACCGTCAGGACCAGATCGTGCGGCCCGACCGCGGCGACCCCCTGGCTTCCGTCGAAACCATCACCGACGACGTGGTGCGCCAACAATGAAACGCCTGGGCCTGATCCTGCTACGCATTTTCACGGCGTTCGACTGGCCGCTGCTGGCCATCCTGATGATGTTCGCGGCGCTGGGCCTGACCGTCATGCATTCGGCGGTGGGCGGTACCGACTGGCGATTCGCCGAACAATCGCGCAACTTCATCATCGCGTTCTTCGCCATGTGGACCATGGCGCTGATTCCCCCAAGTGGTTGATGAAGCTGGCCTTGCCGTTTTACGTGGTGGGCGTGGTGTTGCTGCTGGGCGTGGAGTTCTTTGGCGAAACCAGCAAGGGCGCAACGCGCTGGCTGGACCTGGGTGTCACTCGGATCCAGCCGTCCGAGATGATGAAGATTGCCGTGCCGATGATGCTGGCCTGGTATTTCCAGCGCCACGAAGGCGCCGTGCGCATCCGCGACTTCCTGGCTGCCGCCGCCATGCTGGCCGCGCCCTTTGGACTGATTGTGTTGCAGCCTGACCTGGGCACGGCGCTGCTGGTGTTCGGCGCCGGCTTTTTCGTGATTTATTTCGCGGGCCTGTCCTTCAAGCTCTTGGTGCCCGTCATGCTGGCCGGCATTATCGCCATCGGCACGCTGGTGTACTACGAAGACCAGTTGTGCGAACCGGACGTGAACTGGGTCGTGCTGCACGATTACCAGAAGCACCGCGTTTGCACGCTGCTGAACCCCAGTTCCGATCCGCTCGGCAAGGGCTTCCACACGATCCAATCGATGATTGCGGTGGGGTCGGGGGGCGTGTACGGCAAGGGCTACATGAAGGGCACGCAAACCCATCTGGACTTTATTCCCGAACGCACCACCGACTTCATCTTTGCGGTCTACGCCGAGGAATTCGGCCTGTACGGCGGTATTGCGATCCTGGTGCTGTACGGCCTGATGATGGCGCGCGGCCTGACGATCGCCTCTCGCGCCTCATCGCAGTTCGGCCGGCTGCTGGCCGGCGCGCTGACGATGATGCTATTCATCTACGTGTTCGTGAACGTCGGGATGGTGACGGGCATCCTGCCGGTTGTAGGCGTACCCTTACCCTTCATGAGTTACGGCGGCACCGCGCTATTCACGATGGGCATCGCGTTCGGCATCATGATGAGCATCAGCCGACACCGATCCACCAAAACCTGACACCGCGCGCCGCGCGGTGGATGGCGCGGGATGGCGTAGGATGGGTGCAGCGCGCCACCCCCTACCCAAAAACGCCATCCTCCGTCGCGCGAAACCCATCATCTCCGCAAGCACGCCCCCCCTCAAGGCAACGCCTCAGGCACCCCCAGCTCCACCGCCAACTTCGTCAACCCGTCCCAGATCCGGCTGTCGAACTCCACCGACTCCGCATTCACTGCCCGATTCCGGGCTTCATATTCCCCCGGATACTGCACGGCCTCGATACCCGGTTGCGGCTTGCAGGCGTGCAAATAATCGATGAACGCACCCACCTCCATCGACCGCCAATCCGTGTTGAAG